>NZ_JAOCKC010000002.1:0-444182 GCF_029844625.1 Stenotrophomonas sp. GD03680 | reverse complement strand
CGCCGCGCTGGTGGAGGAAGCCACCGCCGCTGCGCGGGCGATGGAGGAACAGGCCGCGCAGCTGGCCGATGCCGTGGCGATCTTCCGCCTCGACAACCAAGTGGCCGCCGCAGTGAAGGCGGTGGCCGCACGGGTGGAACCAACGGTGACCGCCAACACGGCACGCGCGCATGCGCCGGCCGCGCCGGTCCGCCGCGCCCACACTCCCCCCGTCGTCGCCAGCGACTGGCAGGAATTCTGAGAACCCGCGGTGGCTGCGGCCACCGCCCACGCCGATGGACACGTCCCCCGTGCATAGTCCCAGCCCCATCGTCACCGGTCCGCGCGAGTTCGAGTTCGCCGACCGCGATTTCCGCCGTGTCTGCGACCTGATCTACCAGCGGGTGGGCATCGCCCTCGCGCCCGCCAAGCGCGACATGGTCTATGGCCGCCTGTCGCGTCGCCTGCGCACACTCGGCATGCGCAGCTTCCAGCAGTACCTGGACCATCTGGAACAGGAGGGCGGTGACGAATGGCAGGCGTTCACCAACGCCCTGACCACCAACCTCACCTCCTTTTTCCGTGAGCCCCACCATTTCGACAAGCTGCGCGAGGAACTGCGGCAGCGCTCCGGCCACGCCCCGCTGCTGCTGTGGTCCTGCGCCGCGTCCACCGGCGAGGAACCCTACTCCATGGCGATCACCGCGTGCGAGGCGTTCGGCAGCCTGAAGCCGCCGGTCCGCATCATCGCCACCGATGTCGACACACAGGTCCTGGCCACCGCAGGCCGTGGCGTGTACGCCATCGACCGCGTCGCCAGCCTCGATCCGGAGCTCCGCCGACGGTATTTCCAGCGTGGCAGTGGCCCCAACGAGAGCCAGTGCCGGGTGCTGCCCGCACTGCGCGAACTGATCGAGTTCCGCCCGCTGAATCTTCTTGCCCCGCGCTACGACGTTGGCGGCCCGTTCGATGCGCTGTTCTGCCGCAACGTGATGATCTATTTCGACAAGCCGACCCAACGCGCCATCCTTGGCCGGCTGGTGCAGCATCTCACCGATGACGGGCTGCTCTACACCGGCCACTCGGAGAACTACCTGCACGCGGCCGATCTGATTCAGCCCTGTGGCCGCACCCTGTACCGCCGCGCGCAGGGGGCCGGGGCATGAACGCCTCGCTGCGCACCGACGAGGTGATGCGCTACCAGGACGCGCGCTTCCAGACCCTCGCCGCCAAGCTGTTGCCGACCCAGTACCTGGTGGTCGACGACACCACTGCGCTGACCACCACGCTGGGCTCCTGCGTGGCTGCCTGCCTGCGCGATCCGGTGCTGAAGATAGGCGGCATGAACCATTTCCTGCTGCCGGAAGGCAATGCCGGTGACGGCGCGCCTGCACGCTACGGCAGCTATGCGATGGAGCTTCTCATCAACGACATGCTCAAGCGCGGCGCGCACCGCAAGCGCCTGGAAGCCAAGGTGTTCGGCGGCGCCAACGTGCTCAAGGGTTTCACCAGCAATCCAGTAGGAACCCGCAACGCCGAGTTCGTGCGCCAGTACCTGCAGGCCGAGCACATTCCGATCATCGCCGAAGATCTGTGCGGCATCCATCCACGCAAGATCTGGTTCTTTGCCGATACCGGGCGCGTGGTCGTGCAGCGCCTGCCACATGCCCACGAAGCGGAAGTGGCCGCCACCGAATCGGCAGTGCGTGCCCGTCTGTCCAGGGCCCCGGTCACCGGTGGCGTGGAGCTGTTCGAATGACCCTGACCGGCAACGCCCCCTGCCGGGTCCTGATCGTGGACGACTCCGCCGTCGTGCGGCAGATGCTGACCGAAATCCTCTCCAGCGATCCGGCCATCGACGTGGTCGGCACCGCCGCCGATCCGCTGCTGGCACGCGAGAAGATCAAGCGCCTCGCCCCGGACGTGATCACCCTGGACGTAGAAATGCCGCGCATGGACGGGCTGGCCTTCCTGGAAAACCTGATGCGCCTGCATCCCTTGCCGGTGGTGATGATCTCTTCGCTGACCGAGCGCGGGGCCGACACGACCCTGCAGGCGCTGGCACTGGGTGCCGTGGATTTCGTTTCCAAGCCGAAGCTCGATGTGGCGCGCGGACTGCAGGGCTATGCCGAAGAAATCATCGGCAAGGTGAAGATGGCCGCACGCTCGCGGGTGCGGCCGCTGCTGCGGGCTGCGGCACCGAAACTCACCCTGGATGCGGCACCGGCATCGCGCCCGGTGGCACCACAGTTCCGCACCACCGACCGCCTGATTGCGATCGGTTCGTCAGCCGGTGGCACCGAAGCCCTGCGCGTGGTGCTGGAAGGCCTGCCCGCCGATGCACCAGCGGTGGTGATGACCCAGCACCTGCCGGCCAGCTTCAGCAGCGCCTTCGCCGAACGCCTGGACCGGCATTCGGCGATGGCCGTGCGCGAGGCCAGCGACGGCGAAGCCGTGCTGCCCGGCCATGCCTATCTGCCGCCGGGCGGCAGGCACCTGCGGATCATCCGCGATGGTGCGCGCTGGCGTTGCCGCGTCGATGACGGCCCAGCCGTGAACCGGCACAAGCCTGCGGTCGATGTGCTGTTCCGTTCGGTGGCCCAGAGTGCCGGGGGCAATGCCATCGGCGCCATTCTCACCGGCATGGGCGATGACGGCGCGCGCGGCCTGCTGGAAATGCGCCAGGCAGGCGCTCCGACGCTGGTGCAGGATGAAGCCACCAGTGTGGTCTGGGGCATGCCCGGCGCCGCGTTCAAGCTCGGCGCGGCCGAGGAACAGGTGCCGCTGGAACGGATCGCCGAGCGCCTGCTCGCCCTCGCCCGCGGGCAATAGCGACGAACGCACGCTCCGCACTGCATGAAAAAACCCCCGGCTTTCGCCGGGGGTTTTCGTTTCAACGCATCAGGCGGCGACCGTATTGGCCACGTCCTGGTACTCCTCGATCTGGTCGAAGTTCATGTAGCGGTAGATCTCGCTGCCGCTGGCGGCGATCACGCCGACGTCGGCCATGTACTCTTCCTTGGTCGGGATGCGGCCCAGACGCGAGCAGATCGCGGCCAGCTCGGCCGAACCCAGGTACACGTTGGTGTTGCGGCCCAGACGGTTCGGGAAGTTGCGGGTCGAGGTCGACATCGCGGTGGAGCCTTCGCGGATCTGGGCCTGGTTGCCCATGCACAGCGAGCAGCCCGGCATTTCCATGCGCGCGCCGGTCGCACCGAAGGTGCCGTAAACGCCTTCCTTGGTCAGCTCGGAGGCGTCCATCTTGGTCGGCGGGGCCACCCACAGACGGGTCGGCAGGTCGCGCTTGCCTTCCAGCAGCTTCGCGGCCGCACGGAAGTGGCCGATGTTGGTCATGCACGAACCGATGAACACTTCGTCGATCTTGGCGCCGGCCACTTCGGACAGGGTCTTCACGTCGTCCGGATCGTTCGGGCAGGCCACGATCGGCTCGTGGATGTCGGCCAGGTCGATCTCGATGACAGCAGCGTACTCGGCGTCCGCGTCCGGCTCCAGCAGCTGCGGGTTGGCCAGCCAGGCTTCCATCTTCTCGATGCGACGCTGCAGCGAACGCGGATCCTGGTAACCCTCGGCAATCATCCACTTCAGCAGGGTGATGTTGCTGGTCAGGTACTCGATGATCGGTTCCTTGTTCAGGCGCACCGAGCAACCGGCGGCCGAACGCTCGGCCGAGGCGTCGGAGAGCTCGAATGCCTGCTCGACCTTCAGCTCCGGCAGGCCTTCGATTTCCAGGATGCGGCCGGAGAAGATGTTCTTCTTGCCAGCCTTGGCAACCGTCAGCAGGCCCGACTTGATCGCGTACAGCGGAATCGCGTTGACCAGGTCACGCAGGGTCACGCCCGGCTGCATCTGGCCCTTGAAGCGCACCAGCACCGATTCCGGCATGTCCAGCGGCATCACGCCGGTGGCGGCGGCGAAGGCCACCAGGCCCGAGCCGGCCGGGAACGAAATGCCCACCGGGAAACGGGTGTGCGAGTCGCCGCCGGTGCCGACGGTGTCGGGCAGCAGCATGCGGTTGAGCCAGCTGTGGATCACGCCGTCGCCCGGACGCAGCGAGATGCCACCGCGGGTGGAGATGAACTCCGGCAGCGTGTGGTGGGTCTTCACGTCCACCGGCTTCGGGTACGCGGCGGTGTGGCAGAACGACTGCATGACCAGGTCGGCCGAGAAGCCCAGGCAGGCCAGATCCTTCAGCTCGTCACGGGTCATCGGACCGGTGGTGTCCTGCGAGCCCACCGAGGTCATCTTCGGTTCGCAGTAGGTACCCGGGCGCATGCCCTGGCCTTCCGGCAGACCGCAGGCGCGGCCGACCATCTTCTGTGCCAGCGAGAAGCCCTTGCCGGTGTCGGCCGGCTGCACCGGCAGGCGGAACAGGGTGGTCGGGGCCAGGCCCAGCGCTTCGCGCGCCTTGCCGGTCAGGCCACGGCCGACGATCAGCGGAATCCGGCCGCCGGCACGCACTTCGTCGAACAGCACTTCGGACTTCACTTCGAACTCGGCGATCACTTCGCCGTTCTTCAGTGCCTTGCCGTCATACGGACGCAGCTCGACAACGTCGCCGTGCTCCATCTTCGAGACATCCAGCTCGATCGGCAGCGCGCCGGCATCTTCCATGGTGTTGTAGAAGATCGGGGCAATCTTGCCGCCCAGGCACACGCCACCGGCGCGCTTGTTGGGGATGTAGGGGATGTCGTCGCCGGTCCACCACAGCACGCTGTTGGTCGCCGACTTGCGCGAAGAGCCGGTGCCGACCACGTCGCCGACGTAGGCCACCAGGTGACCCTTTTCCTTCAGCGACAGGATCTGCTGGATCGGACCGCGCTTGCCGTCTTCTTCCGGAGTGAACGGCGCGTCATCGCGCTTGTTCTTCAGCATCGCCAGGGCGTGCATCGGAATGTCAGGACGGGTGGTGGCGTCCGGCGCCGGCGACAGGTCGTCGGTGTTGGTTTCGCCCGGCACCTTGAACACGGTGATGGTCAGGCTCTCCGGCACCTCCGGCTTGCTGGTGAACCACTCGGCGTCGGCCCAGCTCTGCAGCACGGCCTGGGCATTGGCATTGCCGGCCTTGGCCTTGTCCTGCACGTCGTGGAACGCATCGAACACCAGCAGGGTGTTCTTCAGGCCGTCGGCGGCGATGGTGCCGACGCTGGCGTCGTCCAGCAGCTGCACCAGCGGGGCCACGTTGTAACCGCCCAGCATGGTGCCCAGCAGCTCGGTGGCGCGCTCGCGGCTGATCAGCGGATTCTGCTCGCTGCCCAGCGCGATCGCGGTCAGGTACGAGGCCTTGACCTTGGCGGCGTCGTCCACGCCGGCCGGCACACGGTGGGTCAGCAGGTCGAGCAGGAACTCGGCCTCGCCCGCCGGCGGGTTCTTCAACAGTTCAATGACGTCTGCCGTCTGCTGGGCGGTCAGCGGCAGCGGCGGGATGCCAAGCGCGGCGCGCTCGGCTACGTGGTGGCGATAGGCTTCCAACATGACAACTCCCGGGTAATGCGGTTATGGAACAGTGAAAGGAATGCAACGGGCTCAGGCGTGCGGCACGATCAGCTTCAGGCCCTTGAAGTAGTCGCGGTAAAACGTGTCGTTCCAGGTGATGAGCCCGTCGCACTGCAGCAGTGCATGGGCCCCCACCATGAAGTCGTCCAGGCTGCGGCGCTGGGTACCACGCTGGCGGTGGCGGCGATGCATCTCGCCGGCGCGCAATGCCGATTTGGCTTCCAGCGCGTTGAAGTGGACGCCCATCTCTTCCAGCGCTTCCAGCACCTCGGCCCCGCCGCGCAGGCTGGCGCAGACTTCGGCCAGGGTCGCCCCGCACACCACCACCTTGCCGCCGACCAGGCTCTGCCGCAGGCAGGCCTCGACGGCGTCGGCCTGCGGGCCATTGCTCAGCAGTTCGACCAGCACAGGGGAATCGACGGCGATCATCACGGCTTAGTCCTCGTCGCGCACCGCGCGTACGGCGGCGTCGGCGGAATCAAAGCCGTCCAGCGCGAACTTGCCGCGCGCCCGTGAAATCGCGTCGTCAACACTCTTGCGCAGAATGATGCGGCTGCCGTCCAGTTCGACCTTGAGCTGGGTGCCCTTGGTCAGGCCCAGGGCGTCACGCACAGCCTTGGGCAGGGTGATCTGACCGCGTTCGGCGACAGTGGCTTCCATGGGTAGGCCCTCTTCGGTATGTACGAATTATACATACTCAAGGCGTCATACCGCCAGCCGCCCCCCCCCCCTTACGGCAATGCCGGCACGTGGCCGGCATTGTCCGTTCAGCTTGATGCCTTCACTCAGAACGCAACCTGCAGCCGGGTATTGACCGTCGTGCCCTCGTCCTTGCCGCGCACCGCACCGGTGGGGTTGTCGGTCTGCCAGCGGATCACGTCGAGCATCACCCGGCTGTAGTCGTTGAGATACCAGTTGGCACCCACCGTCCACGCATGTCCGGTGCCGCCGGTCGGCAGTTCCGAGTAGTCCACATCTTCGTAGCGCGCACGCAGCTCCCATGCGCCCCGCCCGCCACGGGTGACCGGATCGGCCACCTTGACCCGGCCCCAGGTGCCGGTCTTGCCCGAGTACGCCGGGCTGGCCCCGCCAAGGAACCAGCCGGCGGAAACCGCCCAGGCCTGGTGATCGAGGTCGTAACGGCCACTGGCATCGGCGCCGCGCAGGTTGCGCGTGCCCCACTCGCCTGTGGCCCAGCCCTGGCCAAAGAAGCCCGCCGCTTCCACACCGTAGGCGGTGCTGCGATCGGTGCCGACCAGCGTGCCCGGTGTGATCTTGACCAGGTCGTTGAAGTGGCCGGCAATGGCGGAGCTGCGCAGCACGCCCGAGGAGCCTGCGGCGATCTCTTCGTGGAACGCCCACGCCCCCAGATGCACGGTCGCGGCCTTGCTGTCGATCGGGTTCCAGTGGACGCGGGTGGCCCAGGTCTGGCTGTCGTTGTTGTCGCCGGCATTGTTGAGGTCGTTGCCGGCCACTGACAGGCTGGCGTGCCAGCCCTTTCCGTACACGCGCTCGGTGAGGCCGACGCCGAACAGGCCCCGCTGCGGCAGCATCAGCGTGCCCACCACGTTGCGGTCCGGGAACGGCGTGTTGGAGGTGCTGCTGGAGCCATCGATGCCGCGGTCGTTGAGGCGGTTGCCCACGGTGAGGTCGGCAGGCAGGCCGAACAGCCTGTGGTCCACGGTGGCATACACCGACTTCCACGCCACCTCGTTGTCAGCGAAGTCGCCCTCCACCACCCAGCCGAGCGTGCCGTAGCGGCCCTCCGCGCCCAGGCGCACCGACCGGATCTCGGTACCGGAGATGTTGCGGTCGCTGCTGGACGAGCCGTCGGTGCTGGAGCCGTCCACGAACAGACGACCGCGCGGGCGGAAGATCACGTTGCCGTCAGCGCTGCTGAATTCCGGCGCGCCCTTCGACCACGACACCTTCGGCGCCTTGGACTGCTGGGTTTCCAACGCCGCAACACGGGTTTCCAGGGCAGGCGCAGGAGGGGCAGCCGCCGCGTTGCCGACGGTCGTACCGACGCCTTCCAGCGCATCCAGTCGCGACTGCAGTTGCTGGATCTGCTGCGCCTGCTGCTGCACCAGCGCGGCAAGTTCGGCCTGGCTCAGCGGGGCCGGTGGGGCTGTGGCGGCCTGTGCTCCGGCATGGCCGCTGGCCAGCAGCAGGCCAAGGGCGACCGTCAGCGCTGCACGCGGCAGCACGGGATGGCTATGCATGGTGTTCTCTCCAGCCAGCCGGCCCCCTGGCCTGGCGCTGGCCCGTTGCGATGATGCGGGGGAATTACGGAAGGGCGCGCCGCCGGATCATTCCAGCGGCGCGCCAGACAGGCTCAGCTGGTGGCCTGGGCCTGGGCGTTCGGACGCCAGGTGATGAGCTTGTTCTCGACCACGTCGAGCAGTGCATCGATGACCAGCACGAAGGCGGCCAGAATGATGATGCCGGCGAACACGCCCACGGCATTGAAGTTGCCTTCTGCCTGCGCGATCAGGTAACCCAGACCGGCCGAGGCACCCAGGTATTCGCCGATGATCGCGCCGACCACGGCAAAGCCCACCGAGGTGCGCAGCGAGGACAGGATCCAGCTCGCCGCCGCCGGGAAGTACACGTGACGCAGCAGGTCACTGCGGCTGGCGCCGAGAATGCGGGCATTGGCCAGCACCACCGGGTTCACTTCGCGCACGCCCTGCATGGCATTGAAGAACGTGGTGAAGAACACCAGCGTCACCGCCAGTGCCACCTTCGACCACAGACCCAGACCCAGCCACAGCACGAAGATCGGCGCCAGCACCACGCGCGGGATGGCATTGAAGCCCTTGATGAAGGGATCGAGGATGCGCGCCGAGCGCCGGCTCAGGCCCAGCCACACACCGCCTGCAACGCCCAGCCCGGTACCGATGAGGTAGCCCAGCGCGGTTTCGGTCAGGGTGATGTACACGTGCTGGTAGAACGAGGTATCCGACAACCAGTTCCACGCCTGCTGGGCGATGGCCGTGGGCGCGGGGAAGAAGAACGGGTCGATCCAGCCCAGCGCGATGCCGCCTTCCCAGCCACCGAACACGGCGATGACCAGTGCGATCTGGATGAAACGGTCAGTCCTGGCGTGCATAGCTCTTCTCCACTTCGCCGCGCAGGCAGGCCCAGATGTCGCGGTACAGGTCGGTAAAACGTTCGTCGAGCTTGATCTCGGCAACGTTGCGGGGGCGTTCCAGGTCCACATCGAAGCTGCGCACCACGCGGCTTGACGGACCCGAGGACAGCACCACCACGCGGTCGCCCAGCGCGATGGCCTCTTCCAGGTCGTGGGTGATCAGGATCACCGAGCGACGGTCTTCCTGCCACAGCCGCAGCAGTTCGTTCTGCATCAGATGGCGGGTGTGGATGTCCAATGCCGAGAACGGCTCGTCCATCAGGATCACCTTGGGCTCCACGATCAATGCCTGTGCCATCTGCACGCGCTTGCGCTGGCCGCCGGAGAGCTGGTGCGGATAGCGGTGCTCGAAGCCGGTCAGGCCGACCTTGGCCAACCAGGTGGTGACCTTCTGCCGGCGCTCGGCTTCATCGACGCCGCGGAACTTCAGGCCCAGTTCCACATTCTGGAAGGCGGTCTTCCACGGCAGCAGCGCGTCCTGCTGGAACAGGTAGCCGACGGACGCCTGCACGCCATTGACGGCGCGTCCGTCGATGCTCACGTCACCGGCGCTGGGCTTGAGCAGGCCCGCCACGGAATTGAGGATGGTGCTCTTGCCGCACCCGGTGGGACCGACGATGGCGAGGAACTCGCCATTACCGACCTGGATATCGACATCGCGCACGGCGGTGAAGTCACCGAAGGACATGGTCACCTTGTTGATGGCGACCATGGTCTGTGCGGGCTCCAGCTGCGGTGCGCCATTGAACTGGCGCACGGTGGCATTGAGGGCCATGGGTTATCTCCGCTTACGGTTGGGTTGCCTGCGTCGCGGCGCTGGCGCGCTCGACGAAGGCATTGGTGTAGGTCCGGGACAGGTCAATGTCCGCGTTGGCCACGTCCTTGTTGAACTCGCGCAGCACCTTCAACGGCGTTTCCAGGTCCGCGGGCGTGAAGTGGCCATCGGTGGTGAAGATGGCGCGGGCGTTCTCCACGGCGCGCGCGTAGGTGGCGCGGTCGCCGGAGACGTAGCTGTCCGGCAGCGCAGCGACGATGTCCTCGGCACTGTTGTCGGCGATGAACTTCAATGCCATCTGCTCGGCGCGGGCGATCTTCTCGGCTGCTTCGGGACGTGCTTCCAGGAAGCTGCGGTTGGCGTACATCACCGAGGTGGGATAGAGACCGCCGTACACCTGGCGTGCCCCCTCGTCGCTGCGCGCATCGATGATGATCCTGCCGACCTTGCGCTCGGTGATCAGGGTCGCGGCCGGATCGTAGTTGACCAGCAGGTCGATCTTGCCCTGCTCGAGCGCCGCCACCGCCGCCGCACCAGAACCCACGCCGATCAGCGAGATGCTGTCCACCGGGATGTCGTGCTGGGCCAGGAAGTGGCGCACGAAGAAGTCCGATGACGAACCCGGGGCGGTAATGCCGATCTTCTGGCCCTTGATGGTCTGCGGGCGCGCCGGATCGAAGCTGGCATCCTCGCGACCGGCCATCACCAGGCCCGAGTTGCGCGACAGCAGCACGAAGCCGACCACGTCCTTGTGCTTGGCCTGCATCTGGATGGTGTGGTCGTAGAAGCCGACCGCCACGTCGGTCGAGTTGGCGACCAGGGCCTGCAGCACCTTGGAGCCGCCCTGCGCGAAGTTCTCGGTCTTCACCTGCAGGCCGACGTCCTTGAAGTAGCCCTTGGCGTCGGCGATGAAGAACGGCAGGTTGTTGAGGTTGTAGGAACCGACGCTGATCCGCACCGGCGCATTGTCGCCGCCGGGCGCCGAGGCCCCGCTGGCATCGTCTTTGCCGCAACCGGACACGGCCAGGCTCGCCGCGCACAGCGCGGCCATGAAGAACTGCTTGTACATCATCCCTCCCAGGAGTGAAGCATCTGCGTTGTAGTGGCCTGGCCACGCGCATCTGCGCGGCCCCGACCGGTTTCAGGTCATGCCGCTGAGGTCCATTGGCGGGCTTCGGTGGAATGGGTTTCGGCAGTGGCAGGCGAAGTCGCGAACACGCGCCCTTCGAACAGGCGGCGCGCGGTACGGACCACGCTGGCAACGACCGGCGCATCGTCCGAGCTGCGGCTCAGGCCCACTTCCAGCAGGCCGCTCGGATGTTCGAGGGTAATGCTGCCCGGCATCGGCAGGCATCCGACGAAAGTGTTGGCCAGGGTGCCGGGCGTGACTGCGGCGGTGGCCAGACCGACCGCGCCGGTGATGGCAAGCGCGGTGTGGCATTGGTGGGGCATGAAGTAGCGCACCTGCAGGTCGCCGCCCTGCTGCGGTGCGGAAAGCAGCACTGGCTTGGGAATCACCTTGCTGCCCGCGTCTGCGATGCCCATGCGCGTACCCGCCTCGATGCGCATCGCTTCCAACCGCGCCAGCAGCGCATGATCCGCGTTCAGTTCCGCCGGCGAGGCGTCACCGCGGACACCCATATCGGCCGCGCGCACCATCATCATCGGCATCGCGCAATCCACCAGGCTGACGGCGATGCCGTCGATCATATCCTGCGGCCGCCCACTGGGCAGCAGCCGGCCGGTACGTGCACCGGCCGCATCTAGGAAGGCCAGGCGGACCGGCGCGGCAGCGCCAGGCGCGCCCGCGATACGCGTGTCGCCCCGGTAGGCCACCTGGCCGTTCGGGGTTTCCACCGTGGCCACGATCAGCTTGCCGGTGTTGACGTTGTGGATGCGCACTTCGGTGCGCGGGTGGCGCGCAGGAACCAGTCCGCGTTCGATCGCGAAGGGACCGACCGCCGCCAGCATGTTGCCGCAGTTGGGGGTGGTATCCACCACCCGCTGCTCGACACGGACCTGCGCGAACAGATAGTCGACATCGGCATCGGCGCGGCTGGCGGGGCTGACGATCGCCACCTTGCTGGTCAGCGCATTGCCACCGCCGATGCCATCGATCTGCAGCGGATGGCCCGAGCCCATCACCTCCAGCAGCAGCTGGTCGCGCAGGCCGGCGTCGGCCGGCAGGTCCGAGGCCAGGAAGAACGGCCCCTTGGACGTGCCGCCACGCATGAGGACGCAGGGGATACTGAGCAGATCGTTCGACATACGTGTGCTAGATTGATGCGTATAGGGGATGAATGACCCCTCTGTGATTCGATACTGGCATGAGCCGGATTGATCTGTGAATTGCTGATTTTTGGATGATTGATACCGTATGAGCATCAATTGCGAAATCCTCGATCTGCGCGCGTTCCTGCTCGTCGCCGAGACGCGCAGCTTCCATCGCGCCGCCGAAACCCTGCACGTCTCGCAGCCCGCGCTCAGCCGCCGGATCCAGAAGCTGGAGCAGGCCGTCGGCTCACCGCTGCTCGAACGCACCACCCGCAGCGTCAGCACCACCGCGGTCGGCGAGAACCTGCTGCCGCTGGTACGGCGCATGCTGGAGGAATTCGATGGTTCGCTGTTCTCGCTGCGCGGGCACGACGACACGCGCGGCGCCACGGTCACCATCGCCTGCCTGCCCACCGCGGCGTTCTACTTCCTGCCCAGTGTCATGGCACGCTTCCACGACGCGCATCCGCACGTCCGCTTCCGCATCCTCGACATTCCCGCCACCGAGGGGTTGCAGGCAGTGGAACGCGGCGAAGTGGAGTTCGGCATCAATTTCATGGGTGCCAACGATCCCAACCTGGATTTCGATGTACTGGCCGAGGACCCGTTCGTGCTGGCCTGCCGCCGCGATCATCCGCTGGCCCGCAAGCGCCGCGTGGAATGGGCCGATCTTGCCCAGCACCAGCTGATCACCGTGCATCGCACCAGTGGCAACCGGACCCTGCTCGATGGCGCCCTCGCCCGTGAGAACCTGAAGCTGAGCTGGCATTACGAAGTGACCCACCTGTCCACCTCCCTGGGCATGGTCGAGGCCGGGATCGGCGTGTCGGTGCTGCCGAAGATGGCTACCCCGGACGGCGACCATCCCATCCTGGTGACCCGGCCGATCGGCAATCCGGTGGTCTCGCGCACCATCGGCATCGTGCGCCGCCGTGGTGCCCTGCTCTCGCCCACGGCCGAACGCTTCCTGCAGATGCTGATGAGCCAGTGGCGGGGCAAGCCGTGACATCGGCACTACATACAGCCATGTAACCTTGCGTCCTGCGCCGAGGACGTTCCCGGCCGCGCCGGCTCCGCCATACTGGTGGGGATCCGGTGGCGGAGAGCCCCGGCATACGCAAGCAGGTCC
Source organism: Stenotrophomonas sp. GD03680 (assembly GCF_029844625.1). Lineage (NCBI taxonomy): Bacteria > Pseudomonadati > Pseudomonadota > Gammaproteobacteria > Lysobacterales > Lysobacteraceae > Stenotrophomonas > Stenotrophomonas sp. GD03680. Next base: position 431,357 of record NZ_JAOCKC010000002.1, on the reverse strand, counting down.
GTCCATGCACGGGCCACTGCAAGCCATCCGCAAGAAGGAGTCATCCCGCATGAGCGATTCGTTCTCCACCCGCAGCCAGCTGGACGTCGGCGGCAAGACCTACGACTACTTCAGCCTGCCCACACTGGGCCAGCGCTTCGACATCTCCCACCTTCCCTACTCGATGAAGATCCTGCTGGAGAATCTGCTCCGGCACGAAGACGGCGGCGTCACCGTCGGCAAGGAGCACATCGAGGCCGTTGCCCGCTGGAGCCCGGCGGCCGAGCCGGACACCGAAATCGCCTTCATGCCCGCGCGCGTGGTCCTGCAGGACTTCACCGGCGTACCGTGTGTCGTCGATCTGGCCGCCATGCGCGATGCGGTGGTCAAGCTGGGCGGCAAGCCGGAACAGATCAACCCGCAGATCCCTTCGGAACTGGTGATCGACCATTCGGTACAGGTCGATGTGTTCGGCAAGCCGGACGCGCTCGATCTCAATGGCAAGATCGAATTCCAGCGCAACCAGGAACGCTACGGGTTCCTGCGCTGGGGCCAGAAGGCGTTCGACAACTTCAAGGTGGTGCCGCCCAACACCGGCATCGTCCACCAGGTGAACCTGGAGAACCTGGCCCGCGTGGTGATGACCGCGGACAAGGATGGCAGGGCCGTGGCCTACCCGGACACCGTGTTCGGTACCGACAGCCACACCACGATGATCAACGGCATCGGCGTGCTTGGCTGGGGCGTGGGCGGCATCGAAGCCGAAGCGGCCATGCTGGGCCAGCCGTCGTCGATGCTGATCCCGCAGGTGGTCGGCTTCAAGCTCACCGGCCGGCTGCCTGAGGGCGCCACCGCCACCGACCTGGTGCTGACCGTCACCCAGATGCTGCGCAAGCTGGGCGTGGTCGGCAAGTTCGTCGAATTCTATGGCGATGGCCTGCAGCACCTGCCACTGGCCGACCGCGCCACGATCGGCAACATGGCACCGGAATACGGCGCCACCTGCGGCATCTTCCCGATCGACGCCGAATCACTGAACTACCTGCGCCTGTCCGGTCGCAGCGAAGAACAGATCGAACTGGTCGAGGCCTACGCCAAGGCGCAGGGCCTGTGGCACGAACCGGACAGCCCCCATGCCCAGTACAGCACCACGCTGGAGCTGGACATGGGCACGGTGAAGCCGTCACTGGCCGGACCGAAGCGCCCGCAGGACCGCGTGCTGCTGGAAGACGTGCAGAAGAACTACCGCGAAGCCCTGGTCGGCCTGACCAGCAACCGCGACAAGCGCAGCGACGATGTGGCCTCCTTCCTCAACGAGGGCGGCGGCACCGCGGTCGGCAACGAACAGCTGGCCAAGGGCTTCGCCGACATCGAGATCGAAGGCCGGAAGGTCCGCCTGAAGGATGGCGCGGTGGTCATCGCCGCGATCACCTCCTGTACCAACACGTCCAACCCGGCGGTGATGATCGGTGCCGGCCTGCTGGCGCGCAACGCGGCGGCCAAGGGCCTGGATCGCAAGCCCTGGGTGAAGACTTCGCTGGGCCCAGGCTCGCGCGTGGTCACCGACTATCTGGAAAAGGCCGGGGTGCTGAAGGAGCTGGAGAAGATCGGCTTCTACGTGGTCGGCTACGGCTGCACCACCTGCATCGGCAACTCCGGCCCGCTGCCGACCGAGGTCAGTGCCGGCATCGCCGCCGGTGACCTGGTGGTGACCTCCGTGCTGTCGGGCAACCGTAATTTCGAAGGCCGCGTGCATCCCGAAGTGAAGATGAACTACCTGGCCAGCCCGCCACTGGTGGTCGCCTACGCCATCGCCGGCACCACCGACATCGATCTGACCACCCAGCCGCTGGGCACCGGCAGCGACGGCCAGCCGGTCTACCTGCGCGACATCTGGCCGAGCAACAAGGAAATCGGCGATGTCATCGCCGCCACCATCGGCCCGGAGATGTTCAAGCAGAACTACGCCGACGTGTTCAAGGGCGATACGCGCTGGAACACCATCGCCTCGCCGGACGGCAATCTGTACGAGTGGAGTGATGACTCCACCTACATCAAGAACCCGCCGTACTTCGATGGCATGACCATGCAGACCGGCAGCATCGACGACGTGCATGGCGCGCGCGTGATGGGTCTGTTCGGCGACTCGATCACCACCGACCATATCTCGCCGGCCGGCAACATCAAGAAGGATTCGCCCGCGGGGCGTTACCTGCAGGCCCGGGGCGTGCAGCCCGCCGACTTCAACAGCTACGGCAGCCGCCGCGGCAATGATGACGTGATGGTCCGCGGCACCTTCGCCAACATCCGCATCAAGAACCTGATGTTCGGCGGCGAGGAGGGTGGCAACACCCTGTACTACCCGGCCGGCGGTGGTCAGCCGGAGAAGCTGGCGATCTACGACGCGGCAATGAAGTACAAGGCCGACAAGGTGCCGCTGGTCGTGCTGGCCGGGAAGGAGTACGGCACCGGTTCGTCGCGCGACTGGGCCGCCAAGGGCACCCTGCTGCTGGGCGTGAAGGCGGTCATCGCCGAGAGCTTCGAACGCATCCACCGCTCCAACCTGGTCGGCATGGGCGTGCTGCCGCTGCAGTTCCGCAATGGTGAGAACGCGCAGTCGCTGGGGCTGGATGGCTCGGAAGTCATCGATATCACCGGCCTGGAAGACGGTGCCAGCAAGCGCGCCGCGGTCACCGCGACCCGGGCCGATGGCACGCAGAAGCGCTTCGAGGTGTCGGTGATGCTGCTGACACCGAAGGAAGTGGAATACTTCCGCCACGGCGGCCTGCTGCAGTACGTGCTGCGTCAGCTGGCTGCCCGCTGACCCGGCGCGCGGCATCCGGCAGGCGGAAGCCCGGCCCCGGCGTCACCGCCGGGGCGCTGCGGAGGCGCGCGAACCGGTGGTTCGCAACCGCGCCTCCTCGCCCACCACGGCGGCCTGCTGCAGTACGTGCTGCGTCAGCTGGCTGCCCACTGACCCGGCGCGCGGCATCCGGCGGGCGGAAGCCCGGCCCCGGCGTTACCGCCGGGGCCGAATCGCCCATGAATCATATTTTTGATATTTTTCACCATTCATGCAATTTGCATGAAACAGGCGTAAGGTGATCGCACAGGTCCCCTGGAGCACCGCCATGCTGCACGCCCCCGTCCGCTTCGACCCGATCAACGAGCTGACCCACACCACCGCCTCGTCGGTGAAGGAACATTGGCGCAAGGTCATGCAGGAAGTGCGCGACCAGCACATGGTGGTGGTCACCAATCACAACGAACCGCAGGCGGTGATCGTTTCCATCGAGCAGTACCGCGCGCTGCAGGCCAAGGTCGAAGCGCTGGAAAGCTCGCTGGAGGAACTGCGTGGGCAGGACCCGGCCCTGGCGGATCTGCGTGCCGGCTTCGACCAGCGCCTGGCGGTGCTGCAGCACGCCCAGGCCGGTGATGCCGCACGCGCGCTGCTGCGTCGCCCTGCCCGCCTGAAGGGCCAGGTCAAGGCGGGCACGGGCCACTGATGCCACGCCCGTTCCTGTATGTGCTTGCCGGCGTCAATGGCGCCGGCAAGAGTTCGGTGGGTGGCCACGTGCTGCGCGAAGCCGGCCTGGAATGGTTCAACCCCGATACGTTCGCCCGCGGGCTGCGCGAGCGGGCCGGCCTGGACGCCATGGAGGCCAATGCCGAAGCCTGGCAGGAGGGTGTCAACCGTATCCGCGACGCCCTGGATCACGCCCGCAACCATGCCTTCGAGACCACGCTGGGGGGCAACTCCATCACCGCCCTGCTGCGTGAGGCCAGCCGCACCCATGACGTGCTGATGTGGTTCTGTGGACTGTCCAGCCCGGAGCAGCACATCGCCCGGGTACGCGCACGGGTGCAGGCCGGTGGCCACCCCATTTCCGAAGTCGACATCCGCCGCCGCTGGCCGCTGGCGCAGCAGAACCTGATCGGGCTGATGCCGGTGCTGGGGCAGCTGCAGGTCTACGACAACAGCGCCGACGCCGCGCCGGGCGAGGCCGTGCCCGATCCACAGCTGCTGCTGCAGATGGAGGACGGCCACCTGCAATGGCCGGCCGCCGATGACCTGCAGCAGCTGCAGCGCACGCCCCCATGGGCGACAGCTCTGCTGGAAGCCGCCCTGCGCCTGTAATGCCAAGGGCCGGCAGTGCGCTCAGCGCCGCGGCGCGTCCGGATCGGTGCGCAATGCGCGCAGCAGGCCCAGCATGTAGAACGCCAGGGTGAACGAGAACGGTAGACCGCACAGGACCACGGCCGTCTGCATCGCGCTGAAGTTGCCCGCCAGCAGCAGGCCGATGCTGGCCACGGTGATGCCCACCGCCCAGAACACGCGCAGCCAGATCGGCGCATCGTGACCATCCTCCACCCCGTCGTCGACACGGCGGGTGCACAGGTTGGCGATCATCAGCGTGCCCGAATCGACCGGGGTCAGGAACAGTACGAAACCGATCACCACTGCGGCACCGGCTACATAGGGTGCGCCGGGCAGGTACTCCAGCAGCTTGAACAGGGTCATCGCTGCATCGTGCTGCGCCACCTGCCCCAGCACCGCCTGGCCATGGTTGAGCACCAGGTCGATGGCGGTGTTGCCGAAGATCGACAGCCACGCCAGCGTGAAGCCGAGCGGTATCAACAGCACGCCCATCACTACCTCGCGGATGGTGCGGCCGCGCGAGATGCGTGCCACGAACAGGCCCACGAACGGCGCCCAGGCGATCCACCACGCCCAGTAGAACAGCGTCCAGGAACCCATCCAGGCGCGGCCCTGCGGATCGTTGAGATACATGTCGAAGCTCTTGCGCACGAATGCGCCGAGATAGTCGCCCGTGTTCTGCACCAGGCCATCGAACAGATGCAGGGTCGGGCCGGTAACCAGCACGAACAGCAACAGCGCGCACAACAGGCGCACGTTGAGGTTGGACAGCCAGGCGATGCCCTTCTCGACCCCCGCCACTACGCCGATGGTGGCCACCACCATCATCACCAGCACGATCGCGACCAGCACCTGCGGTGTGTCCGGGATGTGGAACAGATAGACCAGGCCGGACTGCACCACCAGCGCACCGATGCCGAGATTGGTGACCATGGAGATCAGCGTGGCGAGAATGCCGAAGCCATCGACCATGTCGCCGATGCGGCCATGGATGCGCTCACCGAAGATCGGATACAGCGCCGAGCGCAATGCCAGCGGCAGGTTGCGGCGATAGGCGAAATAGCCCAGCGCCACCCCGACCAGCGCGTACAGCGCCCAGCCATGCAGGCCCCAGTGCAGGAAGGTCAGCACCATCGCCTCGCGCCCGGCCGCCACCGTGCCGCCCGGCTGGCCCGGCGGGTTGAGGAAATGGTCCAGCGGCTCATAGGCACCGTAGTACAGCAGTGCGATACCGATACCCGCCGAGAACAGCATCGACACCCACGCGACGTAGCCGAAGGCCGGCGATTCCTCGTTGTGGCCCAGGCGGATACGGCCATAGGGCGAGAACGCCAGCCACAGCACGAATCCCAGGCACAGCACGACCAGCAGCATGTACCACGCGCCGAACGCAGCCGAGACCTCGGCCTGCGCCCATTGCAGCCAGTGCTCGCTGGCATCGGGATAGAGGACGGTGAGCAGCCCGAGAATGCCGATCGACACCGAGGAGCTGAGGAAGACAAAGCGGTTCAAGCGCAGGGGCGAGCGCTTGGGGTGAGCCTGGGAAGACATGGGATCGTCTCATCAGTCCGAAGGAGCACATGGGCGGGGCCGGACCGGGAAACCGGGCCCATGGCGTGGGGCGCGAGCGCATCCTAGGGTTTATTGATTGAACGTTCAATCAATAAAAAGCATAATGATGGCCAACCCGACGCCTCGGGTCGCAATCCGTGGAGAGACAATGCCGAAGAAGGGCGTGGAGCCGGTCCGTCGCGAACAGTTGATCCGGGCCACTTTCCAGACCATCGACGAAATGGGCATGGCCGATGCCACCGTCGCCACCATCGCCAGAAAGGCCGGGCTGTCCAGCGGCATCGTCGCCCATTACTTCGGCGACAAGGACGGCCTGCTCAACGCTGCGATGCGGCAGATCCTGCGCGAACTGCGGGACGCGGTCGCCCGCTGCCGGGCCGGGGTCGGCGACGATCCCCGCGACCAGCTGCGCGCCATCGTCGATGGCAACTTCGATGACAGCCAGATCAATGGCACCGCGATGCGTGTCTGGCTCACCTTCTGGGCCGCGAGCATGCACCAGCCGGAACTGGCGCGCCTGCAGCATGCCAACGACCAGCGCCTGTTCTCCAACCTGTGCCACCAGTTCAACCGCGTGCTGCCACGCCCACAGGCACGCCTCGCCGCCCGCGGCCTGGCCGCGATGATCGATGGCCTCTGGCTGCGCGGCAGCCTGGTCGGCGGCGCCTTCGATGCTGACAAGGCCCGACGCATCGCCTACGGCTACATCGACTTCCAGTTGCAGGCCGACGCGCTATAAGCGCTTTCAGCTTCCCGCCCCCTTTCGAGGAGTACGCCCCATGACCACCCTGCCCGTCCAACAGCTCTACATCCATGGCCGCCGGGTCGATGCCACCAGCGGCAAGACCTTCGCCACGGTCAACCCCGCCACCGGTGAGGTCATCGCCGAGGTGCAGGTCGCCAGCCAGGCCGACGTCGAACGCGCCGTCGAAAGCGCCACCGAAGGCCAGAAGGCATGGGCGGCAATGACCGCCATGGAACGTTCGCGCATCCTGCGCCGCGCCGTGGAGATCCTGCGCGAGCGCAATGACGAACTGGCCCGCCTGGAAACGCTCGATACCGGCAAGGCGCTGGCGGAAACCACCACGGTGGACATCGTCACCGGCGCCGATGTGCTGGAGTATTACGCCGGCCTGGCGACCGCCATCGAAGGCATCCAGCTGCCGCTGCGCGAATCCAGCTTCTTCTACACCCGCCGTGAACCGCTGGGCGTGGTCGCCGGCATCGGTGCCTGGAACTACCCGATCCAGATCGCCCTGTGGAAGTCGGCGCCGGCGCTGGCCGCCGGCAATGCGATGGTGTTCAAGCCGTCCGAGGTCACGCCGCTGACCGCCATCCGGCTTGCCGAGATCTACACCGAAGCCGGCGTGCCGGCCGGCGTGTTCAATGTCGTGCAGGGCCCCGGTCGCGAAATCGGCAACTGGCTCACCGAACATCCGGTGATCGAGAAGATCTCCTTCACCGGCGGCGTGGCCACCGGCAAGAAGGTGATGGCTGCAGCCGCCTCCTCCTCGCTGAAGGAAGTGACCATGGAACTGGGCGGCAAATCGCCGCTGGTGATCTGCGATGACGCCGATCTCGACCGCGCCGCCGACATCGCGGTGATGGCCAATTTCTTCAGCTCCGGCCAGGTGTGCACCAATGGCACCCGCGTGTTTGTGCCGCGCGGCATGCTGGCCGCGTTCGAGGCCGCCGTGGTCGAGCGCGTCAAGCGCATCCGCATCGGCGATCCGATGGCCGCGGACACCAACTTCGGCCCGCTGACCAGCTTCCCGCACATGGAGAACGTGCTGCGCTACATCGAAAGCGGCAAGACCGAAGGCGCGCGCCTGCTGATCGGCGGCGGCCGTGCCACCGACGGCACGCTGGCCCAGGGCGCCTATGTGCTGCCGACCGTGTTCTCCGACTGCCGCGACGACATGACCATCGTCAAGGAAGAGATCTTCGGGCCGGTCATGAGCATCCTTGCCTATGACAGCGAAGATGAAGTGGTCCGCCGCGCCAACGACACCACCTTCGGCCTCGCCGCCGGCGTGGTCAGCAAGGACATCAGCCGCGCCCACCGCATCATCCATCGCCTGGAAGCCGGCATCTGCTGGATCAACACCTGGGGCGAATCGCCAGCCGAAATGCCGGTGGGTGGCTACAAGGAGTCCGGTGTCGGCCGCGAGAACGGCCTCTCGACCCTGGGCCACTACACCCGCATCAAGTCGGTGCAGGTCGAACTGGGCGACTACGCCAGCGTGTTCTGAGCCGCGCCCCTCGTCCGGCCACCGCGCCGATCCGACATTCCGCCGGGACGCCTGTTTGCAGCGTGTCCCGGCCTGAAGGAGAACAACCATGAGCACCCATAACGAGTACGACTACATCATCATCGGCGCCGGTTCGGCCGGCAACGTGCTGGCCACCCGCCTGACCGAAGATGCCGATGTGAGCGTACTGCTGCTGGAAGCGGGTGGCCCGGACTACCGGCTCGACTTCCGCACCCAGATGCCGGCGGCGCTGGCGTTTCCGCTGCAGGGCAAGCGCTACAACTGGGCCTACAAGACCGATCCAGAGCCCTTCATGAACAACCGCCGCATGGACTGCGGCCGTGGCAAAGGCCTGGGCGGTTCGTCGCTGATCAACGGCATGTGCTACATCCGCGGCAACGCGATGGACTACGACAACTGGGCGAGCATGCCCGGCCTGGACGACTGGACCTATCTGGACTGCCTGCCCTACTTCCGCAAGGCCGAGACCCGCGACATCGGCCCCAACGATTACCACGGGGGCGATGGCCCGCTGCGGGTGACCACCCCCAAGGCCGGCAACAACGAACTGTTCGCAGCCATGGTTGAAGCCGGCGTGCAGGCAGGCTATCCGCGCACCGATGACCTCAACGGCTACCAGCAGGAAGGCTTCGGGCCGATGGACCGCACGGTCACGCCGAAGGGCCGCCGCTCCAGCACCGCCCGCGGCTATCTGGATCTGGCCAGGCCGCGCCCGAACCTGACCATCGTCACCCACGCGCTGACCGACCGCATCCTGTTCTCCGGCAAGCGCGCGGTGGGCGTGCAGTGGCTGCGCAACGACCAGCCGCAGCGTGCCACTGCCCGCCGCGAGGTGTTGTTGTGCGGCGGCGCCATCGCCTCGCCACAGATCCTGCAGCACTCCGGCGTGGGCCCGGCCGATCTGCTGCGCAGCCTCGACATCGACCTGGTGCATCACCTGCCGGGCGTCGGCGCCAATCTGCAGGATCACCTGGAGATGTATCTCCAGTACGAATGCAAGAAGCCGGTCTCGCTGGCGCCGGCGCTGAAGCTGTACAACCAGCCGGCAATCGGCGCTGAATGGCTGTTCCTGGGCACCGGTATCGGCGCCAGCAACCAGTTCGAAGCCGGCGGCTTCATCCGCAGCGATGCCGAGTTCGACTGGCCCAACCTGCAGTATCACTTCCTGCCGGTGGCCATCAACTACAACGGGTCCAATCCGATCAAGGCACACAGCTTCCAGATGCATGTCGGCTCGATGCGCTCGCCCAGCCGGGGCCGCATCCATGTCCGCTCCAAGGATCCGCGCGAGCATCCGAGCATCCTGTTCAACTACATGTCGCACGACCAGGACTGGCGCGAGTTCCGCGCGGCGATCCGCATCACCCGCGAGATCTTCGCGCAGCCGGCACTGGCTCCATACAGCGGCCGCGAGATTTCGCCGGGCAGTGCACTGCAGACCGATGCGCAGATCGACGCGTTCGTCCGTGAGCATGCTGAAACGGCATACCACCCGTCCTGCTCCAACAAGATGGGCCACGCCGATGATCCGATGGCGGTGGTGGACGGCCAGGGCCGCGTGCATGGTCTGGAGGCCCTGCGCATCGTCGACGCCTCGATCATGCCGCAGGTGGTGACCGGCAATCTCAACGCGCCGACCATCATGATCGCCGAAAAGCTCGCCGACGTGATCCGCGGCCGTGCGCCGCTGCCCCGCAGCACCGCGCCCTATTACAAAGCCAACGGTGCGCCGGTACGCAGGCAGGGCTGAGCACCGCACGCGTCCTGAAACACCCGCCGGGCATGGCCCAGCGCTGCCAGCTCGGTGGCGCGGGGCCATGCCCGGCGGCATTTGACGCGATCGCACAGGCCGTCGCGCGATGCCCTCTTCGCGTTTCCCCTACGGCGGGGTATGCTGCAATGACCGGCCGCTGTCAGTACGCTCAGGGTCGGACCCAACAATCACGATTCCTGGAGGGGGAATATGAGTCTGGATCGTCCCTGGCTGCAGAGCTATCCGAAAGGCGTTCCCGCCGAGATCGACGTCAACGAGTTCCATTCGGTAGCCTCCGTCTTCGACGCCTCCGTCGCCAAGTACCGCGACCGCCCCGCCTACTCCAGTTTCGGCAAGGTCCTCACCTATGGCGAGACCGATGCGCTGGTTGACCAGTTCGCGGCCTACCTGCTGGGTGAGCTCAAGCTCAAGAAGGGCGACCGCGTCGCCCTGATGATGCCCAACTGCCTGCAGTACCCGGTCGCCACCTTCGGCGTGCTGCGTGCGGGCCTGACCGTGGTCAACGTCAACCCGCTGTATACCGCACGCGAACTCAAGCATCAGCTGGTCGACGCCGGCGCCTCGGTGCTGGTGGTGGTCGACAACTTCGGCGATACCGTCCAGCAGGTCATCGCCGACACGCCGGTCAGGCAGGTGGTCACCACCGGCCTGGGCGATCTGCTCGGCGCGAAGGGCGCGATCGTCAACTTCGTGCTGAAGTACGTCAAGAAGATGGTGCCCAACTATCACGTGAAGGGCGCCATCCGCTTCAAGCAGGCACTCAAGCTCGGCAGCCGCCACACCCTGCCCGAGGTCGAGATCGACCACGACGACGTGGCGTTCCTGCAGTACACCGGCGGCACCACCGGCGTGGCCAAGGGCGCGATGCTGACCAACCGCAACCTGATCGCCAACATGCAGCAGGCCTCGGCATGGCTGTCGACCTCCGGCATCGAGCCGGGCAAGGAAGTGATCATCACCGCGCTGCCGCTGTACCACATCTTCGCGTTGACCGCGAACGGTCTGGTCTTCATGAAGTTCGGCGGCTGCAATCATCTGATCACCAATCCGCGCGACATGAAGGGCTTCGTCAAGGAGCTCAAGGGCACGGGCTTCACCGCCATCACCGGCGTCAACACGCTGTTCAACGGTCTGCTCAATACGCCCGGTTTCGATGAGATCGATTTCTCGTCGGTGAAGTTCACCCTGGGCGGCGGCATGGCGGTGCAGCGCGCTGTGGCCGAGCGCTGGAAGAAGGTTACCGGGGTGACGTTGGTCGAGGCCTACGGCCTGACCGAAACCTCGCCGGCCGCCTGCATCAACCCGCTTACCCTGCCGGAGTACAACGGCTCCATCGGCCTGCCGATCCCGTCCACCGATGCGTGCATCAAGGACGACAACGGCAACATCCTGCCGCTGGGTGAGGTGGGCGAGCTGTGCATCAAGGGCCCGCAGGTGATGAAGGGCTACTGGCAGCGCCCCGAAGAGACCGCCCAGGCGATCGACAGCGACGGCTGGCTGCATACCGGCGACATGGCGAAGATGGATGAACGGGGTTTCTTCTACATCGTCGACCGCAAGAAGGACATGATCCTGGTGTCCGGCTTCAATGTGTATCCGAACGAAGTCGAAGACGTCATCGCGATGATGCCGGGCGTGCTGGAAGTGGCCGCGGTCGGCGTGCCGGACGAGAAGTCCGGCGAAGTGGTCAAGGTGGTGATCGTGAAGAAGGATCCGAACCTGACCGCCGAAATGGTCAAGGAGCATGCCCGGGCAAATCTGACCGGTTACAAGCACCCGCGCATCGTGGAGTTCCGCAAGGAACTGCCGAAGACCAATGTCGGCAAGATCCTCCGTCGCGAGCTGCGCGATACGCCCGCGCAGTAAGGGTTTCCACGGTTCGACGCAGATCAGGGCCCCGCCGGCGACGGCGGGGCCCTTTTCGTTGGCGGCCAGCGCGGGCGGCGGCCGCTTGCAGGCGGTTCACGAGCGGTGCATAGAATCACTCGCCACCGCACGTTCCGCCCACTCCCTCACATTCCATCTCTCCGTCCGCTCTGCGGTTGGCCGGACGGTCACTCGGAGAACACCCATGTCTGCAGTACGCCCCATCATCACCCGTCCGTCGCAGCACCCGACCCTGCGCATCACCGAGGAAACCGAACGGGATGTCTACTGGATCCACATGCATGCCAACCTGGTCAACCAGCCGGGCCGCCCGTGCTTTGCCTCACGCCTGGTAGACGACATCGTCGACTATCAGCGTGAACTGGGAGACCGTCTCAGTGCCGCCCACGTTCTCTCGCCTCACGTGGTCCTGGCCTCCGATAGTGACGTATTCAACCTGGGCGGCGACCTGGAACTGTTCTGCCGGCTGATCCGCGAGGGCGACCGTGCCCGCCTGCTCGACTATGCGCAGCGCTGCGTGCGCGGCGTGCATGCGTTCCACGCCGGGCTGGGCGCACGCGCCCACAGCATCGCGCTGGTCCAGGGCAATGCACTGGGCGGCGGCTTCGAGGCCGCGCTTAGCTGCCATACCATCGTCGCCGAAGAAGGCGTGCTGATGGGACTGCCGGAGGTGCTGTTCGACCTGTTCCCGGGCATGGGCGCCTACTCCTTCCTGTGCCAGCGGGTCAGCCCGCGGCTGGCCGAGAAGATCATGCTGGAGGGCAACCTCTTCACCGCCCGGCAGTTGAAGGACATGGGCCTGGTGGATGTCGTCGTGCCGGTGGGCGAAGGCGTTGCGGCGGTCGAACAGGTGATCCGGGACAGCCGGCGCATTCCGCACGCCTGGGCGGCGATGCGCGAAGTGAACGAGATCGCCACCATGGTGCCGCTGCACGAAATGATGCGCATCACCGAGATCTGGGTCGACACCGCCATGCAGCTGGGCGAGAAGTCGCTGCGGACCATGGACCGGCTGGTCCGCGCCCAGGCCCGCCGCAATGGCGAGGCGGGCTGACAGACCTCGCGGTCAGGAGGGCGTGCGTTCCCCGTCGTCGCGTTGCTGGATGCCTGCGACGCGGGACGCCAGCGCTTTCCTGCCGATGCGCAGTGCACCTACCAGGCTGGACAGGCGCATTGTCCACTCGGCCTTCAATTGCCAGTCGGCCATGCGCATCATCTCGCCACTGGCGGCAGCAACCTGGACCAGGCCCAGGTTGCTCGCCACGCCACGCAGGGCGTGGGCGTGTTCGCGGAAGTCCTCCCAGTCCAGCCGCTCGCCACAGGCCTGCATCTGCGCCATGCTCGCGTCCACATCGACCAGGCACTGGTCGATGAACTTGCGTTCGAAGCCATCGCCCATGCCCAGTGACGCCAGCTCGTCCAGCACGGCGGTGTCGAGTACGCCGTCACCGACCTCCATGGCCGGTACCGACTGGATGCCCGGCTCGGTACGCGTGTTGGCGGCCACATCGGCCAACACCTCCAGCAGACGCGTCGCGACGACCGGCTTGGCCAGGAATGCACGTGCACCTGCCTGCTCACAGCGCAGGATGGATTCCGGGGTGACATCGGCGCTGAGCACCATCACCGGCACATACGGCAGGCCACTGGCCTGCATCACCCGCAGCTGCTTGAGCAGGTCCAGGCCGCTCATGCCGGGCATGTGCAGATCAACGATGGCTGCGTCGTAATTGGCCTGCTCGAGAGCGTCGAGCACCTCGACCCCACCATTGACGCATGTGACCTTGTGGCCGGCCTTCTCCAGCAACCGCTGCAGCACCATGCGGTTGGCGGCATGGTCATCGGCAACCAGCACCCGCAGGCTGCGTACACGGGCCCGATGGCGCAGGAATGGATTGGAGAACGCAATGACGTTGCCGCCCTCCGGCAGCTCGCCCTGCACGTCCGGCGTCGGCGCCACGTCCAGCGCGATTTCCACCCAGAACACGCTGCCGCGCGGCGTGTTCGGCAGGTAACCGACCTGCCCGCCCATCGATTCGACCAGTCCCTTGGCGATCGCCGTACCCAGTCCGGTGCCTTCATGGCGGCGGGCGAGGCCGACGTCGGCCTGCTCGAAGGCGTTGAACAGGCGGCTGCGCAGGGCCACGGGTACGCCGATGCCGCTGTCGAGGATCTCGAAACGCAGCCGGGCACGCTCGCTGCCACGCTCGTCATGGCTGCTGACACGCAGATGGACGAAGCCACTGTCGGTGAACTTCACCGCGTTGCCCATCAGATTCAGCAGAATCTGCTGCAGATGGCCGGCGTCGCCGAACAACCGTGGCGGAACGTTGTCGTCCACGTCGACGCGATACTCCAATGACTTGGAACGCGTCTGCGGGGTGAGGATCAGGTTGATCGCCTGCAGCACGTCGGCCAGCGCGAACTCATGCCATTCCACCCGGACCTTGCCGGCCTCGATCGCCGAGATGTCCAGCACCTCCTCCACCAGCGCCAGCAGGCTGCGGGTGGACGCCTGGATGGTGCTGAGGCACTCGCGCTGCTCCTCATCCAGCCGCGTGGTGGCCAGCACTTCGGTCATGCCGGCCAGGCCGTTGAGCGGCGTACGGAATTCGTGGCTCATGTTCGCCAGGAAACGGCTCTTGGCTTCGTTGGCCTGGCGCGCTTCGGCCACCGCACGGGTCAAGGCATGCAGCAGCGAATCGAAGTACAGCGGAATCGCGCCCAGGCCCAGCAGCAGGCCCCAGCCGAGGTAGTCGTGGCTGCGCCAGTAGGGCGACAGCATCACGGTACACAGGAAAGCCAGGCACCCCATTGCGGTTGCCACCCGCAGGTAGGTGCTGCCGTAGCGCATGCCGTTGCCGATCGTGACCCACAGCATCACCGCGTACAGCGGAGCTGCCGGCTCACCCTGGATGGTCATGATCCAGGCCATGCAGGTGTAGTCGGTCAGCATGCCGATCACGCGGCGGACGTGTGACACCCCGGGATCGACCAGGATCGCCACCAGCAGGCCCGCCGAGATGGCCAGCTCGAAGGCGAGGATCAGCCACGTCGTGGTCAGCGTCTCGCCACCCGCGCTCAGGTAGCGCCAGCCGAGATAGCTGATGAACAGCGCGGTGATCACGATGCGGATCAGGTTCTGCGCGTGCTCGCTGTCCTCGCGTCCGGACAGCCGTTGCTTCACCCGGGCCAGCAGCGACCGGGCCGGGGAGGATTCAACGGCAGGAGTGTCCATGGGGGGATGTCGCATCCGTCGTCGCAACAGGGAGGAGCAGCACAGCGGAACCGCCACCAGGCCCAGCCACAGGGGCACGGCCAGGCTGGGGTTGTCACGCCAGTAGGGTGTCAACAGCACGGTGGTACCGAAGCTGACCAGGGCCATGGCGATCGCCACGCCCAGGTAGCGGTTGCCGAAGCGCAGGCCATTGCCCACCGTGACCCACATCACCACCGCATAGACCCAGGCCAGAGGCTCGCCCATCTGCACCATGCCGACCGTCATCAACCCATAGTCGGCGACCATGCCGACCACCCTGCGCGCATCGGAGCGCCCCGGCTTCCACAGCAACCAGGCGAACAGCAGCAGGGATATCGACAGCCCGGTCAGCACGGTCACGAGCACGCCCTGGTACTGCTCCAGGCGATGCATCCGGGCCCCGGACAGCAGTACGTAAACCAGGATCAGCGAGATCAGCGCGATCCGCACTATCACCTGCCCGTGCTCGGAGTCGGGCCGCTGCGACAGCCGGCGCTTCAGCCGTGCGAACAGGTCCTGCATCTCATCCACCCGGTCGCGTGGAGGCCGTCGAGTGCTGCGCGCAGATGTCCAGCAGTTGCTGGCGGCCCCGCAGCAGCGCATCCACGCAGCGGGGGTCGAACAGGCGGCCACGCTGGGCATACAGATAGGCCAGCGTTGCTTCCATCGTCCAGGCTTCCTTGTATGGACGCGGGGAAATCAGGGCGTCGAAGACATCGGCGACGGCAACGATGCGCGCTTCCAGTGGAATCGCTTCGCCTACCAGCCCATCGGGGTAACCACTGCCGTCGTAGCGTTCATGGTGGCGCAGCGCGATCAGCGCACCGACCTGGATGAAGCGGTTCT
Source organism: Stenotrophomonas sp. GD03680 (assembly GCF_029844625.1). NCBI lineage: Bacteria > Pseudomonadati > Pseudomonadota > Gammaproteobacteria > Lysobacterales > Lysobacteraceae > Stenotrophomonas > Stenotrophomonas sp. GD03680. The sequence goes on along the minus strand of NZ_JAOCKC010000002.1, from coordinate 415,608 downwards.
GGCTGCCGCTGAGCAGTTCATGGCCGATGCGCGGGTGACGGCGCATGATCGCCAGCTCCTCTTCATTGAGCTTGCCCTGCTTGAGCAGCACCGCATCCGGTATGGCGATCTTGCCCATGTCGTGCAGGGGCGCCGCCATCTCGATCAGCCGCACCTCGTCTTCCGGCAGGCCCAGCTGCTCGGCGATAAGCCCGGCCACGCGGGCCATCCGCTCCAGGTAGGCACTGGTGCCGGCGTCACGAAACTCGATCGCACGAGCCAATCGCGACAAGGTCTCGCGCTCCCGCTCCTCGACCTCGTGCATGCTGGCGAGCAGGCGCTGTTCCAGTGACAGCGCGCGCTGTTTCACGTTCTCGGTCTGCTGGCGCAGCTGCAGCAGGTTGTAGCAGCGCGCCCGCAGTTCGCGCGGGCGGATCGGCTTGACCAGGAAGTCGATCACGCCTGCCTCCAGCGCGGCCTGCCGGATCGGCTCGTCGCCCACCACGGTGATCAGGATCACGGGGATGTCGCGATGTTTGGGCAGGCGCCGGAAGCGGCGGGCGAATTCCAGGCCGTCCATTTCCGGCATGCGGTAGTCGAGCAGCAGCAGGTCGACCGGGTGCGATTCGCACCAGGCCAGCGCGGTCAGGGGATCGCCGAAGTCATGCACGCTCAGTTCCGGCGCGATGTCCTCGATGACGTGCCGCAGCATCGTCCGCGCGGAGGTCTGGTCATCGACGATGACGATGTTCAACGTGTACTCCGCCTGGTTTCTCGACCACGCTTGGTCATCAGCAGGCGTGGAAACGCTGCCGCTGCGCACGCTGGCACCCTGCATCGGACTGACTCCCGTGTCATGCGTCCCGGTTCATGATCGTGGTCACATTGTGAAGCGGGCTCTCCACATTGCGCTCTTCCCCGTCACCGATCAAGCCATAGCCGGCGTCAAGGTAGTGCAATTACGATACGCCGAGTGCCAGAGACGTCAATTGCGCCGTCCCGTTTCGGGACGGCGCGCACAAACGGGAGTCACAAAACCCCGGCTCAGTGCTCCGGACGCATGTACGGGAACAGCAGCACGTCGCGGATGGAGCTGCTGCCGGTCAGCAGCATCACCAGGCGGTCGACGCCGATGCCGAGGCCGCCGGTCGGCGCCATGCCGTACTCCAGCGCGCGGATGTAGTCGGCGTCGTAGTGCATGGCCTCGTCATCGCCCCCCTCCTTGGCGGCCACCTGGGCCTGGAAGCGCTGGGCCTGATCCTCCGGATCGTTCAGCTCGGAGAAGCCGTTGGCCAGCTCCTTGCCGTTCACGAACAGCTCGAAGCGATCGGTGTAGCCGGGGTCGTTGTCGTTGGCACGCGCCAGCGGCGAGACCTCCACCGGATGATCGGTGATGAAGGTGGGCTGGATCAGGGTGTGCTCGACGGTGGCTTCGAAGATCTCCAGCAGCAGCTTGCCCCAGCCGTAGGACGGCTTGACCTTGATCTTCAGGCGCTCGCAGTGCCGCAGCAGCGCTTCGCGGTCGGTGCAGTCGGCAGCGGAGATCTCCGGATTGTGGTGCCGCACGGCCTCGTCCATCCGCCAGCGGCGGAACGCCGGGCCGAGATCGATCTTCGCGCCGTCCCACTCCACTTCGGTAGTGCCGTTCACCGTCCTGGCCACGTCCCGGATCACGCCTTCGGTCAGGTCCATGATCTCGTTGTACGTGGCGTAGGCCTCGTACAGCTCCATCATGGTGAACTCCGGGTTGTGCCGGGTGCTGACGCCTTCATTGCGGAAATTGCGGTTGATTTCGTACACCCGCTCCAGGCCACCGACGGTCAGGCGCTTCAGGTACAACTCCGGCGCTACGCGCAGGTACAGGTCCAGGTCCAGCGCGTTGTGATGGGTGGTGAACGGTTTGGCCGCCGCACCGCCGGGGATGTAATGCATCATCGGCGTCTCGACTTCGAGGAAGTCGCGGTTGTCCAGCCACGCGCGCATGGCACGGATGATCTTCGAGCGCTTGATGAACACCGCGCGCGACTCCGGGGTCACGATCAGATCGACGTAACGCTGGCGGTAGCGCTGCTCGACGTCGGCCAGGCCATGCCACTTGTCCGGAAGCGGACGCAGCGACTTGGTCAGCAGTCGGATCGTTGCGGCCTTGACCGACAGTTCACCGGTGCGGGTACGGGTCAGGCCGCCCTCGACGGCGATGATGTCACCCACGTCCCAGCCCTTGAAAGCAGCGTAGTCATCGCCCAGGGCCGCGCCCTGCAGGAACAGCTGAATGCGGCCGGACTCGTCCTGGATCTGGGCGAAGCTGGCCTTGCCCATGATGCGCTTGGCCATCAGGCGTCCGGCCATGCGCACCTGGCGGCCATTGGCTTCCAGGGCCTCGGCGGTCCAGGTTTCGGCGTCGCTGTACTCGTCCTGCAGCTGGCCGGCGAAGTCCTCGCGACGGAAGTCGTTCGGGTACGCGATCCCCTGCCCGCGCAGCGCTTTGAGTTTCTCGCGGCGCTCGGCGATCAACTTGTTTTCGTCGACGGAAGGGGTTTCGGTAGCTTCGCTCATGGATCTGCGGGAATCGTGTAGTTGGGGGAGTCTTGCGCCCGGCACGGCCGGCTGCACAGCATAGCAAAACCACCCTGCCCCGGCCCTGGCCGGCGCCCACGGCCCGGTAGCGCCGGGCCATGCCCGGCGGTCAGTCGGCAGGAATCCCCGGGCGTGGCCCGGCGCTACCTCAGGCATTCCCGGGGAACGCCTGCCGCAGTTCATCCACCAGCACCCGCTCGTTCTCCGAATAGTCGATCGGCACCGACACCAGGTGCACCCCGCCTTCGTTGAACGCCGCCTCCAGCGTCGGGATGAACTGCTCGATGGCCGTCACTTCGTGGCCCTTGCAACCATAGGCCTCGGCGTACCTGACGAAGTCCGGATTGCCGAAGGTCATCCCATAGTCGGTGAAGCCATCCACCGCCTGCTTCCAGCGGATCATGCCGTAGGCACCATCGTTGAGGATCAGCACCACCAGGTTCAGCCCCAGCCGCCGCGCGGTTTCCAGCTCCTGGCTGTTCATCATGAAGCCGCCGTCGCCACACACCGCCAGCACCCGGCGCTGCGGGTACAGGATCGAGGCCATGATCGCCGAAGGCAGGCCCGCGCCCATCGTGGCAAGCGCATTGTCCAGAAGCAGCGTATTGGCTACCTGGGTGCGGTAATTGCGCGCGAACCATATCTTGTACATGCCGTTGTCCAGCGCCACGATGCCGTCGGGCGGCATCACCCGGCGCACGTCGTGGACCAGCCGCTGCGGGGTGAACCGGGCCTCTTCGGCGCGGTCGGCGAGATGGTCGAGGATGGTGGCCCGCAGCGGCAGCAGCGCATCGGCATGGGCCACCTGGCCTTCGATGCGGTCGGCCAGTTGGGTCAGCGAGCGGCCGATATCGCCGATCACCTCCACCTGCGGGAAGTAGACCTGCTCGACCGCCGCCTGCGAATAGCCGATGTGGATGACGGTCGGTCCGCCGGGCCGCATCACGAAAGGCGGCTTCTCGGTCACTTCATGGCCGATGGTGACGATCACGTCGGCCTGGTCGATGGCCATATGCACATAGTCGCGTTCGGTCAGCGCGGCAGTCCCCATGTACAGGCCTGATCCGCCCGCCACCGCACCCTTGCCCATCTGCGTGGTGAAGAAGGGAATGCCGGCACGCAGTACGAAGGCTGACAGCGCGTCGCTGGACTGCGGCCGTGACGCCGCGGAGGCGATCATCAGCAGCGGACGCTTCGCATTGCGGATGATCTGCGCGGCGCGATCGAGCGCCTCGGGACTGGCGATCGGTCGATCCACCGCATGCGTCGGGATCAATGCCACATCCTCGACTTCAGTGGCCGCGATGTCCTCCGGCAGTTCCAGCAGGACCGGGCCCGGACGTTCTTCCTGCGCGACACGGAATGCCTCGCGGACGATGGTCGGGATGGTGCGCGCCGATACGATCTGCCGCGCCTGCTTGGTCAGCGGCTTCATCGTGCTGACGATGTCGACGATCTGGAAGCGCGCCTGCTTGCTGGCGACGATGCCCTTCTGCCCGGTGATCATGATCACCGGCCATGCGCCCAGCAGCGCGTAGGCCGCACCGGTGGTGAAGTTGAGGGCACCCGGGCCGAGCGTGGCCAGGCACACGCCCGGCTTGCCGGTCAGGCGTCCATAGGTGGCCGCCATGAACACCGCCGCCTGCTCATGGCGGGTGATGACCAGCTCGATGCTGGAATGGCGCAGCGACTCGACGACATCGAGGTTTTCTTCGCCGGGAATACCGAAAATACGTTCGACGCCCTCGTTCTCGAGCGCCGCGACAAGCAGATCTGAACCCTTGGACATGGGAATGCCGTCCCTCTTCACTGGACTGGTGGTGGATCGTTACAGGAAGGATGCAAGCCGTGCGTCAACGACGGTCGAACCACACGGTCTGCGCGTTCACGAACTCGCGGATGCCGAAATGCGACAGCTCGCGGCCGAAGCCACTCTTCTTCACGCCACCGATCGGCACGCGCGGGTCGGACGCGGAGAAGCCGTTGACGAACACGCCGCCGGTCTGCAGCCTGCGTGCCAGCCGCATCGCGCGCTCGCGATCGCCGCTCCACAGGTTGCCGCTGAGGCCGAATTCGCTCTGGTTGGCCAGCTCCACCGCATGATCGGCATCGCGTGCGCGGCTGATCGAAGCCACCGGGCCGAAGGTCTCGGTATCGAACGCCTGCATGCCCGGCTCGACACCGGCCAACACCGTGGGGGCATAGAAGCTGCCCGGACGATCCAGCTGATGACCGCCGACCAGCAGCTGCGCACCGGCCTCTACCGATGCACGCACCTGCGCATCGAGCTGCTCGAGCAGGTCCTGCCGGGCCATGGGACCGATGCGGTTGCCCGGTTCACGGCCATCACCGACGGTCAGCGCCTGCACCTTCGCGCAGAACTGCGCCACGAAACGGTCGTACACGCCGTCCTCGACGATGATGCGCTTGCCGGCGATGCAGACCTGTCCGGTGTTCTGGAAGCGCGAGGCGAGTGCCGCATCCACCGCCGCGTCGAGGTCGGCATCGTCCAGCACGATGAAGGGGTCCGAGCCCCCCAGTTCCAGCACGACCTTCTTCAATGCCTGCCCGGCCTGCGCGGCAATGCTGCGGCCTGCGCCGACGCTGCCGGTCAGGGTGACAGCTGCGATGCGGTCATCGGCGATGGCACGACTGGTGCCCTCACGGCTGATGTTGGCGGCGATGAAGGTGCCTTCCGGCAGGCCCGCGTCGCGCCAGGCGGCATCGAGCAGATGGGCGGTACCGACGATGTTCTCGGCCGGCTTGAGCAGGAAACCATTGCCACCCATCAGGATCGGCACGGCTGCGCGCATCACCTGCCAGTACGGGAAATTCCACGGCATGATGCCCAGCACCACGCCCAGTGGCAGGTAGGACACGTAGGCCTTGTCATCGGGAACCAGCGTCGGCTCGTCGCGCAGATACTGTGCGCCGTTATCCGCATACCACTCGCAGAGCACCGCGCACTTCTCGATTTCGGCCAACGATTCGGCATGGACCTTGCCCATCTCGGCGGTGGCCAGCGCCGCAAGCGATTCGCGGTCGCGGCGCAGGACCGCGGCCATCGCACGCAGTACATCGGCGCGCTGCTCCAGCGACTGCGCGCTCCAGGCGGCAAAGCCGGCCTGGCCTCGATCGAGGATCACCTCCAGCTCGGTGTCGGTAACGAAGGGATGGCGGGCGATTTCCTGGCCGGTGGCCGGATCGAGGGAAATCGCAATGGCGGGGGCAGCGGACATGCAGGGCTCCTGTTGTCTCGGCAACGGGCCGATTGCCCGTCTCCTGTCAGGAATGTGGACCCGAAGCTGCCGCGCAACAAGGCGTCTGCTTATCCTGTGACCTGCACTTACCTGCCTGAATGGGTTGCTGGCAGAGCTGCGCCCTGCCCCCTACGCCACAGCCAAGCAACAGCAGAAGCTGGATTCCTGCGGGATGGCGGGGTGGGGCCGATGGCGGAAGACGTCGTGAACCCCTCCATGGGGGCTTGGCCGCGGCATCCATGCCGCGGACAAAGTTTCCCGCGATCTGTTGGAAGTACTCTCGGGGTCAGATCCGTTTTCCGCAGGAAAACGGATCTGACCCCGGAATTTCATTCGATATCTGAAAGATGTGCCGACCAAGGTCGACACCCACCCACAGCCGCGGGAAATTGTCAGAGGCGGGGCGGCGTCGGAATGCGGGGTGTCAGCCGCATGGATGCGGCTGCCAAGCCCCCATGGACGGGTTCACGGCGTCCCCGCACTTCGACGCCGCCCCGCCATCCCACGGAATGCACGCCGTTGCCGTTGCCGTGGCTTGAAGCCTCTGCGGGTGCAGGGCGCAGCCCTGCCGACCCACCTACTTTCGCGGCAGGTAGGTGACCAACGACAGGTCGTGCCGGCTCTCCGGCACCAGCGCCACGTACTGCAGGTCCAGCAACCCGCGCGTGGGGTGGTTCAGCTTCTTCGCCCCCTCGTCGAAGCGGCGCACATCATGCTCCGGCCACCACTGCCGGAACGTATCGCTGTGGGCAGCGATGTCCTCGGCCAGCGCCAGGAAAGGCGCCTTGTCCTGCGCCTGCGCCATCGCCGCGCGGAAGCCGGCCAGCAGGCCCCGGGCCATCTCCTCCCAGTTGAGGATCAACGTGCGATAAGGCGGATACAGGAACATCAGCCGCAGCGTGTTGCGCTCATGCGGCGCCAGCTGGCTGTAGTCGACGAACAGTTCGGCAATGGCCGGATTCCAGGCCAGGATGTCGAAACGGGTGTTGCGTACGTAGGCCGGGATCGGCTGCATCGCGTCCACCAGCTGGCGCAGGCCATCAGTCACGCTTTCATCTGGCGACTCCAGCGGAACGCCATAGCCGGACAGCGCGAACGCATATGCGCGCTCGTCATCGCTCATCCGCAACACCCGGGCCAGGCGCTCGAGCACTTCCGGCGACGCACGCACTTCACGTCCCTGCTCGATCCAGGTGTACCAGCTGACACTGACCCCCACCGCCAGCGCCACTTCCTCGCGCTTCAGGCCGGGGGTACGCCTGCGCCCGGCCGGCAGGCCCAGCGTGGCCGGGTCGACACGGGCGCGGCAGGCCTTGAGGAAACCGCCGAGCTCCCTGCGTTCACTCTCGCTGCGCATCATCGCCCTCCGTTGCGGAAGGCGATGATATCGGCGCAGGCGTGCGCATCAGGCATCGACGCGCTTGGACCCCACCGCCAGGCCTGCCTTCAGGCTGGCCTCGACGAACTCATCGAGGTCACCATCGAGCACCTTCTGCGTATCGGAACGCTCGATGCCCGTGCGCAGGTCCTTGATGCGGCTCTGATCGAGCACGTAATTGCGGATCTGGCTGCCCCAGCCGATGTCGGACTTGGTCGCTTCCACGGCATCCTTCTCCGCGTTGCGCTTCTGGATCTCGAGCTCGTAGAGCTTTGCGGCCAGCATCTTCATCGCGTTGTCGCGGTTCTGGTGCTGGCTGCGGCCGGTCTGGCACGCCACCACGATGTTGGTCGGAATGTGGGTGATACGCACCGCCGACTCGGTCTTGTTGACGTGCTGACCACCGGCGCCGGACGAACGGTAGACGTCGGTGCGCAGATCGGCCGGGTTGATGGTGATGTCGATGTTGTCGTCGATCTCCGGCGAAACGAACACCGAGGTGAAGCTGGTGTGGCGACGGTTGTCCGAGTCGAACGGCGACTTGCGCACCAGGCGGTGCACGCCGGTCTCGGTCTTCAGCCAGCCATAGGCATAGTCACCTTCCACGCGCAGGGTGGCCGACTTGATGCCCGCCACATCACCGCCGGAAACTTCCATCAGCTCGGTCTTCCAGCCACGCGATTCGCACCAGCGCAGGTACATGCGCAGCAGGATCTCGGCCCAGTCCTGGGCTTCGGTACCACCGGCACCGGCCTGGATGTCGACGAACGCAGCGGCATTGTCCATCTCGCCGGAGAACATGCGCTGGAACTCCAGCTTCTCGACGTGCGACTGGTGCTTGTCCAGATCGGCAACCACGGCCAGCGCGGTGTCCTCGTCCTGCTCGGACTCGGCCAGTTCCAGCAGCTCGGTCGCATCCTTCAGGCCATCGAGCACCGAGGCGATGCCGCCCACGGTCTTTTCCAGGCTGGATCGCTCGCGCCCCAGGTTCTGGGCGTACTCGGCGTTGTTCCAGACGTCGGGGTTTTCAAGCTCCCGCGTTACTTCTTCAAGACGCTCTTTCTTGGCGTCGTAGTCAAAGATACCCCCGAAGCGACAGCACGCGATCGGTCAGATCGGTGATGCGCTGGCGGACAGGATTCAGTTCGATCATGTCGGCGGTCGTGCGTTCAAAAAATGACTGCCAATGATAACGCAGGCGCCCGGCAGGCGGCGAGGCACCCCCAGCGGCCCGGCTGGCGGCTGGACACGGGGCGGGCTGAAGCCGGTAGACTTCCCGGCCGCCGCGGCAACAGGGGGACGCGCGGCCCATCCCAATCCAAGGAGCACCATTTCAATGAAGATCATGCGTTCCACCCTGTGCCTGGCCGCCTGCCTGCTGGCCGCCAATGCCTCGGCCATCGACCTGAAGGGCCTGACCAGCACCGGCCTGAAGGCCGGCAAGGCGCTGACCCTGTCCGACGCAGAGGTCTCGGCGGCCGCCGACCAGGCCTGCGCCTACATGGACAAGGAGAACCAGCTGGCACCCGCCAACGATCCCTATGCCCAGCGCCTGGCCAAGATCACCCAGGGGCTCGCCAACGAGGACGGCCTGAACCTGAACTTCAAGGTCTACCGGACCGCCGATGTCAACGCCTGGGCGATGGCCAACGGCTGCGTCCGCGTCTACACCGGCCTGATGCACATGGCCAGTGATGACGAGGTGCGTGGCGTGATCGGCCACGAAATCGGCCACGTGAAGCTGGGCCACAGCAAGACCAAGATGCGCACCGCGCTGCTCGCATCGGCCGGCCGCGAAGGCCTGGCAGCGTCGGGCAACGGCAACCTGACCCAGCTCAGCCAGGGCCAGCTCGGCGACCTCGCCGAGGGTTTCGTCAACGCCCAGTTCTCGCAGAAGGAAGAGAGCGCGGCGGACGAGTACGGCTACCAGTTCATGAAGCGCCACAACTATGATCCGGCAGCTCTGGCCAGCATGTTCCGCAAGCTGTCCAGCGAAGGCGGCCTGATGTCGTCGCACCCCGGCTCGGAAGCCCGCGCCGCGCGCATCGACGCGATGATCAAGAAGGACAGGAAGTAAGCACGAAGGGGGCGGGCGCTCCGCAGGTCCGCCCGCCCCTATCCTCCCGCCAGCGCCTGCCGCAGCAGCGGCAGCTGGCGCCTGCTGCAGGGAATCTTGGCCCCATCGGCCATGTGCAGCAGGGCCTCGCCGCCATCCAGCGGCTCGATGGAGCGCAGCTGCCCGCGGTTGATCAGCCAGCTGCGATGCGGCCGCAGGAACACCAGCGGATCCAGCCGCAGTTCCAGCACCGCCATGGTGATCCGCAGCGGATAGTCATGGCCGCGGACCCTCAGATTCACGTAGTTGCCAGCGGCCTGGGCGTACTCGACGTCCTCGGTGGCGACCAGGAATTCCTTGCCCAGCTTGCGCACCAGGAAGTGCTGCGGGCGCTCGACCGGCTCGACCGGCGGACCGACATCCGGCGCGGCCAGCAGGGATGCCTCACCCTGGCGGCGGCGACCGAACCAGCCGGCAAGGTGCTCCAGCGCCACGAACAACGCGAACGTGCGGACATCCTTCAGGTACTCGTAGGCAAAGCGCTGCAACCAGCCGTCATCGTCCTGGTAGTGATGGCCCAGTGAGGCGTACGCGAGGTGGCGGATCACCATCATCCCCACCACGTGCAGCAGCGACCACCCCACGCTGGCCAGCAGGTACAGCGGCAGCAGGCGCTTCCAGGTGTCGGCATGCAACGGCCAGCGCTGGCACCCCCACCACAGCAGCGGCAGGGTCAGCAGCACCGCTCCGGCACTGCTGAACTCCCAGACCAGGGGCTCCCACAGGGCCAGGGCGGTGCCGTGGCGCCCGGAATCCATCACTTCCACCAGCGCGTTCGTCACTGCGGTCGCCGACAGGATCGCGGCCCACACCAGCAGGCGACTTGACGTTCGCCAGCGCGGCAGTCTGCCCTGAGCCATTGCTGCATCCATCTCGTCGCGGTCCCTCAGCGTGCATCAAGGGAGCGAGCGTAGCCTCCCCGTTGATCCCGGCACGCCCGCCATTGGTCACTACCGCGGCACCGGTGGCCCCCTGCCGCTTACGCCTCCACCTTTGCGGACGCAGTCTGGCGTCACCTTCCTGCCGGTTGCGGCCATGACCCGACGCCATGACATCGACACGCTCCGCGTGCTCGCCTTCGCCCTGCTCATCCTTTACCACGCGGCCATGGCCTATGTGGATGGCTGGGGCTTCCATCTCAAGAGCGCCTACACGGCCGAGTGGCTGCAGTGGCCGATGATCGCTCTGAACCGCTGGCGCATGCCACTGCTGTTCGTGATCTCGGGTATCGCTCTGGGTCTCTCATTGCCGCGGCACGGGCGGCACCGGTTCGCACTGAAACGCAGCGGACGCCTGCTGCTGCCCCTGTTGTTCGGCATCGTCGCGATCGTCTCGCTGCAGGCCTACTGCGAAGCGGTGGACAAGGGCGATGTGACGCCAGGACTCGGCGCCTTCCTGTGGCGTTACTGGCAGTTCCGGCCGTGGCCGGGCGCACATTTCGACGGCGCAGCCTACGGCTTCACCTGGAATCACCTGTGGTATCTGGCGTACCTGGTGCCCTACACCCTGCTGGCCATCGCGCTGGCCGGTCCGATGCAGGCCCTGTGGGCGCGGCTGCCGTCATGGCGGCCCGATGACCGCCTGATCGCGATCGTCGGCCTGCTGCTGCCGGTGCTCTGGCTGGCCTGGGCCCTGCTGGTGGTGATGCCTGCGTGGCCGCCCACCCATGCGCTGCTGAACGACCTCTACGTGCATGCCGAATCCCTGCCCCTGTTCCTGGCCGGTTTCTGGGCCGCACGCTGGCAACGCGGCTGGGACCTGCTCGTGCGCGGCCGGCGCCTGACGTTGGCGCTGGCCTTGATCGGGCTGCTGGTCGAACTCGGCATCCGCGCCCTGGGCCGCATGCCCAACCTTGACCAGCTCGATCCATGGGTGCTGTCGCTGCCATGGGCGCAGACCGAGCGCGTCGGCCGGGCCCTGTACACCTGGTGCGCACTGCTGGCGATGTTCGGCTGGGCCCGCGTGCTGCTCGACCAGCCGTGGCGTGGCCTCGACTACTGCCGAGAGGCGGTCTTCAGCTGGTACATCCTGCACCAGACCGTGCTGATCGTCCTGCTCTACTGGCTGCGGCCCCTTCAGCTCGGCCCCTGGCTGGAACCGGCTCTGCTGGTTGCCGGCACCGTCGCCGGCTGCCTGCTGATCCACGAGCTGCTGATCCGTCGTGTCCGCTGGCTGCGCCCCCTGTTCGGCCTGCGCGCCCATCCGCCATCGCCTTCGGTGGCAGGCGCGGCGACGGCACCGTGACACCATCGCGTGGAGCCGGGTCATGCCCGGCTCCGACTCAAGCCTGCCCGAACTGAGCTCGGCGCTATCTGACCTCGAACTCGCCCACCAGCACCGTTTCGGCACGATCCTTCAACCGCATCGTCACCCTCTGGTCCTTCTGCTTCGGCGTGCCCCAATGGGTGGTCAGGTGCAGCATCAGGGTCGTGGCACCGGTCACCAGCTGCTGGCGACTGCCGAAATAATTGGCCTCCACCTTGTACCTGCCCGGCTTGGCATCACGCAGTGAGAACTGCTCGGGTCCATAGCCTCCGGTGAAGTCCTGTGACATCTGTCCTCCCTGGTAGGTCAGACGATTGCCGTAGTACGCGCGCTCGCCGTTCGGGTCGGTCACCCACAGGTCCATGTCGCTGTTGTCCGCATCCCACGACAGCACTACCCGCAGGTCCAGCGGCATCGGCTGCAGCAGGCGCGGGTCGATGGCCGAGGTATCAAGCCCTGGCGTGCTGCGTGCAACCAGTTGGGTCAGCTCGTCCAGCGCGATCAGTGCAATGCCGTTGAACCGGCTGTCCCAGGGCCGCGTCACCACCTGGTACAGCGGCGCCAGCGCCTGCTGTGGCCGGCCCGCCGCCGCCAGGGCCAGGCCGAGATCACGGAAGCTCTGCGGCTCCTCCTCGCCCATCGCCAACACCTGCTCGAACACCGGCACCGCCAGCATCGGTTCGTCGGCCTGCATCAGGCGGTAGCCGAGCACGCGCAGCAGATGGCGGTTGTCCAGGTCCATCTCGGCCAGGTTGGACAGCACGCGCAGGGCCAGATCCCGCTGCCCCTGCTCCAGCAACAGATCGGCCACGTCGAGAAAGAACGCACTGCTGTCGGCATGCGCGGCGCGCTCGGCCAGGTAGCGGTCGTACAGCTGCGAGGACGGCCCCTGGCGCAGGCGCCGGGCAATGGCCGAATCTGGCTGCCATGCGGCCAGTTGGATGCCGAGCGCACCGCTGTTCGCTGCGGCCTCTGGCGCTGCGGCAGCGCCGCTCCCCGTGCTCGCATCGCGTGCGGCTTCCTGTGCAGGTGCCGAGCGACGGGCGCGTGCACGCGACACCTGGACGTCGCGTTCCGCGGCCGCAAGCATCGGTGCGGGCGCGGGAGGTGCGGCCGCCAGCATCGCTACCGGCGCAGCGGCCGAAGCAGAGACGGCAACCCTGTCCAACGCCTTTCCCTGCAACTGCGGCGGCGTGTCTTTCGGCCAGCTGCGGCGCCACCACTCCCGGCGCTCCTGCCACTGTGCGGCGATGTCGTCCAGGCGACGGCGCTCGGCGGCGCTGCGGTCAGCGACCACGCGTGCAAAGCGGGCGTCGTACTCGGTCCGCAGCGCGCCGGCAGGCCGGATCGCGTAGCGCAGGTAATCGTCCAGCGTCTCCAGCACGATCAACGAGGTATCCGGACCGACCAGGCCGAACTGCTGCGACAGGCGCTGCATCGCCTCACGGTTGCCGCGACGGTCGGCGGCCAGCTGCTGCAGGCGCGCCTGCGCCCACAGGCCGGCCAGCAGTTCTCCATTGCCGCTCGTCTGTGTCGCGGGCAGCGCCAGCCATTGGCCGCCGACGCGGACCCGCATCGGCACGCCGTCCGCCGCCAGCCGCGAGTGCAGCCACAGCCAGCCCTGAGCTTCACTGCGACGATCGATCACCACGTCCTGTACACCGCGGCCCGCATCGACCTGCACGTCCAGCGGCGAAGACAGCAGTTCGCGTGCAGCGGCATCGACATCCGTCCCCAGGGCGATGAAGCGACCGCCATGTGATTCGCTCCAACCGCGCAGCCGAACGACATCGGTATGTGCGCCCGCACTGCTGACCGCGAACAGGCGCTGGTCGGCGGCGAGCGTCGGCAACACCTGCGGGCCGTAGGTCAACAGACCGTCGCTGACCAGCAGGTACTCCTTCACGGCTGCCTGCGGCTGCCACTGCGCCAGCGCGCTGGCGCCATCCGGGCGGACGGCCTGCAACGCCTGCCGCAATGCCGACCAGTCACCGCCGCGGATACGGAAGCGACGCACCGGCTCGGCCCGGTCACGCAGGACCGTCAACGCGACCGTGCCGTTTCCCAGCACAGCAAAGTAACGGTCCAGCAGTGCAAACTCCCGCGAACGGTCACGCCGGCCTGATGAGCCGGAGCCATCCCACAGCAGGCCGATATCGGTCGGCAGCGTACGCGGCGCGTTATCGACCGGCACCGGCAGCTGTGCCAGCAGATAGTGACCGTCCTGCCACGGTGCGACCTGTACCCGTGCCTGACGTGATGCCGGGAGCGTCCACTGCAGCTGCGCCGGCAACAGGGCGCCTCGGCCCTGCCAATGCAGTTGCCCCTCAGTGAAGCGGAACGGCCCTGCGCTCGTGGTCGCCGCATCCGGCGCCTGCAGGGTCAGCTCGACCGAGGCCGCGCCGGCGGCGAACTGCAACGGCAAGGTCCATTGCCAGCCGTGGGCGGCAAACGCCAGCGGTTCGCGCAGCACCAGCTGCACACGGCGGCTGCCGCCGGCGGGCAACGGGTAGACACGCAGGCGGAACTGATTGCCGGCGGTCTGCTCCAGCAGGCCCGGATCGACGCCGCGACGCGCGATGTCCTCGAACACCTGACGCCCCCGGTCCTTCGGCACGGGCACCGCCTCGCGCAACTGGCCATCGATATCCAGGGCGAAGCCGGTGATCTGCTGGCCATCAGCCAGCGGGAACTGCAGCTCGCCCTCCATGACCCGGCGGTTGGGGTTATGGAACTCCAACGTGACGCGGGTCTGGGCGATACCCGCCTGGACCTCCCCTTCGATCGAGGCCCGACGCAGCACGATGGGCTGCTCGGCGCCCGCGACCTGCAGCAACGGGACCGCACGAACCGGGCGGACGGCCGGACGGCCGTGGGTCTGGGCGGCCGTGGTGAAGGCACAGAGCAGCAGGGCCAGCAGGCACAGCACACGACGAAGGACGGGCGACATGGTACGTCTCCAGAGCGAGGACGAACTGTTCAACGCATGGCAGGCCGGATCGGGGTTGATCGGGTGATCGTCCGCGATGGCTCTGGAAGATATTGCTGCCGGACGCCACCCAGTGGTCGTCCGGATTCTGCTGCCCGAATGTCGCCTTACAGGACCGACATCTCAAACAAGGCCATCCTGGATCTGTTCCAGAACAATTGACCACCGTGACCCTTCCGTCAGTGCAGAGGCATCAAGCCTCCTCCACTCCGACACCAGCGTCCTGATCGCCCTACTGCGATCGAATCGCGGCTTTGCAGAGCGCTTGGGAATCTCACCCCGCTCGAATGCCTCCAGCCGGGCCTGCATCTCCGCCTGGGAGTAGACCATCGGACCGGAATCATCCGCCTTTGCCTGGGCCTGGAATGCCTCATACGCTTCGAGAAACCCAAGGAAGCTCGACAGGCGTCCATTCACGATCTGACGTCCGCCATCGCCCACGGCAAGTACCTCGCCACTCGCCGACAGGCACAGCAGCAGATCCTCGCCCCATGGCTCTCGCGCGATAGCCAGAAGTCCGGTGCCATCGATCTCGACCACGTGGGGCACTTCGAACTGAACAACAGGCACATCGCCCGGCAGCCGTGAAGGAAGCCCCAGGCGCAGCATCAGCTTACTCGTCGACGGTTCCAGCCCGAAATCTCGAAGGACCTGGGCACTCACCTCCAACGAACCCGAGCCATAAACGCGGGAGAATGCAGTTTCAGTCACGCATGAACCTCATGCAGTTTCAGCGGGCACGGATCGACGCCGCGACGAGCGATTTCCCCGAACACCTGGCTTCCGCGGTCCCCGGGGCACCGGTACCGCCTCGCACAACCCGCCGGATGGTGCGCAGCGGCACCGATCCACCTGGCTCAGCAAACCGGCACCGCACATGCAATGTGGCTAGGTCGTCGCCCCAATGGTGCGCTTCTGAAGCGATTCGATCTTTGCCTGTATTTTCTTCAGACCCACCTTTCCGCAACCCACGAGCGTCAACTCACGAAGCGCGGAAAGATCATTGATGACCTCGATGTTGGCAATCTTCTTGCAGTACTGGATATCCAGTTTCCTGAGCTGCTCGAGCCCCACCAGTGCACGGATGTCTGTCAGCGAACTCAGATTCTTCAGCCATACCGACGTCAACGCGGCAAGTGTCTCGATGCCATCGAGGCTTTTCAGCTTCGTGCCACCCAACAGTCCCAGGCGTTCGAGGCCACCAGCCGATGCAGACAGGATGTTGAAGATCTCACCATCCACGGGGACATTCAGAATGTTCAGTTCTTCCAGAGGCAGGGCCAGGGCCTGCCTGAGATTCTTCAATGACCTGTCTGGATAGAGCGAAAGTACTTTCAACGCGGGGAAGCTTGATGTGTCGAAACGCACCGGCACGTCGACATACAGCGTCCTCAGATTGGGTAGCACAACGCCCGGCCAGGCCAACGTCCCCGTGCCAAGATGGATGCTCAATGCCCCGATGCTCTCAGGCAGAAGCCCCTCCTCGAGTCCATCCATGATCGACGGTGCGATCGATCCCGGCCCGATGCTGAGCGTCTTGAGACCCCGCATTTCCCTGAGGATCTCCGGAAGCGCTTCGAGCTTGTCGCCGGGAGGTGACCAGAGGTGAACCTGCTCGATCCGGGCGAGCCTCTCAGTGTTGAAAGGGGCGTTGAAGAACACCAGCTCAGCACCCGGAGTCGGGAATGCTGCTTCGTGTCTGCCATGCATCAGAACAACTTTCTGCACGCGCTTTCCGATCTGGCCGATGCCCACGTGCTGCAGCCGCGTCTGCGCGCCAGCGGATGCTGCCGGTGCGCACCCGGCAACTAGCGCCCAAAGAATAGTTCGTCGTACTGGCCATTCATCGCCGCAGTGAGAAATTCGTCGAATGTCTCGGCAAGCCTAGTAACACTTTCAAACTCGGGCTCAACGCCGTGCACAACCGCCCCAGAGCTCCGGCCCAGCCCAACGAATTGATAGTCTCCGTCGACCGCCATAAAAATCGGCAAATACTCTGCCCAGAACTTTCGAACATCCTCGCCATCAGCATCCGTCATTGCAGCGTCAATGCTCATCTTCTCAAACTCATCCCAGGAGAACGCGCCATCCGAGACACCCGCAAACTCCTCGATTGAGACGAACCACCGTGACTCATCCTTGTTCGAGAGCGATGTGAAATTCGAAAGAAACTCCAAGTAAAAGGCCGGAACATCTGCATTTATCGAATCATCGATAACAGGTGGCGATCCATCACCACCATCCCTACCAACCAAAATCCAGCCCTTTCCCACAAGAAAATCCAGGAAATTCGAATACAGAATATTCATATCAGCTCCTACACTGCGCCTTTATCACATTTATTATTCTTCTCTGCAATCCAGTTGCAGCACTATGATTCGGATTCTTAATCTTTCTCGTTTCATTCGTAATCGTTAGTACCTGCCCCTCTGGCCCACCCAGCGCCAAGCCGTGAGGATGATGGCCACCGGATTCTCCAGGTTTAGCGCGAATAACGTCCACTTCCGATTTCGGCCGATAGAACACGGGCGTACTATCCGGGTCGATGCCCTGCCACTCAGGCGCGCTCTTGAATTTATCCCTAGCCTCCTGCAATAGATCTGGGTAATCCTTCAACCACTCAGCAAGTGTTTTTGTTACATAGAGCCCCAGCGCATCAAACCAGCGAAACGGATTCCTTGCATATCCATATATGTTTACTCCACCAGCAATAGAAATTGGATCCTCTGAAACATACGAACCCGCGTGCGGATCGTAATAGC
The DNA here is from genome assembly GCF_029844625.1 of Stenotrophomonas sp. GD03680. Lineage (NCBI taxonomy): Bacteria > Pseudomonadati > Pseudomonadota > Gammaproteobacteria > Lysobacterales > Lysobacteraceae > Stenotrophomonas > Stenotrophomonas sp. GD03680. The sequence goes on along the minus strand of NZ_JAOCKC010000002.1, from coordinate 398,282 downwards.
GATATCTATTGTAGTGGAGGCCGGTTTCAAGGTCCGCGTACTGCCCTTGGAATCTGATGAAGTTGTGAACCCCGTCATCGAAGCGTTCCTCATGCAACTTGCCCCAACCATCATACGAGCCTGACCAGCCGCACCTCCCGTCGCGACAAAGCAGCCGGATGGGCCGTCCATTAGGATCAACTTGATAGACCCATACCTCCTTGCCCGGTTGGTTTTCCTTGACCTTGGCACCTGAAGATCCCAGCTCGCCCACTAGGCTTGAAACGGGATCGGCAAATGCCGCTTCACTGTGAAGCGGCTCGGGTGGCTTTTCACCGCGCTCGACCACCTCGGCGGCAATGATTAACCCACTTGAGCCCAATGATGCTCCACCGCCCAACAAACCGATACCGCGTTTACTGGCCCCAACTGTGGAACTCACTGGTATTGAAGCACGATTACGATGTAGCAGAGCATCTGCGCCGCTCGCTGCGGGAGTTGGAGCACTGCTAGTTGCGCTTACGCCCCTGCTGGAGCGCTCTACAACCAACGCCAACGGCACAAACGTACCCGGGTAGTACACATACTCCCGCACCCGCTCATGCAGCCTCTCCAGCTGCCGCTGCCGACGCCGTACCTCGACCAGGCTGCCCACATTCCCCACCCACACCGGCGCCGCCTCTTCGGCGTCATTGGCCTGCTGCACTTCGCCCAGCAACGCATCACCATCCCAGAAGAACCACGTCGTCTGCGTCGGGTTGCGCTTGAACACCCGCCGCCCCAGCGGGTCATAGCCGTAGTACGTTGACTGCCCGTTGCGGCGGCTCTCCGCCAACCGATGGTTGGCATCCCAGATCAGCGTCAGGTCATCCGGCGCATCCCCTTGCGGTGCGCCCTTGCGCACCAGATCACCCGCCCGGTCAAACACGTAGTGCACGCCCTGATAGGTGCCTTCGCGCGTCCAGGTGGTCAGGTCGTCGTCGTCGCCGCCTACCACCTTGCGCGCCTGCACCTGCTTCACTTCGGTGCGCAGCCGGTCGCCGGCCGGATCGTTGAAGTAGCGCTCGACCCTTCCCTTCGGGTCGATATGCTGCAGCAGGCGCCCGATCGCGTCGTAGCGGTACTCATCGACGCCCTGTGCGCTGTCGCTACGTTTGGTCAGGTTGCCACTGCGGTCGTAGTCGTAACGCGTCTCGAACAACGGGGCGGCATCTTTCAACACCGACTGTGAGGTCAGCAGGTTGCGGCTGTCGTAGGTGAACTCGCGTTGCAATTGCGGGCTCAGCTGCTCGCGCGTGGTGCGGCCCAGCGCGTCGCGCTCCATCGAGATCGGCGGCTCGTCATTGATGGCCACCGATACGGTCTGGTCGCGCAAGTCGTAGCCGAACGCTAACCGATTGCCGGCAGCGGTCTCGCGCAGTACGCGGTTGCCTACTTCATCATAGGCATAGCCGACGCGGAACCCGTCCTGCAGTTCCTCCAGCAATTGCCCCAGCGGGTCATACCGGCGCTTCACTGTACGCACCGGATTGCGCAGCTCGACAATCTGGCCCTGCACGTCGTAGACAAAGTGTTCCTGTACCTGCTGTCCAGGATGGCGTACATCCGGCAGCGTCTTGCGGGTGATGCGCCCGAGCTTGTCGGTAGTGAAGGCGATCCGCTGGCCCAGCGGATCCACGGTGGCGGTCAGTCGTCCGGCCGCGTCATAGGTATAGCGCCGCGACTGCCCCCAGTAGTCCACTTCCTCGACGATGCGGCCCAGCGCGTCGCGCACCAGCTGATAGGTTTCGCCGCGCTGGTTGATGACCGCGATGAGCTGCTCTTCGGTGTCGTAGCGGTACTCCACGCTGTGCCCATCGGCCTGCAGGCGCTTGCTGATCTGTCCGATGCCCACGTACTGCAGTCGCGTCTGCGCGCCCGCTTCGTCGGTATAGCGCAGCAGCTGATCTTCGGCATCATACTCGCAACGCACACCGTTGCCGTCGGGGCCAGCGGTGGCCAGTAGGCGTCCCTTGGCGTCGTACTCGTAGCGGCTGACCTGCCCCAGCGGGTCGACCTGGCGCAGCAGGTTGCCGAGTGGATCATGCTCAAACCGGCTCTGATGGCCCAGCGCATCGATAACCGCGGCCACCAGTCCATGACGGTCATAGCGCAGTTGCGTGACCGCGTGCCGTGCGTTGGTCTGCGCCTGCAACTGGCCCTGTGCGTCGTAGTCGAAGCGGGTGGTTGCACCCAATGGATCGGTCTGGCTGACCAGCAGGCCCTGGCCATTGTAGGCCTGCTGCCAGTCGACACCATCCGGCGTACGCAACGACACCATGTGGTCGTCCAGGTCGTACTCCATCTGGATCGACGTGCCATCGGCGCGGGTCAGGCAGACCAGGTTGCCATGCGCATCATAGGCAAACGCCGTTCTCAGTCCTTCCGGATCGGTCACCGCCACGGTGCGCCCGAAATCGTCGTACTCGAACAGCGTCACGCCATCGAGCGGATCGATCTCGCACAGCGGCAGCTGGTTCTCGTCGAACTTGACCACGCTCAGGTGCCCCAGCGAGTCGGTTACCCGGGTCTCGCGCAGCAGCGCGTCGTACTCGAAGTGATAGTCGTACAGGCCGCCGTCGCCCCACGAGTGCACCACCCTGCCCTGCGCGTCGAATGCGTAATGGAACGACAGGCCAACACGGTCGGTGTGCCGCACCATGCGGTGCTGTTCGTAGGCGAAGGTGCGCGGAGCTCCAAGCGCATCCACCGCTGCCAGCAGGTCACCCTCGCCGCTGTAGCGATAGCTCACCAGCGGATGCACCAGGCCGGTGGCCGGGTCATGCAGCGCCATGCGGTCGATGCGACCGTGCCGGGCCTCCACTTCGATGAAGCGGCCCTGCAGGTCACCGATACCGCTCTCGACGATGCGCACCAGATGGCCGTCGCGACGCTCGAAGCGCCAGTGGTTGCCATGCGCATCCTCGATGCGCTCGATCGGCCAGGACTGCGGGCCCGGCAGCGCGCTGACACCTGCAGGCAGCTCGCCACCGAACACGTACTGCAGGCCGTTCTTGAAGCGCACCCGCCACTGCCCGCGCCGCCTCAGCAGGCGCGCGCCATCGACGAAATCGAGAATCGCCCCAGCCTCTCCCTCAGCGGGCGGCAGCTCGGGGAAGAACGCGACCTGGTCGGGGCCGGACAGCCAGACGCTGCCATCGGCCAGCAGCTCCAGGCGGATGTCTGCCGGCGTCTGCCAGCCCGCGCCGCACAGACCCGGCGCGTCCGCGTGGCGCGAGCCGTAGCTGCGTTGCCAAGTGAGCGGCAAGCGGCCCGGTACATCGAAATCCTGGTGGTTGACCACCACGCTGCCATCACGGATATCCACCGGCTCGGCGCGAAGCACCTTGCACTTCAGGAAACCCGAGGGCAGGTTTCCCCACTTGCCCCGCCGCCAATTGGCAAAGGCATCCATCTTCTTGCGGAAGAACGCACTCTTGCGCAGCTTGCCCAGGCCTGCGAACGCCGCGCGGAACGCGAGCGCGGTCCATGACACCGTCGGTGGTCCTCCCACCTTGACGCTGGTGGGAATGGCCACGTTCAGGCCGGTCGGCAGTGACATCGCCCGAAGTGGCTTCTTCGGCTTCTTCACCCGGAACGGGTTGATCATGCCGGCCAGATTGCAGTCCAGCACCGGCATCGCCAGCCGCGAGAACGGCTCGCCATCGGCCGACACGGTACGACTGCCCATGAAGATCTCTTCGCCGTCGAACTGCGGCCCCATCGGTGCCGCCAACGGCGGCCCCCACACACCGAGCGGGATGTGGATGTCCAGGCCGCCGGTACCGGCGGTGCCACGATGCACGCCGTTGACCTTGATGGTCGAACCGATGAACGGGATGTAGTCGAACGGATCGAGCACCAGGCCGATGTGCGGCGTCGGCAGCGGGCACGGCGGCACCGCATACATGTGGATGTCGATACCCAGCTGCGGATCGAAATGCTTGGCGGCGATGCTCACGGCAACACTCCCTGTTGCGTTACAAGGCGCGGAACAACGCGCGCAGGAACGCCTTTACTTCGTCACGGTACTCGGCGCTGATCCAGGTCACGACGATGATGCCAAGCACGATGGCCACCAGCATCACCACGGTCTTGTTCGACTTCATGCAACAGCCACTCCTGTAACGGCGGGCCCTGCAGCCGCCGCCACGGGCGACTGCAGCAGGCCACTGGGATCGGGCAGCGGCTGCATCGCCGGGGGCTCGCTCCACACCGGAATCTCGTGGTCGAGCGGGTGTTCGATCGCCGGCAGGCCGTTCCAGCCCGGGTCGAGGAAATCACGGCCGACGGCCACGATCTTGCGGAAGAATTCGTCACCGCCCTGGATCAGCCGCTCGCGTTCCTGCTGCGCACGATGAAAGCCGCGCTCCAGCGCGGCATCGAGCTCGGCGTCGATGGCATCCAGCGCCGGACGCGGAGGACGCGGGCCGAGTGCGCGCCCCTGCGCGTCCGCCTTCTCCAGCAGGCCGGTGCTGGCCTGCAGGTAGTCAGTGGCGACCTGCCGCAGTTGTTCGCAGCGTCGTGCGTCCTGAAGCTGCAGCAGATCCCACAGTGCCTGGGGCAGCGTCGTCGCCTTGCGGTCGGCCGGCGCCAGCGGCTTGGCGATGCGGATCGCCTCCAGCAGCTGCGTGCGCGCCGCCTCTCGCTGGCCCGCCTGCACGTGACACCAGCCCGCCATGCGCTGGCCCTCCAGTGCGAACATGGGGTGCGGAATGCTGGCTGCGGAAGCGGATGCCTGCAGGTAGGTCTGTGCCGCACGCTCGGGTTGCTTGGCCGCCAACCAGCAGCCCGCTTCACCGAACCAGCTCTGCATCACCAGTTCCGGCGCGGCAGGATTGCCGCTGGCACGTGCACCTTCGGCGGCGCTGCGTGCCTGCCGGTAGCTGTTGATCGCCTGGCTGTGATCGCCATGTTTCAGCCAGGCACCAGCCACCATCATCTGCACCACCGACTGCTGGTCCTGCCAGCCATGCCGCTGCGCCAGGCCCTGCGCGCGTCCGGCGCGGGCCACCACCTGCGACGGACTGCCTCGCTCCAGCAGCAGCATCAGGTCCGCCAGCAGCTGCCGGTACAGCACTTCCGGACCGCGACCACCGGATTGCGCGGCGGTATCCCGGGCAATCGCAAACATGTCGACCGGTGCGGTGACCACCCGTGCGGTCCTGGCATGACGCTCCAGCAGCGGCTGCCAGCGCGGGTCCTCTTCGGTATCCACCAGCACCAGTCGCAGGCGCTCTCCCGGCGCAGCGGCCAGCGCCGCATCCAGCCAGCGCTCGAAGCCTTCACCGGGCACGCAACGCTCCGGTTCCAGCACGGCAGCCAGCAGGCGCAGATGCTCGCCGTGATGGTCGACGAAACTCTCCAGCACATCGACCACACCCTGCGCGCTGTCCGGATGCGCCTCGCTCGGGCCACGCCAGCCCAATGGCACCTGCTGCGCGCGCAGATCGTCCTGGCTGGCCAGATAACGGTCGAGCAGATCCTGCTTGACCTGCCGGCTGTAACGGAAGCCCAGCTCATAGGCGGTATCGATGCGCAGGAAGCAGTCCGGCGTATCACGCCCTGCGTCGTTGCGCTGCATCTCGAAGAACGCGGCCAGCAGGCGGCTGGCGGCAGCCGGCAGACGCCATACCAACAGGCGCCTGCTGCTGTCGGCGCTGGCCTCCAGCCAGGCGTCGCGCAATGCGTTCAGGCCGCGCAGCATGGGGGTGTCCTGCATGGTGTATCTCCCGTGCTGTTCAGCAGTTGAGCTTGATCTCGCTGCCGTTGACTGACACACCGCCTGCGTCGATGACCACTTCCGAGCCACCGGCGGTGATCTTGATGGCGCTGTCGGTGATCTCGATGACAGAGCCACCGACCTTGGTGGACAGCTTGACCGCCGACTCCAGGCTCATCGCGCCGTCCGAGCCCTGGCTGTGCGTACCGGTCACGTCCTGGCTGAAATTGCCGGTGACATCGATCACCCGTTCGCCGACATTGCTGTCGTCGACCTTGCCCTGCACGCTGCGCTTGTCATGACCGGTAATGGTCACCTCCCGCGCGGCATTCAGCGTCTCCGTCACCAGTCCGCCAACCGTGCGACTGGAGGTCGAGGTGACGGTCTCGGTCCACGTGCCGGTGCGCTGGCTGGTGAAGTTGCCGGTCAGGGTGGTCTTGAAGTCGCCGGTGATGGTTTCGGTATAGCCGGCTGCGGAGATCGTCTTGGTTTCGCCTGCTTCGTACTTCTCGGTCACCGCGCCGGTCACATTGGTGGTGCGGGTGCCGGTAACGCCGAGCGTATCGGTGCCGGTGACCGTGATGCCACGGTTGCCGCCGACGCTGATGTCCTGGTTGGCGCCGACGTCCATTCGATGGTTGACCGACACCGATGTGGACTTGTTGTTCTTGACGCTGGCGTTCTGGTCGTTGAGCACGGTGGTGACCATGTCACGCTGCGCCCGCATGTTCAGCAGCTCGCCACCGGCGCCATCATGCATGGTGATCTCATTCCAGCCCGCGCCCTTGACCGTCTTCGACTTGAGGCCGCTCACCTCCATGCCGAACGGCGGCATGTTGTCCTCGTTGTAGACACGACCGGTGATGATGGGGCGGTCCGGGTCGCCATCGAGGAAATCGACGATCACCTCCTGGCCCACGCGCGGCGGCGACACGCCACCCATGTCGGCGCCTGCCCACGGACTCGCACTGCGGATCCAGCACGAGGCATTCTCGCGGCGATCCAGCTGGCGGTCCCAATGGAACTGCACTTTCACCCGGCCGTAGCGGTCGGCATGCAGCTCCTCCCCCGGCGGACCAACCACGGTGGCGGTCTGCGGACCCGGCATGCGCGGCCACGGCGTCCGCCGCAGCGGCCTGTAGGGGATGCGACGGCGCAGCACCTCGGCCTGCACTTCGACACTCGGGGCTTCAGCGCTGCCGAAATCGGCAGCGAAATTGTTGTGGCCTTCCCGCTGCACGCTCACCACGAAGAAGCTGCGGTCGGTATCGTCACGTCCGATGAAATCCGGGTGCCGCTCCAGTTCGAAGCAGGCGCCGGCGTCGAGCTCACCGGCGTTGCCCGCGCACTCGAACAGCTTGGTCGGCCAAGCCACTTCCTCGTTGCGCACCGCCGCCAGCGCCTGGCCAATGCGGCTGTTGGTGAAACGCGCCGCACCGTCGTAGCGGTACTGCTCGAGCGGCGGCAGCAGGCCCAGCGGCACCTGGTTGCCCTGGTTGCCATCCAGCGTCTGGCCCGGCTGCTTGAAGTCGAAACTGCGCAGGGTCTGCACGCTGGGCCCGACGCGTCGGCGTGCACCCCAGCGGTGCAGACCGGTGCTGGCCAGCGTGCCCTGGTCGGACACGAACGCGATGGGCTGCGGTTCGCCGTGCGCGGTGCTCAGCGTTGAATCGTCGCTGATCACCATCGTATGGCCCTCTTCGTCATGGACGAAGCTGTAGTACAGGCCGGCATCTTCCAGCAGGCGACTGACGAAGGCGAAATCGGACTCGTTGTACTGCACGCAGTACGGCAGCGGCGGCAGCTTGCCGGCATTGAGGTCGTAGCGGAACTTCGCCAGCTGTGCGTAGCCCTGGAACACCTCCTCGATGATCTGCAGCACGTTGCGGTCCTGGAAGATCCGGCAGTTGCAGGTGTAATCGAGGAAGGCGAACCAGGGCGCGAGCTCGGTCCGGTAGGCACTGAACTGGGCCTGTTGGCCGGTACTGGCGAACTCGCGAACGTAGCCGTGCACGCTGCGGTTGCCGAATTCATCACCCAGCTGCAGGCGCAGCGGCTGCCCGACCAGCTGTTTCAGTTCCAGCCGCGGCTGGACCGACAGCAGTTCGATACGGTAGGCGAACGGGCTGGACACCGCCTCGCTGCCCTCGAAACGCTTGACCAGGAAAGTGTCCGGATCCAGAGTGGTTTCGACGCGGATCAGGCGTCGGTCCTGGTGCAGGCGCTGCAGTGCGGCGCCGGGAAGCAGTGATTCGGCGTACATCGGGCGTTCCGTCGTCCCATGTTGGTCGTGGCCCGACTTTGCCACCGGCAGGTGACATGCGCCAGCTTTTTGACGCTTTTGCCTCTGGATAAAGAGATGAATTCATTAAGGAAATTCAAGGAACTGCGAATTTCCTCACATTTCCTTCCCCGCGACCCCGTCGCCAACGCTGGCCCCGGCGGGAGTGCGCGAACGCTGCCTCACGCCGGCAGGCAATGCTCGACAATCAGCTGGATGGCGCTACCACCGCGATAGTCGTCGCAGGCCAGCCGGTAGGCCAGATGCACATGGCGGCTCGGCGCATTGCCGTGCCAGCCGCCAAAATGGATCGCGTTGATCGTGCCAGGCACGCCAGGCAGGCGCAGTTCCAGCTTGAGGTGGCGTTCCTTCAGCACGCGCCAGTTGGCCACCTCGAAATGGCCATCGAACAGCGGCTCCGGGAAGCCCTGCCCCCAAGGACCGGCCAGGCGCAGCGCATCGGCATGGCGATGGTCGAGCTCGTCCGCTGCCAGTTCGCCGTCGCTGAGCACCTGCTGTTGAAGTGCCGCTGGGTCGAGCATCTCCAGCACGACGGCAACGAAGGCCGCCTTGAAGGCGTCGACATGATCGAGCCGCAGGCTGAGGCCGGCCGCCATGGCGTGACCGCCGAAGCGCTCGATCAGGCCGGGATGTCGTGAATCGACCAATGCCAGCGCGTCACGGATATGCAGGCCCGGAATCGAACGCGCGGAGCCGCGCAGGGTGTCGGCACCGGGCTCGGCCGGCGCGAAGGCGATCACCGGCCGGTGCAGGCGATCCTTCATCTTCGAGGCCACCAGACCGACCACGCCCGGATGCCACTCGGCATCGAACAGGCATGCCGCCACCGGCCGCTGCCCGGCCATGTCCAGCACAACTCGGGTCAGCGCCTGCTCGGCATCGTCGGTCATCGACTGCTGCACGGCGCGGCGTTCCGCATTGATCTGCTCCAGCGTCTGCGCGATCTCCCGCGCCTGCCGCGGGTCCTCGGTCAGCAGCAGCGCGATGCCCAGCGCCATGTCTTCCAGCCGACCGGCGGCATTCAGGCGTGGGCCCAGGGCGAAGCCGATGTCGGTCGCGGTCAGCCGCGCCGCGTCGCGCCCACTGGCTTCGATCAGCGCCTTCAGGCCGACACAGCCCTGCCCCGAACGCAATCTGCGCAAGCCCGCACTGACCAGTGCGCGGTTGTTCGGATCCAGTGCCACCAGGTCGGCGACGGTGCCGACCGCCACCAGGTCCAGCAGCGTGGTCAGGTCCGGGCCCTTGCCATCGGCGAACACGCCGGCCTCGCGCATCCGCCGGCGCAGCGCCATCAGCACGTAGAAGATCACGCCGACACCGGCCAGCGACTTGCTGGGAAATGCGTCGCCATCCAGGTTCGGATCGACGATCACGTCGGCCGCAGGCAACTGCGGGCCCGGCAGATGATGGTCGGTGACCAGCACCTGCCAGCCACGCGCCTTTGCGGCCGCGACTCCGGCATGGCATGCAATGCCGTGGTCGACGGTGACCAGCAGGTCCGGCTTCAGCGCGGCCAGTTCCTCCACCAGCGAGGGCGACAGTCCATAGCCGTGCACCATCCGGTTGGGCACCGCATGGAAGACATGCTGTGCGCCGAGCATGCGCAGGCCGCGCACGCCGACCGCACAGGCGGTAGCGCCATCACAGTCGAAATCGCCGACCACCAGGATGCGCTTGTCATTGGCGATGGCCTCGACCAGCAGGTCGACCGCAGCGTCGATGCCGGTCAGCAGTTCGGGGGCATGCAGATTGCCCAGCTTCGGCAGCGCCAGTTCCGGCGTCCCCGCGCCACGGCTGGCATAGAGACGTGCGAGCAGTGGCAGCGTTCCCTCCGGCCATGCAGCCGGCGTAGCTGCCTCACGGCGTCGGATTGTCGGCGTATCGGAAGACGGCAGCGCTGGATCGGCGGCAAGGGACATCGGCATCGCCGGTTACGAAAGACAGAAGGATGATACCGCGCGTGGGAGAGGCTGGCGGGATTGCGCCCGGCACCTGCGGTAGTGCCGGCCGCTGGCGGCAACCCCGGCAAACATCGGGGTCAGAGCCGTTCTCCGATGGAAAACGGATCCGACCCCCGCTCGACCGAGTCCCCGGTCAGTCGTGCAGCTGGCGCGGCTTCTTCCAGAACTGCCAGCGCTGGCCGCGGTCCAGCTGGAACTGCAGGCCGTCCTCGAAATCGAGCACCAGCCGCTGCAGTTCGCCACGCTTCAACGCGGCCAGCAGCGGGCGGATCGCCTCGTTGCCCAACTGCTGCAGCGAACGCAGCTGGCGCAGGTCAACCAGCGCATCGACAGCCTGCGCACCATCCACCGCCACGCCAGCGGCCTGCGCCAGGCTCTGCAGCAGCGCATCGCGGCTGCGCACCTGCGCATGCACCGTGCTGACCGACACCGGCATCACGCCACCGCCCCAGAACCACAGCGAATTGATCGGCTGCTGGCCCTGCGCGGCGCGCTGCTGGTTCCAGGAGTGGTTGTGCAGCAGCACCTGCGCCTCGGTCATCAGCGCCCGCCAGCGGCGGCCGCCCTCGCCTTCCGGCAGGTGCGAGAACAGGTCATCGCCGAGCACCTCGTCGGGACCGTCGAACGCCGGCAGTGCGGTATCGATCGGCAGCCGCAGATACCAGCGCGACGGATCAGGCGCGTCGAGCACGAAGCCGGCCTCGGCGAACAACGGCTGCAGCACCGGCAGCAGGGCGAGGCTGTCTGCCAGGGTTGGTCGCAGGGTTTCGCCGTAGGCCATCATCCGCGCGCCATGCATGTCCGGCACCATGCAGGCCGGATCGGCGCGCAGCCAGCTGGCACCGGCCGCATCGCCCACGTCACGCTGGCGGGTCAGCGCGGCCACCGGCCAGTGCGGCGCGGCGACCGTGAAATGGCGCATCAGCTGCGCCCGTTCACCCGGCTCGACCTGCACCGTAGTGGCACGGCCGAGCGCACGTGCCACATCGTCCGGCAGCGCAGCCGCGGCAAAGCGGCTGCGTGCGGGCAACAGCAGGGTCGCCGTCGCCACGTGCTCAGTCCACGTAGCTGACGCTGACGATCTCGTACTCGCGCTGCCCAGCCGGGGCGTCGATCACGATCGAATCGCCTTCCAGCTTGCCGATCATCGCGCGCGCCACCGGCGAGGAAATCGCGATCAACCCCAGCTTGATATCCGCTTCGAGGTCACCCACGATCTGGTACTTCTTCTCTTCGTCGGTTTCCACGTCGGCCAGGGTCACGCTGGCGCCGAACACCACCTTGGAGCCGGCATTGAGCTTGCTCACGTCGATGATCTCGGCGTGCGACAGCTCGCCTTCCAGCTGCTTGATGCGGCCTTCGATGAAGCCCTGTTCCTCGCGCGCGGCGTGGTACTCGGCATTCTCCTTCAGGTCGCCATGCTCACGCGCTTCGGCGATCGCGGCGATCACCTTCGGCCGCTTGACCGACTTCAGGTGATCCAGTTCGTCGCGCAGCTTCTGCGCGCCCTTCATCGTGATGGGGGCTCTCATGCATTCAACTCCTTGTGCAGCTCCTGCAGCGACCAGACGGGGCCGGTGCCGCGGAATTCCAGTGAATCCACCAGCGCCTTGGCGCCGGCAATGGTGGTCGAGTAGGTGACGCGGTGCTGCAGCGCCTCGCGACGGATCGAGAACGAGTCGTTGATCGCCGAGCGACCTTCGGTCGTGTTGACGATGTAGACGATCTCGCCGTTCTTGATCGAATCGACGATGTGCGGACGACCCTCGACCACCTTGTTGATGATCTCGCACTGCATGCCATGCTGCTGCAGCCAGGCGGCGGTGCCACGGGTGGCCACCAGGCTGTAGCCGCGCGCCAGCAGCGCCTTGGCGACCGGCAGCACGCGCTTCTTGTCCGGGTCGCGCACCGACACGAAGGCCTTGCCGATCGGCGGGGCCTTGATGCCGCCGGCTTCCTGCGCGCGTGCGAAGGCGGCGTTGAAGCTGCGACCGACGCCCATCACCTCGCCGGTGGACCGCATTTCCGGCCCGAGGATCGGGTCGACGCCCTGGAACTTGGCGAACGGGAAGATCGCTTCCTTCACCGAGTAGTAGTCCGGCACGATCTCTTCGGTCGCGCCCTGCTCGGCCAGGGTCTTGCCGGCCATGCAGCGTGCGGCGATCTTGGCCAGCGGCATGCCGGTGGCCTTGGACACGAACGGCACCGTGCGCGAGGCACGCGGGTTCACTTCAAGCAGGTAGACGGTGTCGTCGCCCTCGTCGCTGGTCTGGATCGCGAACTGGGTGTTCATCAGGCCAACCACGTTCAGCGCCTTGGCCAGCTCCACCACCTGGCGACGCAGCTCGGCCTGGGTCTCGGCCGACAGCGAGTACGGTGGCAGCGAGCACGAGGAGTCGCCCGAGTGCACGCCGGCTTCTTCGATGTGCTCCATCACGCCACCGATCAGCACGTTGCCATCCTTGTCGGCGATGATGTCGACATCGCACTCGACAGCGTTGTCGAGGAAGCGGTCCAGCAGCACCGGCGAATCGTTGGACACCTTCACCGCATCACGCACGTAGCGGGCCAGATCGGCTTCGCCGTACACGATCTCCATCGCACGGCCACCGAGCACGTAGCTCGGACGCACCACCAGCGGGTAGCCGATCTCGCGGGCCAGCAGCAGGGCTTCCTGGTCGTTGCGGGCGATACGGTTCGGCGGCTGCTTCAGGCCCAGCTTGTCCACCAGCTGCTGGAAACGCTCGCGGTCCTCGGCCAGGTCGATGGAGTCCGGGCTGGTACCGATCACCGGCACGCCATTGGCTTCCAGCGCGCGCGCCAGCTTCAGCGGCGTCTGCCCGCCGTACTGCACGATCACGCCCTTCGGCTGTTCCAGCTCGACGATCTCCAGCACGTCTTCCAGCGTCAGCGGCTCGAAGTACAGGCGGTCGGAGGTGTCGTAGTCGGTCGAAACGGTTTCCGGGTTGCAGTTGACCATGATGGTTTCATAGCCATCCTCGCGCAGCGCCAGCGCCGCATGCACGCAGCAGTAGTCGAACTCGATGCCCTGGCCGATGCGGTTCGGACCGCCGCCCAGGATCATGATCTTGTCGCGGTTGCTCGGCGCGGCCTCGCACTCGTCCTCGTAGGTCGAATACAGGTAGGCGGTGCCGGTGGCGAACTCGGCAGCACAGGAGTCCACACGCTTGTAGACCGGGCGCACCTTGTGGGCACGACGCAGTGCGCGGATGGCCGCTTCGTTGGTGCCGGTCAGCTGGGCCAGGCGGGCGTCGGAGAAACCGGCACGCTTGAGCTTGCGCAGACGCGCAGCGTCGAGCGCGTCGATGCCGTCGGCAGCCACTTCGCCTTCGGCAGCGATGATTTCCTCGATCTGGTCCAGGAACCAGTGGTCGATGAACGACAGCGCATGGATCTCTTCCACGCTCATGCCGGCGCGGAACGCGTCGGCCACGTAGAACAGGCGCTCCGGACCCGGTGCCTTCAGCTCGCGGCGCAGGGTCTGCAGGTCTTCCTCGTTGGCCAGGTCCAGGCCGGTCGGGTCGAAGCCGACCTTGCCGGTTTCCAGGCCGCGCAGCGCCTTCTGTACCGATTCCTGGAAGGTGCGGCCCATCGCCATGACTTCGCCCACCGACTTCATCTGGGTGGTCAGGCGTGCATCGGCGGCCGGGAACTTCTCGAAGGCGAAGCGCGGGATCTTGGTGACCACGTAGTCGATGGACGGCTCGAACGACGCCGGGGTCAGGCCACCGGTGATCTCGTTCTTCAGTTCGTCCAGGGTGTAGCCCACGGCCAGCTTGGCGGCCACCTTCGCGATCGGGAAGCCGGTGGCCTTGGAGGCCAGCGCCGAGGAGCGCGACACGCGCGGATTCATCTCGATGACGACCACGCGGCCGGTCTTCGGGTTGATGCCGAACTGCACGTTGGAGCCGCCGGTATCGACGCCGATCTTGCGCAGCACGGCGATGGAGGCATCGCGCAGGCGCTGGTATTCCTTGTCGGTCAGGGTCTGCGCCGGGGCCACGGTGATCGAGTCACCGGTGTGCACGCCCATCGGATCGAGATTCTCGATCGAGCACACGATGATGCAGTTGTCGGCGGTGTCACGCACCACCTCCATCTCGAATTCCTTCCAGCCCAGCACCGACTCTTCCACCAGCACTTCGGTGGTCGGCGACAGTTCCAGGCCGCGGCTGACGATTTCCACCAGCTCTTCGCGGTTGTAGGCGATACCACCGCCACTGCCGCCCAGGGTGAAGCTCGGACGGATGATGGTCGGGTAGCCGACGCGGGTCTGGATCTCCAGCGCTTCGTCCAGCGTGTGAGCGACGGCGGCGGTCGGGCACTCCAGGCCGATCTCGCCCATCGCCACGCGGAACAGCTCGCGGTCTTCGGCCATGCGGATCGCTTCGCGCTTGGCACCGATCAGCTCGACGTTGTACTTCTCCAGCACGCCGTTGTCGGCCAGGTCCAGCGCGCAGTTCAGCGCGGTCTGTCCCCCCATGGTCGGCAGCAGCGCGTCGGGCTTCTCCTTGGCGATGATCTTCTCGACCGTCTGCCAGTTGATCGGCTCGATGTAGACGGCGTCGGCCATCTCCGGGTCGGTCATGATCGTGGCCGGGTTGCTGTTGACCAGCACCACGCGGTAACCCTCGTCGCGCAGGGCCTTGCAGGCCTGGGCGCCGGAGTAGTCGAACTCGCAGGCCTGGCCGATGACGATCGGGCCGGCACCGATGATGAGGATGGTCTTTAGGTCAGTGCGCTTGGGCATTTTCTTCTCTAAGTCAGTACAGCGTGACAAGGGGGAGTGATCGCACGCTGTCGATCAGGAGTCTCGATCCGCAGCGCCGCGCCGGGAGGCAGCAGCAATGCGGGGGCTTACGGTCCATCGCGGTGCCACCGGTCGCCGGTGGCCTGCGGATCACGCCTTGGCCTGTTCCATCAGGGTCACGAAACGGTCGAACAGCGGACCGACGTCGTGCGGGCCCGGCGACGCTTCCGGATGGCCCTGGAAGGAGAACGCCGGCACATCGGTGCGTGCGATGCCCTGGTTGGTGCCATCGAACAGCGACCGGTGGGTCACGCGCAACGTCGCCGGCAGGGTGGCTTCATCGACCGCGAAACCATGGTTCTGCGAGGTGATCATCACCCGGCCACTGTCCAGGTCCTGCACCGGATGGTTCGCACCATGGTGGCCATGGCCCATCTTGACGGTCTGCGCGCCCGAGGCCAGGCCCAGCAGCTGGTGGCCCAGGCAGATGCCGAAGGTCGGAATCTTCACGTCGATGAAGGTCTTGATCGCGGCGATCGCGTAATCGCACGGCTCCGGGTCACCCGGGCCATTGGACAGGAAGACACCGTCGGGCTTCAGCGCCAGCACTTCAGCCGCCGGGGTCTGCGCCGGCACCACGGTCACTTCGCAGCCGCGTTCGGCCAGCATGCGCAGGATGTTGGTCTTCACGCCGAAATCGTAGGCCACGACCTTGAAGCGGGCCGGCACGCTGACGAAGGCGTTGGCATCCAGGTCCAGCTGGCCCTCGGTCCAGACATAGGTCTTCTCGGTAGTGACGACCTTGGCCAGATCCATGCCCTTCAGGCCCGGGAACTTGCGGGCGGCTTCCAGCGCCTTCTCAACATCGATGTCACCTGCCATCAGCGCACCGTTCTGGGCGCCGTTCTCGCGCAGGATGCGGGTGAGCTTGCGGGTATCGATGCCAGCGATGGCCACCACGCCACGCTGGATCAGCCAGTCCTGCAGCGACACCTGGCTGCGCCAGTTGCTGGGGCGGCGCGGCACATCGCGCACGATCAGGCCGGCCGACCACACCTTGGAGGCTTCGTCGTCCTGGTCGGTCATGCCGGTGTTGCCAATATGCGGATAGGTCAGCGTGACCATCTGCCGGGCGTAGGACGGATCGGTCAGCACTTCCTGGTAACCGGTCATGGCGGTGTTGAACACCACTTCACCGACGGACAGGCCGGGCGCGCCTACGGATTCGCCCTCGAATACGGTGCCGTCTTCGAGGACGAGGATTGCGGCTTGGGTCACGGAAATCTCACTTTGGCTACCGAGGGGGTGCCGAAGTCACGCCTGTGCTTCACGGAAATCCGGTTGCAAAAAAGCGCGGACGTACGGTTCAGGACCGGTCCGGCTTTGGTGATTCGGCGAGTGCGAATTGTAGCGCTGCCGGAGCGCTCGCGCCAGCGGTTGAATCGTTTCATGAACAGGCGACTGCGTATTCATTTCAATACGCCCGCGTGTGCAAAGCGCGATGGCCGGGGTCGGATCCCTTTTCATGCGGGAAAAGGGCTCTGACCCCAATCGCGGCGAGGGGTCAGATCCCTTTCCGTGGGAAAGGGATCCGACCCCGTGAATCAGCCCGCCGGGGTGTCCAGCAGGTCGCGCACCCGGTAGCTCCCGGGCGCCCGCCCCTGCAGCTGGCGGGCGGCAAACAGCGCACCGCGGGCGAAGATGTCGCGGTTGGTCGCCCGGTGGACCAGTTCGATGCGCTCGCCCAGGCCGGTGAACTGCACCAGATGCTCACCCACTATATCGCCGGCCCGCAGGCTGGCGTACTGCGGATCCGCCCCACCCCGTTGCGCGGCCGCGCCCAGGGTCAGTGCCGTTCCCGAGGGCGCATCCTTCTTCTGCGTATGGTGCGATTCCACGATGTCGCAGTCCCAGCCCGACAGGGCCTGCGCAGCGCGCTCGACCAGCTCGTCCAGCACCGCGACACCGAGGCTGAAGTTCGAAGCCCACACCAGCGGAATGCGCGCCGCGGCGGCGTCCAGCGCCTGGCGCTGCGCACTGGAGATGCCGGTGGTACCCGATACCAGGCCTGCGCCGCGTTCAACGCACAGGGCCAGCATCGCATCGAAGCCTTCCGGCAGGCTGAAGTCGATGGCCACATCGAATGCCGGCGCCCCTGCCAGCTCGCTGGCGGCAAAGAACGGCACTCCGTCGACCACCCGCTGGGCCGGCGCGCGGCCGGTCACCGCCGCCACGATCTGCAGGGTTTCGGGATGATCGGCGGCCAGCCGCAGCAGGGCCTGGCCCATGCGCCCGGAAGCGCCGTGAATGAGCAATCGCAGGGGAGTCTGGTTCATGCCCCGCAGGCTAGCGGCAGCATGCCCGGTCCGGCAAGCATCATCGCTGCTACGCTGCAGGACTCTTCATGCAATGGACCGCATTTCCCATGCAGATCAGCGAACAGCTGGTACTGGTCACCGGCGCTGGCCGCGGCCTTGGCCAGCATATCGCCCGCGCATTCGCCGCGCAGGGTGCCCGGGTCATCATCAACTACCACCGCAGCGAGGCGGCCGCACGTGCATTGGCGGTGGAGCTGGGCGGGCAGGCACTCGCGCTCCGCGCCGACGTCACCGACCGGGGCCAGATCGAGGCACTCCTGCAGCAGGCGCTGGCGCATTTCGGCCAGGGCGTGACCACCGTGGTCAACAACGCATTGGCCGATTTCTCCTTCAATGGTGATGCGCGCGACGGCGCCGCCGACATTGGCTGGCCGGCGTTCCAGGCGCAGTTCGAAGGCAGCGTGCGCGGCGCGCTCAACACCGTGCAGGCCGCCCTGCCCGGCATGCAGGCGCGCGGTTTCGGCCGCATCATCAACATCGGCACCAATCTGTTCCAGAACCCGGTGGTGCCCTATCACGACTACACGGCCGCCAAAGCCGCCCTGCTTTCGCTGACCCGCACCCTGGCCGGCGACCTGGGGCCGCAGGGCATCACCGTCAACATGCTGTCCGGCGGCCTGCTGCGCAGCACCGATGCCAGCGCGGCGACACCGCAGGCGGTGTTCGATTACATCGCCGCCAACACGCCACTGCGCAGCGTGACCACGCCGGCCGAGTTCGCCGACGCCGCGCTGTTCTTCGCCAGCCCCTGGGCGCGCGCGGTCACCGGCCAGAATCTGGTGGTGGACGGTGGGCTGGTGCGGGATTGACGCTTCGGCGAGCGCAGCAGCCCCCGCTCTCTCCCGCCATCGTCAGTGCTGCTTCGGCGGCGTCGGCCCGCAGCTGTCGCAGCCACCACAGGCACCGCCGCCGCTACTGACAGGCGGCGCGATCCTGCGGCCCAGCGCCTGCAGCCAGCCGGCGCGGCCGGGCTTGAGCAGCGCCAGCGCCAAGGCGCCGCGCATCCTGCGCACGCTGCCGGGGAACTGCTTTTTCAGTACGACCCACGCGCTGACCAGCACGGCCAGCGCAACGAGCAGGTACTGGAGCAGCAGTCCTGCGTCCATCAGCCGCCTCCCAGCGCCACGGTCACCTGGTAGGTGATCAGCGCTGCAACGTAGGCCGCTGCGAACAGGTAGAACGCCGCGAAACCCATCTTCTTCCACGAGTTGGTCTCACGCTTGATGGTGGCCAGCGTGGAGATGCACATCGGCGCATAGATGAACCACACCAGCAGCGACAGGCCCGTGGCCAGCGACCAGCCATCGGCCACCACCGGCGTGAGCGCCGAGATCGCCGCATCGTCGTCGGCCGCGGACAGCGCGTACACCGTCGCCAGCGAGGAAACCGCCACTTCACGCGCGGCCAGGCCCGGAATCAGTGCGATGCAGATCTGCCAGTTGAAACCCAGCGGGGCGAAAACCGCGGTCATCGCATGGCCGATGCGGCCGGCGTAGCTGTAATCGATGGCCGGCAGCGTGGCGTCGGCGGGCGCACCGGGGAACGACAGCAGGAACCACAGCAGCACGGTCAACGCCAGGATGATGCCGCCCACGCGCCGCAGGAAGATCATGCCGCGCTCATACAGGCCGACTGCCAGATCACGCGGATGCGGAATACGGTACGAGGGCAGCTCCAGCATCAGCGGATGCTCGCTCTTGTCGCGGCGCCACTTCTTCATGACCCACGACATCGCCAGCGCGCTGAGGATGCCGGCCACGTACAGTCCGAACAGCACCAGGCCCTGCTGGTTGAAGATGCCGACCTTGCCATCGGGAATGAAGGCGGCGATCAGGAGGGCATACACCGGCAGGCGGGCCGAACAGGTCATCAGCGGCGCCACCAGGATCGTCGCCAGCCGGTCGCGTGGATCCTGGATGCTGCGGGTGGCCATGATGCCCGGCACCGCGCAGGCGAAGCTGGACAGCAGCGGGATGAACGAACGCCCCGACAGGCCGGCCGCGGCCATCAGCCGATCGAGCAGGAACGCTGCACGTGGCAGGTAGCCGGACTCTTCCAGCGCGAGGATGAACGCGAACAGGATCAGGATCTGCGGCAGGAACACCACCACGCCTCCCAGGCCGGCGATGATGCCGTCGGTGAGCAGACTGGTCAGCGGCCCCTCCGGCAGCGCGCCACCGACCACCTCGCCCAGCCAGCCGAAGCCGGCCTCGATGCCATCCATCAGCGGTGTCGCCCAGGCGAACACCGCCTGGAAGATCAGGAACATCACCACGACCAGCGTCACCAGTCCGAACACCGGATGCAGCAGCCAGCGGTCAAGCGTGTCGTCGATCTTCGCGGTGCGTGCCGGCATGCGCACGGCCACCGCCAGGATGTCGCGTACCCGGGCGTGGTAGTCGATGCCGTCCTCGGCCGGCGGTACCGGCGCATCCAGGTGCGGCACCATGCGGTCCAGGCGCTCGACCAGCGCACGCGCACCCTGCTTGCGTACCGCCACGGTCTCGACCACCGGCACGCCCAGCTCGCGCTCCAGCGCTGCCACGTCCAGCTGGATGCCACGGCGCTCGGCCGCATCCACCATGTTCAGCGCCACCACCATCGGTTTGCCCAACTCGCGCAGTTCCAGTGCGAAGCGCAGGTGCAGGCGCAGGTTGGTGGCATCGATCACGCACAACAGTACGTCCGGCGCGGCCTCGCCCGGATAGAAGCCGCGGCACAGGTCGCGGGTGATCGCCTCGTCCAGGCTCGCCGGGTGCAGGCTGTACGCACCCGGCAGGTCAAGCACGGCGAACTCGCGGCCGGAGGGTGCGCGCAGGCGTCCTTCCTTGCGCTCGACGGTCACGCCGGTGTAATTGGCGACCTTCTGCCGGCTGCCGGTCAGCTGGTTGAACAGGGCGGTCTTGCCGCTGTTCGGGTTACCGACCAGCGCGATGCGCAGGGGGGCGGCAGTGGCGGATGCGGTCATGCACGTCTTTCCTGGCTGGCAGCGTCGATCACGACGCGCTTGGCTTCACTGATACGCAGTGCGAAACGGGTGAACCCGACCTGCACCAGCAACGGCTCTCCCCCCAGTGGGCCCTTGGCCACCAGGCGGACCTCCTCGCCCTTGACGAAGCCCAGCTCGCGCAGGCGGCGGGCAATGGCATCGTTGGCATGCAGGTCCTGCACGGAGTCGACCACGGCCGAGGTATGCAGGGGCAGTTCGGACAGCGTCATCTAGCCTGTTCTCTGCTGGATGTAAATGGTTCTCGATTCTAACATTCCCGCGTCGCGTCATGGCCCATGACCAATGGCCCGCTATGATCCATACAGGTATGGAGTGACCCTGGAATCCCATGAACGATGCTTTGCAGATCGAGCGCAGTGGCGCCGTCCTCACCCTCTGGCTGAACCGGCCGGAGCTGCACAACGCCTTCGATGCCGGCCTGATCGCCCGGCTGACCGCCGCGCTGGAGGCGGCCGGGCGGGAAGACGCGGTGCGCGCGGTGGTGGTGGCCGGCCACGGCGCATCCTTCTCGGCCGGTGCCGACCTGCAGTGGATGCGGGGCATGGCCGCTGCCAGCGAGGCTGACAACCGCGAGGATTCGCTGGCCCTGGCGCGCCTGATGCGCACCCTGGACGAACTGCCCAAGCCGACCCTGGCCCGGGTCCACGGTGCCGCCTTCGGCGGGGGTGTCGGCCTGGTCGCCTGCTGCGACATCGCCATCGCCAGCACCAGCGCCCGGTTCGGCCTGACCGAAAGCCGCCTTGGCCTGCTGCCGGCCGTGATCTCACCGTACGTGATCGAGGCGATCGGGCCGCGTCAGGCCCGCCGCTGGTTCGCGACCGGCGAGCACTTCGACGCCGACACCGCGCTGCGCATCGGCCTGGTGCACCAGCTGGTGGAACCGGAGCGGCTGGACGAGGCGGTGCAGCGCCAGCTGGCCCTGCTCGACAAGGCCGGCCCGATCGCCTCAGCGTCGGCCAAGCGCCTGGTCCGGCAGGTCCGTGACAGCCATGACCGCGATGCGCTCGACCGCGACAATGCCGCCCTGATCGCGCGCCTGCGGGTCTCGGCCGAGGGTCAGGAAGGCCTGGGCGCCTTCCTCGACAAGCGCGCCCCCCATTGGGTCACGGAGGCCTGAACATGCTCGATCATCTTGGTTTGACCAGCGCCGACCTGGCGCGCAGCAGGGCGTTCTTCAGCCAGGCACTGGCCCCACTGCAGATCGGCGTGGTGATGGAAGTCACCGCGGAGCAGACCGGCACCCATGACCAGGTCGGCTTCGGCCGCGATGGCAAGCCGTTCTTCTGGATCGGCAATGGCGGCAGCGTCAGCCATGGCGTGCACGTCGCCTTCGCCTGTACCGGCCGCGCGCAGGTGGACGCGTTCCATGCCGCCGCCCTGGCCGCCGGAGGACGCGACAATGGCGCTCCCGGCGTGCGTCCCTGGTATCACCCGAACTACTACGCCGCCTTCGTGCTCGACCCGGACGGCAACAACATCGAGGCTGTCTGCCAGCGCCCCGCTGCGGAGACGGAGGCATGAGCGACTACGTCCGCATCGTCGAGGTCGGCCCGCGGGACGGCCTGCAGAACGAAAAGCAACCGGTCTCTACGGCCGACAAGATCGAGCTGATCAACCGCCTGTCGGCCACCGGCCTGCGCAGCATCGAAGCGACCAGTTTCGTCAGCCCGAAGTGGGTGCCGCAGCTGGCGGATGCCGCTGAGGTCTATGCCGGCATCCAGCGCCGGCCCGGCATCCACTATCCAGTGCTGGTACCGAATGAACAGGGCTACGAGCGGGCGCTCGCGGTCGGCGTGGAGGAAGTGGCGGTGTTCACGGCCGCCTCCGAGGCGTTCAACCGCACCAACACCAACGCCGGCATCGACGAGTCGCTGGCCCGCTTCGAGCCGATCCTGCGCCGCGCCGCCGCCGATGGCGTACGGGTGCGCGGCTATGTCTCCACCGTGCTGGGGTGTCCCTACCAGGGCGAGGTCCCCCTGGCCGATGTGGTGCGGGTGGCGCGCGCCCTGCACCAGATGGGCTGCTATGAGATCTCGCTGGGCGACACGATCGGCGTCGGCACGCCGCGCAAGGCGCGGGCGATGCTGCAGGCAGTCGCCGCGGAGATCCCGATGAGCGCGCTGGCCGTGCACTTCCATGACACCTACGGGCAGGCCATTGCCAACATCGCCACCTGCCTGGAAGAAGGCGTGCGCGTGGTCGACAGCGCCGTCTCCGGCGCGGGCGGCTGCCCTTACGCGAAAGGCGCCAGCGGCAACGTCGCCAGCGAGGACGTGGTCTATCTGCTGCAGGGCCTTGGCCTGGACAGCGGGGTGGACCTGCCGGCGCTGGCGGAAACCGGTCGTTGGCTGGCCGGCCTGCTCGGGCGTGCGACCGCCAGCCGCACCGGCCAGGCCCTCGCGGCCGTCTGATCCATCAGGGCGCGTCGCCCGGGCTCCGGGCGGCGCGGTGCACAACGGCAGCGGTCGTGGCTTCCGTTAGAATCGGCGGTTCTCGAACCTGCAGGACCGTGCAATGCAGCTGTCTTCCGTACGTGCCGTGATCACCGGCGGCGTTTCCGGCCTTGGCCTGGCCGTGGCCGAGCACCTCGTCGCCCAAGGCGGCAAGGTGGCCCTGTTCGACCTCAACGACGACAAAGGCAGCGCCGCCGTCGCCGCGCTGGGTGCCGACAACGCCCGCTATTTCAACGTCAACGTCAGTGATGAAGCTGCCGTGGCGGCGGCCATCGACCAGGCCCACGATTTCCTCGGCGGTCTCAACGTGGCGATGAACTGCGCCGGCATCCTCGGCGCGGGCCGTGTGCTCGGCAAGGAAGGCCCGATGCCGCTGGCCGACTTCCAGGGCACGGTGATGGTCAACCTGGTCGGCAGCTTCAACGTGGCCAAGGCCGCCGCCAACCGCATGCAGCACAACGAGGCCGGCGACGATGGCGAACGCGGTGTCATCATCAACACCGCCAGCATCGCCGCCTATGAGGGCCAGATCGGCCAGGCCGCGTACGCCGCCAGCAAGGGCGGTGTGGTGTCGATGACGCTGCCGATGGCCCGCGAGCTCTCGCGCTTCGGCATCCGCGTCAACACCATCGCCCCGGGCGTGTTCTGGACACCGATGGTCGATGGCATGCCTGAAGCCGTACAGCAGTCGCTTGCCGCCTCGATCCCGTTCCCGTCGCGGCTGGGCAAGCCGGAGGATTTCGCCAGCCTGGTCGGCTTCATCCTCGGCAACACCTACCTCAATGGCGAGACCATCCGCCTGGACGGCGCTACCCGCCTCGCTCCGAAGTGATTCCCCCGGGCGCCGGGACGGCGTCCACCCCCAACGACCCAGATCACCATGAAAGCCAACGACATCAAGAAGGGCAACGTCGTCGAGTACAACAACGGCGTCTACCAGATCCGCGACATCGAGCGCAGCTCCCCGCAGGGCCGGGGTGGCAACGTCCGCTTCCGCTTCATCATGTACAGCGTGCCGGGCGGCAACAAGCTCGATGCCAGCTTCGATGCCGACGACAATCTGGTCGAGGTCGAACTGCTGCGCCGCCAGTCCACCTATTCGTACAAGGATGGCGATGCGTTCGTCTTCCTCGATGACGAGGACTACACCCCCTACACCCTGGATGCGGACGTCATCGGCGACGACGCCGGCTACATCACCGATGGCCTGACCGGCATCTACGTGCAGGTGATCGACGAGCAGCCGGTGGCCATCCAGTTGCCGGCCTCGGTGGTGCTGGAAGTGATCGAGACCCCGCCGGAACTGAAGGGCGGCACCGCCACCAAGCGTCCGAAACCGGCCAAGCTCAATACCGGTATCGAGATCATGGTGCCGGAGTACATCGTCAATGGCGAACGCGTGCTGGTGAACACTGCCACCGGCGAGTTCGCAGGCCGCGCGGACTGAGCTGACCGCACGCGCCTGGCAGAGCCGAGCCCCGCTCGGCTCTGCCGACCAACTTACGGCTGCCTGGCGCCGAAATTGCCACACCCATGGTACTGGCGCGTGCCGACGGTCAGCATCGCCTTCGCCTCGAACGGCTCGCCGCTCATGTCGTCCGTGCACGTCGTGCGCTGGAAGGTGAGCTTGATGTCGGTACCGTCCGCAGCCTTGCCACTCCACCCGTCCGCCCCCTGGTTGGGCGCGCCCACGTCGAAGTGCCGCTGGCCATAATCGACCTGCACCTGCAGGCCGGGCGTGTCACCGTCGACCACCGCCAGCCAGCCCGGTTCGTTGCCGGTCGCCCTGAACGCGGCAGCACCGGCACGGCCGTCGCCTTCCGTGGTCTCCACCGCGCGGCACTCGCGGTCCACTTCGCCCTTCAGGCTGAGCAGCCCGTCGTCGTGGCCCTTCGTCCAGAAACTGTTGCCCTGCCCGTCGCCGTACTTCGCCCCCGAAGCAGCACGCTCGGAGGTCATGGCGAACGTGCGATCCCCGATCACCACGGTGGCTGCGTCCTCGCCGTTGAACGTCGTACGCACGGCCAGATCGCCACACTGATAGGCCGTCTGGCTGGCGGTCGAGTTCGTGGACAGCGGCTGCGGCTCCGGCGGCGCCGGGTCAGCCGTGCCACCTGCTGCGGCAGGCGGCGTCGATGGCTGGCAGGCCGCCAGCACCAGGGCCAGCGAAGCCGTCGACAGACTGGAAACTACACGCATGACTCGACTCCTTGTCGACCGTACTGAAGATGACCACCCTATCATCCGGCGATGAGCCGGCGCTGAAACCGATGTGATCGTGTTCACGCCGCGAGCACCGTCATCGACAGCAGCTGCGCGCCCTCCCCGCCGGAACTACAGGCCCAGACCCGCAACAGACGCACCCGCAATGCCTGCTCCTGCCCGTGCCGGACGACCACCATCTGCACCGGGCTGGACAGCAGCGCCAGCCGACCGCACAGCAGGGTGTCCACCGCCTGCAGATGCAGCGCCCGCACCTGCAGGTGCCCGCCCAACCAGTCATCCAGCCAGGGCAGATCAAACAGACGCCCGCCATCGCCATCCATCATGAACATCGCCGGCGACAACAGCAGCGACAGTGCCTGCCGATCACCCTCGATCAGGGCCTGGCACAGGCGCCGTTCCAGCGCCTTCAGCTGCACGTCGTGCAGCGTTTGACCGTTATCCGTTCCCATCCACAGATCCTTCCGGCAGTGGCCGGCGCCTGCGCAGGCGCCGCGCGATCCGTTGCCGCCCCCCCTGCACCACCACATAGAACACCGGCACGAAGAACACCGCGAGCACGGTCGCGCTGACCATGCCACCGAACACACCGGTACCGATTGCCTGCTGTGTTTCCTTCGAGGCACCCTGCGCCACCATCAAAGGCACCACGCCGAGCGCGAACGCCAGCGACGTCATCACGATGGGCCGCAGGCGCAGGCGCGCTGCCTCCACGGCCGCTTCCACCAGCCCGCGTCCCTGCTGCTGCAGCTGTCGCGCGAACTCGACGATCAGGATCGCGTTCTTCGCCGACAGGCCGATCACCGTGATCATGCCGACCTTGAAGAAAACGTCGTTGGGCATGCCCCGCAGCAGCACCGCCGCTACGGCTCCCAGCAGGCCCAGCGGCACCACCAGCATCACCGCCATTGGTATGGACCAGCTCTCGTACAGCGCCGCCAGGACCAGGAACACCACCAGCATCGACAGCAGCAGCAACCACGGGGCCTGCGCGCCGGACTCGCGCTCCTGCAGCGACTGACTGGTCCACTGCAGTGCGAAGCCCGCCGGCAGCTGCCGGGCCAGGCGCTCCATCTCGTCCATCGCCTGCCCGGTGGAAACGCCCGACGCGGGCGCGCCGGACAGATTCAATGCCGGGAAGCCGAGATAGCGCTGCAGCTGCAGGGGCGCTTCCGTCCACTGCGGATCGACCAGCTCCGACAGCGCCACCATGCCCCCTTCGCTGTTGCGGACATACAGCTTGAGCACGTCGCCCAGCTCCATCCGGTACGGCGCATCGGCCTGGACGATGACCTGCTGCAGCCGTCCCTTGTTCGGAAAGTCGTTGACGTATTGCGAGCCCATTGCCGCCGACAGCGTTCCGCTGATCTCGCTGAACGCCACGCCCATCGCCTCGGCCTTGGCGCGATCGAGGTCAAGCCGGACGCTGGTACCTGCGGGCATTCCATCGGCATGCACATCGGACAGCAGTGTGCTGGCCTGGGCCAGCTGCAGCAGCTGCTGGAGGGCAGCGCGCAGCTCGGCCTGGGTCTGCCCGGTCCGCGCCTGCAGCGCCAGCGAGAAGCCTGACGAGCGGCCGAGGCTGTCGATGGCCGGCGGCATCACGCTCATGACTTCGCCCTCGACCAGCGTCGACATCGCCTTCCGTACCGCCTCCACCTCGCCGGCAGCCGTCGCACCGGCACGCTCCCCCCAATCCTTCAGCATCGTGTAGGCCAGTGCAGCACTCGGCCCCGAGCCGGAGAAGCTGTACCCGAGGATCGACTGGTTGGATGCAACGCCGGGGCGCGAGGCCACGTGACGTTCGTACGCTTCAACGACGGCAAGCGTGCGCTCGGTGGTCGCCTCGGCCGGCAGCTGGATCGAGGTCATGAAGTACCCCTGGTCCTCCTCCGGCAGGAATGCCCCGGGCAACCCGTTCAGGCCCAGCAGAAGCGCTGCCACCAGTGCGACGAACACCCCCATCACGCGCCCGCTTCGCTGCAGCACAGCGGCCACGCCACGCTGGTAGCGGCCGGTCATCCGCTCGAAGCCGCGGTTGAAGGCGCCGAACAGTCCACTGCGGCCATGATGCCCGCGTGTACTTCCGCGCAGCAGCGTGGCGCACAGTGCAGGCGTGAGGCTGAGCGCCAGCAGTGCGGAGAACAGGATCGATACCGACATCGCGACGGTGAACTGACGGTAGATCGCGCCTACCGAACCACTGGCGAACGCCATCGGAATGAACACCGCGGTCAGTACCAGGGTGATGCCGATCACCGCGCCGGTCAGTTCGCGCATTGCCTTGATCGTCGCCTCGCGGGGTGGCAACCCCTCCTCGGCCATGATCCGTTCCACGCCTTCGACCACCACGATCGCATCATCGACGATGATGCCGATCGCCAGCACCATGCCGAACATGGTGAGGACGTTGATCGAGAACCCCAGCGCCAGCATCGCCGCGAACGTACCCAGCAGCGCAATCGGCGCGACCATGGCAGGTATCAGCGTATAGCGCCAGTTCTGCAGGAACAGGTACATCACCGCGAACACCAGCAGCATGGCCTCCAGCAGTGTCTGCACTACTTTGCGGATCGAGATGCTGACGAAGGGTGCGGTATCAAACGGAATGCTCGCCTCGACACCACGCGGCAGCAGCGGCGCCAGCTCGGCCATCCTTTCGCGCACCGCTGCCGCAGTGCGTACGGCGTTCGCTCCGGGCCGCAGCTGGACGCCCGCCGCCGTCGCAGGCTGACCATCCTCTCGGGTACCCCAGGCGTAGCTCTGCGCCCCCAGTTCGACCCGGGCGACGTCACCCAGCAGTACCCGCGAGCCATCCGCCCGCGCACGCAGCACGATCGAAGCGAACTGCGCGGGCGTGGACAGCTGGCCATCGGCGGTCAGCGGCACGGTCAGGCGCTGGCCGGGCAGACCGGGGGAGTCGCCGATGCGACCCGGTGCGATCTCCAGGTTCTGCTGCTCGATGGCGCTGGCAACGTCACCGATGGTCAGGCCGTACCCGGTCAGCCGCGTGGGATCGAGCCAGACGCGCATCGCCTGCTCCGCGCCGAACAGCTGCACGCGCCCGACACCGTCGATGCGGCGCAGTTCCTCGATGATGTTGCGCGCCATGAAGTCACCCAGCGCGGCCTCGCTGACGCTGGCATCCGGCGAACGCAGGCCGACCAGCATCAGGAAACCGGAATCGGCCGCCTCCACGTACAGCCCGTTCTGGCGCACGCTGCGCGGCAACCGCGGCTCGATCGCCTTGATCCGGTTCTGCACATCGACCTGGGCCAGTTCGGGGTTGGTTCCCGGCTGGAAGGTCGCCGTGATCGACGCCTCCCCGGAGGTATCCACCGACGATTCGAAGTACAGCAGGTGCTTGACGCTGGACAGTTCGCGCTCGATCAGCGCGACCACCGCATCGTTCAATGTCTGCGGGCTTGCGCCTGGATAGCTCGCATAGATGCTGACACTGGGCGGAGCGACTGCCGGGTAACGCTCCACGGCCAACCGCGGAATCGCCAGGACACCGGCAAGGATGATGAAGATCGCCAGCACCCAGGCGAACACCGGGCGATCGATGAAGAAACGTGCCATGTTGGATTTTCCTGGATCGGCCGGGTCCTGGCGGACTCAGCCCTGACGACCTGACGGTGCAGCCCCGGCAATGGCGACGGGCCGTGACCAGTCGTGCATCTGGACCACCACGCCCTCCTGCAGGCGCTCCTGGCCTTCGACGACCACCTTCTCGCCCGCCTTCAGGCCATTCCGGACCAGCCACTGCCGATCCACGCTGCCATCGATCTCCAGCGTGCGGATCACCGCCTTGCCGTCACTGCCGACCACCCAGGCGTAGGCCTGACCACCGGCACTGCGCAGTACGGCCTGCTGCGGCAGAACCAGCGCACTGGACGGAGCACCGCGCGGCACTCTTGCCCGTACGTACATTCCGGGCAGCAGCTGGCGCTGCGGGTTGTTCACCAGGATGCGCAGCATCACATCGCCCGTACGCGCATCGACGCTGATGCCGGAGAACAGCAGCTCGCCACGTTCCGACAACGGCCGGCCCGCCGGGCCGATGATCGCCACCGACGACTGTCCACCGCTCGCGGCGCTGCGCTGCAGCGACTCCAGCTGGGACGCAGGCTGGCGAACATCCACGTAGACCTGGTCGATCTGCTGCACCACCGCCATCGGCTCGGCATCGGCCACGCCGACCAGCGCTCCCTCGGTCACCCATGCCTGATCGATGCGTCCGCTGATCGGCGCGCTGACCGTCGCATAGCGCAGGTCCAGCTGGCGGCGGGCAAGAATCGCCCGGGCTTCATTCACCGCGGCGCGCGCCTGCTCGTACTCGGCGCTGGCGTCGTCGCGATGCTGCTGGCTGACGGCCTGCGCCGCCGCCAGGGCGTGCAGCCGCTGCGACTGCACACGGCTGCGGGCAAGCGCCGCCTCGCTGCGCTGCAGGGCCGCCAGCGCCGAATCGACGTCCGCACGGAAGGCCGCCGGATCGATCTGGAACAACGCCTGCCCGGCGGTGACTTCGGCCCCCTGCTCGAACAGGCGACGCTGCACGATGCCGCCGACCTGCGCACGGATCTGTGCGGTACGCACGGCCGTCACGCGGCCCGGCAGCTCATCGTCGCGCTGCACGACCTGTGGGCCGACGGTGACCACACTCACGCGCGGTGCGGGTTCGGGGCTGGCTTCGGGCGAGGAACAGGCCGTCATGGCCAAGGCGAGGACCGCGATCAACGCGGCCGGGGTCCTGAAGGTTCTCATTGCTGTGCACAATGCCGCGGGCGCGGCGGATAGGTCATGAAGCGCGCAGTCTGCGCGGCGATGATGGGGTTTCGATGGAGGAAGTGTGGAGATACGATGGAGGCAAGCACCTTATGGCCTGATCCACGCATGCACGCCTCCACTGCCCTCGCCGCCCTGGTCCTGATCGTGGAGGACGAGGCCGAGATCGCCGACATCCTCACTGCCTATCTTGAACGTGAGGGCCTGCGCACCCTGCGCGCCGGCGACGGCCACAGTGCACTGGACCTGCACCGCAACATGCGTCCGGACCTGGTCCTGCTGGATGTACAACTACCGCGGCTGGACGGATGGAGCGTGCTGAGCCAGCTGCGCCAGCGCGGGGAAACGCCGGTGATCATGCTGACCGCGCTCGACCAGGACCTGGACAAGCTGACCGCGCTGCGCATGGGTGCCGACGACTACGTGGTCAAGCCGTTCAACCCGGCCGAGGTGGCTGCGCGCGTGCGCGCGGTGCTGCGGCGGACGCTCAGATCCTCACGCGTGGATGCACCGGCGGCACTGCGCATCGGGCAGCTGCTGATCGATCCGGCAACCCATGCCGTGCATGTGGAAGGCGATGGCTACAGCCATGAAGTCCTGCTGACGCTGACCGAGTTCAAGCTGCTGCACTGCATGGCTCTGGCACCGACCCGCATCTTCAGCCGCAGCGAACTGATGCATGAATGCCTGCCTGAGAGTGAAGCGCTGGAGCGCACGGTCGACAGCCATGTCAGCAAGCTGCGCCGCAAGCTGGACGACGTGGGCATGGTCAACATCCCGGCCAGCGTGCGCGGCGTCGGTTACCGCCTGATGGCCGACCGCTGATGCGCCGGTCCGGGCTCAGCCGGCACATCGTCGTCTCGATGTCGCTGATGGTGATCGGCGTCATCGTGATGATGATCCTCTCGTCCTGGCTGCTGTATGCGGTGCTGGTCGAGTTTTCGCCGGCCAGTACGGTCGAGCCGGAAAGCTGGCTGCCCACCGGTCCCGAACTGGCCTGGATGGTCGGTGTCATCCTGACCGGGCTGGCCCTTGCGATCGCCGCATCGTTCCGCCTCGCCCACCGTATCCTGTCCCCGTTGAATTCGCTGGTCGACAGCGTGCGCGCGCTGGCCAGCGGCGACCTGGGCGCACGTGCCAGCGCCGACGGCAACTCTCCCGGCGAGGTCGCCGCGCTGGTCGACGACTTCAACGCGATGGCGCGCCGCCTGCAGCACATGGAAAGCGAACGGATGATGTGGCACGCCGCCATCGCCCACGAACTGCGCACGCCGGTCACCATCCTGCGCGGTCGCCTGCAGGGCCTGGCCGAAGGCGTGTTCCACCCCGACGAATCGCAGTTCCGCAGCCTGCTGGCGCAGGTGGAAGGGCTGTCGCGGCTGATCGAGGATCTGCGCGTGCTGAGCCTGGCGGACAACGCCCGGCTGGACGTGCGCCGCGCCCGCACCGATGTGGTGGCGGAGGTGCACTCGGTGATGACCCTGGTCGATCCCCAGTTCCGCGCGGCCGGCTTCGTGCTGGAACTGGAGACCAGCCGCGAGGAGCACAACGCCCACTGCGATCCGACCCGCCTGCGGCAGGCGCTTCTTGCGTTGCTGGAGAACGCACGCCGCTACGCCAGCCCGGGCCGGGTGCGGATCGCCGTGCATGACACCCCGGGGCACGTGCAGGTTGCCATCGAGGATGAGGGCCCCGGCATCGATCCGGCACTGCACGCGGACATCTTCAGCCCCTTCATGCGCGCCGACGGTTCACGTTCGCGCCAGGGTGGTGGCAGCGGCCTGGGCCTGGCCGTGGTCAAGGCCATCGCCGATGCACATGGCGGAAAGGTCTACTGCGCGCCCGGTGGCAGCGGCGGCAGCCGCTTCGTCATCGAACTGCCGCGTCAGTAGGCGTCGCCTGCCGTCGCAGGCGCTCACCCAGCACCGCCAGGTTCGCGTCGATGTCATCGAGTTCCCCCCGCTGCGACGCCGGCAGCTGCTGTCGCAGCTGCATGCGCAGGGTCCGCCATGCCGGCACCGCCTGGGCGCTGGCCAGCGCAACGCGGTCGGCCAGCAGTACCTGTTCCTCGGGCAGCGGCAAGCCGTAGCCGCCGTCCGCCAGCAGCTCCCCGGGACGCAGCCACTGCCCGCTCAGGTCCAGCAGTTCACGCAGACTGCGTGCCTCAGCGCTCTCCGGCGCCGCCAGCAGACGGCGCTTCAGCACATCACGCGCGCGCAGCTCCGCGCGTCGCTGCGCGGCCTGTTCCAGCAGCAGCAGGCCAGCACTTGCGCGCAGATCACCCTGCAGCAGCCAGGGGCCGCGCTCGCGCGCGGGCAGATTCAGCCATGCGCGCACGTCGCGCGCCGGCAAGGCGAGCTGGGTGGCAGCCACGGAAAAAAGCTGCTGGTAATGATCACGCGCGGAGGCGAAGTAATACCCCTGGGCCTGCGCACCCGCCCGATCCGCCAGGACCTGGTCGTCCAGAACATGCAGCCGTGCCAGCCGACGCCGCAGTCCCCGCGGGGTGAGCTGGGCGAGCCCGGCCTGGCCGAGCCGGGGCACGCCGGCCTGCAGCAGTTTCGCAGTCTCCACCGCGCAGTTGTTGCTGACGAAGTAGTAGCGTCCGTCATAGGTCCAATGCACCTGCGCGGTGCGTTCCAGCAGGCTGGCGATTTCTTCGCGCTGCAGGCGCAGGGGCAGCGACTGCAGGCCACGCAGCTCGACCTTGGTGTATTCATCCACCACCTGCTGCAGCGGCAGCACGAACAAGCGCGACGGATAGTCGCCGGTCAGGCCACGCCAGTTGGAAATCTGCACATCACCCACGAACGCGCGGAAGGACAGTACGCGGTGATGTTCGAGATCCAGTCGGCACGCCGGTCCCGGCGTCCGGCCCGGCCGGCAGATGACCAGCCGCAGCATGCTGTGGCCCCAGCGGCTCATCGGCTGCCGGCTGCCTTCAGCGAACAGGTAGTCCACCGCATAGACGCGCGCGGGATCCAGCTGCAGCAACGAGGCTGCCCCCTCCTCCGCTTCGGCCTGCAGCAATGGGAGGGTTGCCTCACAGTGCGGGCGTGGCAGCGATGGCGGCGTGCCGAAATGCGCCCGGTACCACTGCGCCAGGGCTGGACGGCGGCAGGCGAACGCACCATCGAGCACGAAATGCTCGGCATTCACTGCCAGGTACTCGGCCGCATCCGTCAGCTCGTAGGGATCCGGGCTGCGGTCACGGAAATCATTGTCACCGCGGCCCAGATGCCACGGCCTGCGCTGCCAGCCGGACAGATCGCGCCAGCGCGCGCTGCGCGACCAGCCTGCACCGTTGCGGTCGGCAACGTGGGCCAGTTCGTGCACCAGCGCGCTGCGTCGCGCGCGGCGGGCGCCGGGCACCTCCTCATCCAGCAGGTCGCGACGCAGCGACACGCGTCCGCCAAAGGCCCGACCGTGCACATCGGCCGGCAGGGCCTCACTCCAGCGCACCTGCACCTGCGGCGGCAACGCGCGCAGCAGCCCCTCGGGCAGCAGCGACTGCACGTCGGCCAGGGTCTGCCGGGCCAGCCGTTGTTGTGTTGGGTCCAGGCCTGCGGGGTCCAGCTGCAGGCGGTCGGTCGCATGCGCCACCGGTATCGCCAGCCACGCCAATGCGATACCCCATCCTGCATGCAGGGCACGCTTGGACAGCGCCGGGTCGCGGCCGGCATCTGCTGCTGCCCGCGTACGCAAGACGTTCAGCCGTGCATCGGCCGGCGCCACGGCAAGCGAAACCGCGGGCGGCATGCGGCCCGGATCAACGCGCCAGCAGGGCGCGCGCCAGTTCCAGATCGCTCTGCTGCTGCGCGGCAGCGTCCTGCTCGCGCAGATGGACCAGCGCGGCCTGCAGGCGCGCGCCACGGATCTGGCCGTCGCTGGCGACAAAGGCCGCGGCATCATCGCGCGCAGCGCGCACGACCTTGTCGTCACCCGAGCTGCTGCCCGACGAGCCGGACGATGCACCGGTTGCCGAACCGGCCGAGGTGCCGGCGAAGCTGGAAGCGAAGCCGGCCAGCGGCAGGGACAGCAGGGCAATCAGCAGGAACGGTCGGATCATCGGTCGCAGGCCGGTTGAAGGAATGGGTGGAGCGTAACGGGTGCGTGAAGGGTTTGCCCAGATCAGGCGTCGAACAGCTTGCCCGGGTTCAGCCGCCCTTCGGGATCGAACGCACGCTTGACCGCCTTCATCAACGCGATTTCCGCCGGCCCGCGCGTGCTGTCCAGATAACCCTTCTTGACCAGGCCGATCCCGTGTTCGGCCGAAATGCTGCCATCGAAACGCGCCAGCACCTGCGCCAGCAGCTTGGTCACCTGCTCGCACTGGGCAAGGAACTCGGCGTCGCTGGTGTCGTCCGGCTTCAGCACGTTGATGTGCAGGTTGCCGTCGCCGATATGGCCGAACCAGACCACATCGAAGTGTGGATAAGCCTGGCCGATCAGCGCCTGGGTCTCGGCCAGGAATGCCGGCATCGCCGAGATACGCACCGAGACGTCATTCTTGTAGGGCTTGTAGCGCGCCAGTGATTCGGTGATGCCCTCCCGCAGGCGCCACAGCTGGGCCGCCTGTGCGTCGCTGGCGCTGATCACGCCGTCGCTGACCCAGCCGTTGCCCATGCAGTCCTCGAAGGCCGCCATGGCCGCGGCTTCCTGTGCCTCGTCATTGGCAGCGAACTCGGTCACGACATAGTACGGATGCACTTCGTCGAACGGCGCCTGCGCACCATGTGCCAGCACGTGTTCCAGCGCCCGGTCGGTGAAGAACTCGAACGCCTGCAGCTGCAGGCGCGCACGGAAGGCGGCGAATACCTGCATCAGCACCTCGAAGCTGGGCAACGCCAGCAGCATCACGTTGCTGGCCGGCGGGGGATCGGTCAGCTTCACCGTCGCCTCGACGATCACGCCCAGCGTGCCTTCTGAACCGATCAGCAGCTGGCGGAAGTCGTAGCCGCTGGAGTTCTTGATCAGGCCCTTGTTCAATTCCAGCAGTTCGCCGCTGGCAGTGACCACCTTCAATCCGGCGATCCATTCACGGGTGTTGCCGTACCGGATCACGCGGATGCCGCCGGCATTGGTGGCGATGTTGCCGCCGATCGAACACGATCCGCGCGCGGCGAAGTCGACCGGATAGATCAATCCATGCTCCAGCGCGGCGTTGTGCAGCGCTTCGAGCGGCATGCCGGCCTGTACCACCAGGGTCCGGTCGACCGCGTCGTACGCCAGGGCCTTGTTCATCCGTTCCAGGCTCAGCACCAGTTCGCCGTGGGCGGCTACCGCGCCGCCGGACAGCCCGGTACGGCCGCCGGAGGGCACGACCGCAACCGCTTCGGCCGCGCTCCAGCGCATCACCGCCTGCACCTCCTCGACCGTGGCCGGCAGCGCGATCGCCAGCGGCGCCGGCGTCCAGCGCCGGGTCCAGTCGCGACCGTAATGCTCCAGGTCGGATGGGTCGGTCTTCAGCTTCAGGCCGGGACAGGCCTGCAGCAGCGAGGCAATGCGGGAATCGGTCATGTCGGTCCAGCGCGGTGCGTGACGAACGGGCAAGCGTGCCAGTGGCACGCGCCAGCGTCCAGCCCCGCAGTGCCGCACCGATAGCTACGGATGCAACCAATTGCGCACTGCACCATGGGCGGTCCGATCTGGCATAGTGGTCAGCCCCTGTCCCACTGGCCGTGTTGCCCCATGTCGCCGAAGAAGACCTCGTTCCCGAAGCAGGATATCCGCGTGCTGTTGCTGGAGGGGGTCAGCCAGACCGCCGTGGAGGTATTCAGCGCCGCCGGCTACAGCCAGATCGAGGCGCACACCAAGGCGCTGCCCGAGGACGAACTGAAGGCGCGCATCGCCGAGGCGCATATCGTCGGCATCCGTTCGCGCACCCAGCTCAGCGCCGAGGTGCTGGCCGAGGCCAAGCGCCTGATCGCGGTGGGCTGCTTCTGCATCGGCACCAACCAGGTCGATCTGGACGCGGCCGAGCTGGCCGGCATCCCGGTGTTCAACGCGCCCTATTCCAACACCCGCAGCGTGGCCGAACTGGTGATCGCCGAGGCGATCATGCTGACCCGTGGCATCCCGCAGAAGAACGCTGAATGCCACCGCGGCGGCTGGTCGAAGTCCGCCAGCGGCAGCCATGAGGTACGGGGCAAGACGCTGGGCATCATCGGCTACGGCCACATCGGCACCCAGGTCGGCGTGCTGGCCGAATCGCTGGGCATGCAGGTGATCTTCCACGACGTGGAAACCAAGCTGGCGCTGGGCAATGCGCGTGCCGCGGCCAGCCTGGACGACCTGCTGGCACGTGCCGACATCGTTACCCTGCACGTGCCGGAGACCCCGGCCACGCAGTGGATGATCGGCAGCACCGAGCTGGCGAAGATGCGCAAGGGCGCGCACCTGATCAATGCGGCGCGCGGCACCGTGGTCGACATCGATGCGCTGGACGCAGCACTGGCCAGCGGCCATGTCGGTGGGGCTGCACTGGATGTGTTCCCGGTGGAGCCGAAGGGCAACGGCGACATCTTCGAATCACCACTGACCCGCCACGACAACGTGATCCTGACCCCGCATGTCGGCGGCAGCACGCTGGAAGCGCAGGACAACATCGGCGTGGAAGTCGCCGCCAAGCTGGTGCGCTACAGCGACAACGGCAGCACCCTGTCGGCGGTCAACTTCCCGGAAGTGACCCTGCCCGAACACGAAGACAGCCTGCGCCTGCTGCACATCCACCAGAACGTGCCGGGCGTGCTGTCCAAGGTCAACGAGATCTTCTCGCGCCACAACGTCAACATCGACGGCCAGTTCCTGCGCACGGACCCGAAGGTGGGTTACGTGGTGATCGACATCACCGCCAGCGAGGAGCAGGCCGCCGCGGTGCGCGAAGAACTGGCGGCCATTCCGGGCACGTTGCGCACCCGCATCCTGTATTGATTGAAGGTTCGCCGGGCACGGCCCGGCGCTACCCACGCGATCACGGTAGCGCCGGGCGATGCCCGGCGCCCCGCGCATGAGGTGGACGTCCCCGTCAGCGCGCCAACCACCGGCGCGCCATGCGCTGCATCGATTCGTCCGATTCCGGATCGGCCGCGACTTCGGTCACCGGCCGCCAGGCCAGGTCCAGCGATTCCTCGCTGAGCACGAAGTCCTCGCCCCCCAGCGCCCGGATCACGAAGCGCACGTCGTAGTGCCAATGCCCCGGCACCTCCCCGCGTTCAGGGATCCAATGCTTGTCCAGGTCGAAGATCGCCGGATCGTCCAGCACCAGCCCGGACAGCCCCGACTCCTCCTCTGCCTCCTTCAGCGCCACCCGGGCCAGGTCGCGGTCGCCGTCGGCGTGGCCGCCCAGCTGCAGCCAGCGCTGCAGCTTGCGGTGGTGGGTCAGCAGCAGGCGCTGGCCATCGGCGCTGACCAGCCAGCAGCTGGCGGTGAAGTGGCCGGCCAACCGCTCGCGCCGGAACGGATCTTCCGGATCGTCCAGCAATGTGCCGAATTCGGCAGCCAGGGCGTCGTGGGCGGGTTCGAGGCGCGCATGGTCCCGCAGCAGACTGCGCAGGCGATCATCAAGCGCGGCAAGGGTTTCGGCGGTGTGGCTCATGAATGGGGGTGGTTCGGAAAAATACTGTTCATTATCGCCGCTCATTGTTGCGATTGCGCTTGTGCGTTGGCTTCAGCTTTGGCTAAGGTACAGCGGGCCGTTCGCGCGGCCTTCACCATTCAGGGCTGCCGGCAACGTATCGACGGCCCCCAAACCGATCATTAGGGAAGTACTGCATGCTGAAAGCTCTGTTGAGGGTCAAGCCGGTGCAACCGGCCGGGCACGTCGATGCCGGCGAACCCATCGAAGGCAGCCTGGACGGCGAAGCCACGCTGAAACGGACCCTCACGGCGAAACACCTGATCCTGCTTGGCGTAGGGGCGGTGATCGGTGCAGGCATCTTCGTACTGACCGGTCAGGCCGCGGCCAACCACGCCGGCCCGGCAGTGATGCTCTCGTTCGTCTTCGCCGGCATCGCCTGCGCACTCGCCGGCCTGTGCTACGCCGAGTTCGCCGCGATGATGCCGGTATCGGGCAGCGCCTACTCCTACTCCTACGCCACGCTCGGCGAGGGCATGGCCTGGTTCATCGGCTGGTGCCTGGTACTGGAGTACCTGTTCGCCTCGGCCTCGGTTGCGGTGGGCTGGTCGGCCTACCTGATCAGTTTCATCACCACCACGCTGCACATGCCGTTCCCTGACGCACTCAGTGCGGCACCGATCGCATGGACCGGCAGCGAGTTCATCTCTTCCGGCAAGCTGTTCAACCTGCCGGCGGTCCTGATCGTCGCTGCGGTCTCGGGCCTGCTGTATGTCGGCGTGACCCAGTCGGCCTTCGTCAACGCCATCATCGTGGCCATCAAGGTCACCGTGATCTGCCTGTTCATCGGCTTCGGCGCCGCCCACATCGATCCGGCCAACTGGCAGCCCTTCATTCCGGAGAACACCGGCGTATCCGGCGAGTTCGGCTGGAGCGGCGTGTTCCGTGCCGCCACCATCGTGTTCTTCGCCTATATCGGCTTCGACGCGGTTTCCACCGCAGCCGGCGAAACCAAGGACCCGCAGCGCAACATGCCGATCGGCCTGCTCGGGTCGCTGGCCGTGTGCACCCTCGTCTACATCATCGTCTGCGCCGTGCTGACCGGCATGATGCCGTATCACCTGCTGGGCACCGACAAGCCCGTGGCCACCGCGCTGGAGCCCTATGCCAGCCTGTCCTGGCTGAAGACCGCAGTCGAGATCGGCGCCATCGCCGGCCTGTCCTCGGTGGTGCTGGTGATGATGATGGGCCAGACTCGCATCGCCTACACGATCTCCCGCGACGGCCTGCTGCCGAAGTTCTTCGGCAAGGTCCATGCCCGCTTCCGCACCCCGTACTGGGCCACGATCGTGGTCGGTGTGATCGCTGCGGCACTGGCCGGCCTGATGCCGCTGAACGTGCTGGGCGAACTGGTCTCGATGGGTACCCTGCTGGCGTTCGCGACCGTATGCATCGGCGTGCTGGTTCTGCGCTATACCCGTCCGGAGCTGCATCGTCCGTTCCGCGTGCCGGTGGTGTGGATCATCTGCCCGCTGGGCGCGGCGGCCTGCCTGTTCCTGTTCTGGCAGGCCTTCGTGGTGCACTGGCATCTGTTCGTCGGCTGGACCGTGCTGGGCCTGCTGATCTACTTCGGCTACGGCATGCGCAACAGCAAGCTGGCCAAGTCCGCCTGAACCTGCGGGCCGGCCCTGCGCCGGCCCGTCTGCTCCTGCCAGTGTTTCCGCCCGCGCGCCCCCCCGGCGCGCATCGACAAGATCCCCACACATGTTCAAGCAACTCTGGGCCACCAAGCACCCGCATGCCGCCCATGAAGACGCCAATGGCCTGAGCCTGCGCCGCCACCTCGGACCCTGGGGGTTGACCGCCCTGGGCATCGGCGCAGTGATCGGCGGCGGCATCTTCGTCATCACCGGGCAGGCCGCAGCCAACCATGCAGGCCCGGCCATCATGCTCTCCTTCGTGCTGGCCGCCATCTGCTGCGCGTTCTGCGCCATGGCCTACGCCGAGTTCGCCTCGATGGTGCCGGTCTCGGGCAGCGCCTATACCTATACCTATGCCACCTTCGGCGAGCTCTCGGCCTGGTTCATCGGCTGGATGCTGGTGCTGGAGTACGGCGTGTCCGCCTCGGCAGTGGCGGTCAGCTGGACCGGCTACTTCCTGAGCCTGCTCAGTCACTTCGACATCCACCTGCCGGCCGCACTGGTGAGCGCACCGCTGGACGGGCAGCTGCGCCCGACCGGCGCGATCGCCAACCTGCCGGCGGCCATCCTGGTGCTGCTGCTGACCTGGCTGTGCTACGTGGGCATCAGCAAGTCCTCGGCCATGAACATGGCCATGGTGGTGCTCAAGACCGGCCTGATCGTGCTGGTGATCGTGGTTGGCTGGAAGTACGTCGATCCTGCCAACTGGACCCCGTTCATTCCGGAGAACCAGGGGCCCGGCAAGTACGGCATGGAGGGCGTGCTGCGTGGCGCTGCCATGGTGTTCTTCGCCTATATCGGTTTCGAGGCGGTCTCGGTGGCGGCCCAGGAGTCACACCGTCCGCAGCGCGACATGCCGATCGGCATGATGCTCTCGCTGGTGGTCTGCACGGTGCTGTACATCGCCATGGCGGCCGTCATGACCGGCCTGGTGCCGTACACCCTGCTCGGCACCGATGAGCCGGTGGTCACCGCCGTCGCGGCGCATCCCCAGTTGGGCTGGCTGCGGGTGGTGGTGGAAATCGGGGCACTGGTCGGCCTTTCTTCGGTCATACTGGTGATGGTGATCGCGCAGCCGCGCATCTTCATGATCATGGGTCGCGATGGCCTGCTGCCGCCCGTGTTCACCCGGATCCATCCGAAGTACCGCACTCCGCATATCAATACGGTCATCACCGGAATCGGCATCGCCCTGCTGGCTGCGCTGTTCCCGCTGGACGTGCTCGGCGAACTGACCTCGATGGGCACGCTGATCGCCTTCGCGGCGGTGTGTGCGGGCGTGCTGATCCTGCGCCGCACCCAACCGGACCTGCCGCGCCCGTTCCGCATGCCGATGGCGTGGCTGATCTGCAGCCTGGGCGTGCTCAGCTGCCTGGCGCTGCTGTCGGCGATGACCATGCACAACTGGATGCTGATGGGCGTGTGGACGTTCTTCGGGTTCGTGATCTATTTCTGCTACGGCTTCCGGCACAGCCGCCTGCGGGTGAAGTAAGGGGTTCTGCATTGCAGGGCCTGCGGCCCTGCACCCGCCTTTGAAGCCGGAGCAACGGCAACAGCAACAGCGGGGCCGAGGGTTTGGCGGGACGGGTTGGGTTCGCGGGGGACGCCGTGAATCCATCCCTGGAGGCTTGGCCGCGGCATCCATGCCGCGGACACCCCCGCGAACCCAACCCGCCCCACCTCCGACAGTCTCCTGGCGCGTCTGGTTGGTCCACGTCATGCGTGGATGAATTCGTCCAGGGAATGAATTTTCGTAGGTCGATGAATCCTCTGTAGAGCGGAGCCATGCTCCGCTCCGAGCAAGCGCAGCGAAGCGACCCGCTTTTCGCTTTTCCTTCTTCACTCCGTGGCTGACGCGCACGGAACCTGTCCGTGGCCGGGCGGGTGGGTTGTGCAGGGGACGCCGTAAACCCATCCTTGGGGGCTTGGCCGCGGCATCCCTGCCGCGGACACCCCTGCACAGCCCACCCGCCCGGCCAAAGCAAGAAATCCCGCCCGGCGAGACAGCCACGAGGGGCTCAGCCGTTGGCCGAATCCAGTAAAATCGCCCGCATGAACGCCGCCCCCCTCCCCTACGACACCGCGCGCCTGAGCGAGCTCGCCCAGCTGCTGATCGACAACGTCCGCGAACTGGCCCAGGCCGGCTGGACCCCGGCCACCAGCAGCAACTTCTCCCATCGCCTCGACGACCGCCATGCGGCAATCACCGTCTCCGGCAAGGACAAGGGGCGGCTGATCGAGGACGACATCATGGTCGTGGACTTCGATGGCCAGGCCGTCGGCCGTCCCCTGCGCCCGTCCGCCGAGACGCTGCTGCACACGCAGCTGTACCGGCGTTTCCCGGAAGTCGGCTGCGTCCTGCACACGCATTCGCCGGTGCAGACCGTCGCCTCGCGCCTGTATGCACCGCAGGGGCACATCCGCCTGGAAGGCTATGAGCTGCTGAAAGCCTTTGCCGGCAACAGCACGCACGAGATGGCCATCGACGTTCCGGTGTTCGCCAACACCCAGGACATGAACGTGCTGTCGGCCCAGGTCGAGGATCTGCTGGACCGCCAGACGCTGTGGGGCTACCTGATCGATGGCCACGGCCTGTACGCCTGGGGCCGCGACATGGCCGAAGCGCGCCGCCACCTTGAGGCATTCGAGTTCCTGCTGCACTGCGAACTGGAACTGCGCAGGCTGCGTGGCTGAGCAGATTCCAAACCGCAATCTGCGCCCGCCCGCCACCCTGCTACCCTGTCCTCCCCCCGAGACGTTCAAGCTGCCGCCATGAGCCGACTGCGCATCTACGACGACACCCGCCCCGAATCCCCGCTGCTGGACAGCCAGGACGGCGCCATCATCGCTGCCGAGCTGCAGAAGATCGGCGTGACCTTCGAGCGCTGGCAGGCCACCGCACCGGTCGCGCCGGGCGCCAGCCAGGACGAGGTGTTCGCCGCTTACCGCGCCGACATCGATCGCCTGGTCGCTGAACGGGGCTTCAAGAGCGTGGATGTGGCGTCGATCGCGCCGGACAATCCCAACCGCGCCGAGCTGCGCAGGAAGTTCCTCGACGAGCACTTCCACAAGGAAGACGAAGTGCGCTTCTTCGTTGCCGGCTCGGGGCTGTTCACCCTGCACGTGGGTGACAAGGTCTACGAGATCGAATGCGTGAAGGATGACCTGATCGCCGTGCCCGATGGCACCACGCACTGGTTCGACATGGGCGAGGAGCCGAGTTTCGTGGCCATCCGCTTCTTCACCGAGCCGGATGGCTGGGTCGGCCACTTCACCGGCACCGACATCGCGCAGAAATTCCCCCGTTACGTTCCGACCCAGGCATCCTGATCCATGCAGCCCCGCGTCATCCTGACCGACATCGAAGGCACCACCAGCAGCATCTCGTTCGTCAAGAACGTGCTGTTCCCCTATGCGCGCCAGGCCCTGCCCGGCTTCGTGGCCGAGCATGGCCAGCGACCGGACGTGCGCCGCTGGCTGGACACGGTGGCCAGCGAAATCGGCGGCGCCTGCCAGGACAGCCTGGTCGCCGAGACCCTGCAGGGCTGGATCGACCAGGACCGCAAGCACACGGCGCTGAAGGCGCTGCAGGGCCTGATCTGGGACGCCGGCTATCGCCGTGGCGACTACACCGCGCACGTCTATCCGGAAGTGGCGCCGGTGCTGAAGGGATGGCATGCCTCGGGCCTGCCGCTGTACGTCTACTCCTCCGGTTCGGTGCCGGCGCAGAAGCTGTTTTTCGGTTTCAGCGACGCGGGCGATCTCAGCCCGCTGGTGTCAGGCTGGTTCGACACCGAGATCGGCGGCAAGCGTGAGGCCGACAGTTACCGCCGCATCGTCCAGTCCATCGGCGTGCCGGCAGGCGAGATCCTGTTCCTGTCCGACGTGGTGGAAGAGCTTGATGCCGCGCGCGAGGCCGGTCTGCAGACCCGCCTGCTGGATCGTCTGGACGACTACCCGATGCCGCGCGTCGGCGACGCCGCCCACGGTCACGAGCGGGTCGAGAACTTCCA
Source organism: Stenotrophomonas sp. GD03680 (assembly GCF_029844625.1). Classification (NCBI taxonomy): domain Bacteria; kingdom Pseudomonadati; phylum Pseudomonadota; class Gammaproteobacteria; order Lysobacterales; family Lysobacteraceae; genus Stenotrophomonas; species Stenotrophomonas sp. GD03680. The sequence continues at coordinate 355,367 of NZ_JAOCKC010000002.1, read as the reverse complement.
GCAGATCCAGCTGTAACACGATCCCTTTCTGGTCGCTGCCAACCCGGGTTGGCACCGGCCCAGGCCAGGTACCGCCGACGGCGCAGCCTCAACGATCGTTGAGGCTGCGCACCTCCAGCGCCTCGCGCAGCGTGGCCAGATCCACCGGGCCGCGCACGCTGATGTCGCGGCTCTCGCCCGGCAGCAGATCGAGCAGGTTGTCCTCCAGTTGCACCTCCAGGGCACCGAAGTCCACCCGTGCCGCGCGCACGAATGCCCTGCTCTGCAGCCGCAGCCGGTAGTGGTCCCCCTCGACATCCAGCGTGGCCCTGAGCGCCTGGCGGGGCAGTACCTGATCCTTGGCCTCGACGAATCCCACGACCTGACGTGCAGTCGTCTTCCCTCCATGCAGCACCTCGAACACGGCAATCGTGCGCTTCGGATCGGCACCCGCCAGCAGTTCGGCATCACTGAAATCGCCGACCGCCGTCACGCCCGCGGCCGCCAGGGTCACCGCCTGCTCGCGACGACGTAGCACTTTGCCGTCGACATCCATCACCCGCAGCCGCCAGCGCGCCTCACCGGCGTCGCCATCGTTGAGCAGACGCACGCGTGTCGTGCCCTCGTCACGCAGCGCCGCCACGGCAACGGGAGCGAAGAAGCGCCGCGCCTGGTAGTGCAGCGCCTTCCAGCGCCCGAAGTAGTCCACACTCGACCAGGACGCACCCGGCCATACGTCATTGAGCTGCCAGTAGAGCGAGCCCATCGTGTAGGGGCGTGAGGCGCGATGGTGCAGCGCTGCCAGAGCGATGCCATCGGCCTGCATCACCTGGCTGAGATACACGAAGTCCCCGAAATCCTTCGGCGTACCGTAACCCCGCTCGATATAGTGCAGCAGACGGCTGTTGCCCTCGCCCGCCATGAATTTCTGGTGCGCGCGAATCACCGGGCTGTCGATCCGCTGCTCGGCGCGGGTTGCGATCTGGTCCACCGTAGCCACGGCCGGCCACGCCTGCAGGCCGTACTCGGACATGAAGCGCGGCGTCTCGCGCAGATAGGCCTGCACCGGCAACGCCGGATTGCCCCACACCTGCCAGTAGTGCTTGTCGCCACGGGTGGAGTCGTTGGCCTTCTCGTCGAGGTCGTTGCTGGGCGAACTGGACCAGTACGGCACCCCCAGCCCTTCTTCACGGACCACCGCACGCAGGTCATTGCCGAACAGGTCCACATAGCCCTGCCAGACCTTTGCGGCGAAGACCGGATCTGCGGCCTTCAGGTCGCGGCCATGGCCCCAGTCCTTCCACGCGGTTTCCTCTTCGTTGTTGCCACACCACAACACGATGCTGGGGTGATGGCGCAGGCGGCGCACGTTGTCGCGCGCTTCGGCAACCACGCTGGCGCGGAATGCCGGGTCGTAGCCGGGCTGCATGCCGCCGCCGAACATGAAGTCCTGCCAGACCAGCAGGCCCAGTTCATCGGCAATATCGAAGAACACATCGTTTTCGTAGTAGCCGCCGCCCCAGTTGCGCAGCATGTTCATGTTGGCGTCGCGCGCGGCGGTCAGCACCTGGCGCACGCGCGCGGGATCCACGTGGGCCGGGAACGCGTCGAAGGGAATCACGTTCGCACCCTTGGCGAAGACCGGCACGCCGTTGATCACGAATGCGAAGCCCTGGCCGCCATCAGCGTCCTTGTCGCGGCGCAGTTCGACCGTGCGCAGGCCGATGCGCTGCTCGCGCGCGAGCGACCCGCTATCGCCGCTGTCCAGGCGGACCGCCACCACGTAGCGATCCTGTGCCCCGTAGCCGACCGGCCACCAGCGGCGCGGCTGGGCAAGCGCCACAGGCAGCTCCACCGTATTCGCTCCCGGGGCCACTGCAACGTGCCGCTGCACCCGCGCGACACTGCGCATCTCCGGATCGAACACCTCCACATCGACGGCCGCGGTACCCGCGGCAGCGTCCTGTTCCACCTGCAGCACTACCGCAAGCTTCGCCTGCTGCGCGTCCAGCATCTCGGTGCGTACGGCCACATCGCCGAGGCGGCGCTCCCCCCAGGACTCCAGGTCGATGCCACGCCAGACCCCGGCGGTGACATAGCGCGGACCCCAGTCCCAGCCGAAATGGTAGGCCGGCTTGCGCGCGAAATTACCGACCATCGCATCCTTCGGCTCGTCACCGTAGGGCGAAGGATAATTGCCAGCAATCCTGTTCGTCATCGCCTGGACAGCGGGCAGCAGCGTGCGGATCGGCGAACGGAACACGATCTGCAGCGTGTTGCCCGTCGCCTTCAGGCGGCCGTCCACGCGCACGCGCCAGCTGCGGTGAGCGTTGTCGGCGCGCAGCAGCGGCCTGCCGTTGAGGGTGACTTCCGCGTACGTATCCAGACCGTCAAAGCGCAGTTCCGCGTTCGGCCTGGCCAGGGTCGCGGCGTCCACATCGAAGCGTGCACGGTACTCCCATGCAGCCAGGCCGATCCACTGCAGCTCGGCCTCGGCGGCGCCGACGTAAGGATCACGGATCAGTTCATGCGCCAGCAGGTCGGTGTGGATGCTGCCCGGCACCTGCGCGCTGCGCCATTGCTGCAGGCCGGGATGCGCCGCGCCCTGCGCGTCGCCCGGCAGCATGCGGAACTCCCAGCTTGCCTGTAACGGAGCGGCCGCTGCCGGGAATACGAGAGTGGCAATCCACAACAGGGCCAGAGAGGCGAATGGGCAAACGGCACGGAAAGGGCGATGCACGGGCGGGACTCCTGTTGTGTCCGCCGGGCATGGCCCGGCGCTACCGATCATGCTTCGCCGGGCATGGCCCGGCGCTGCCGGTCATGCTCAACGCACGACGTTCAGCACTTCGTAGCAGGCACCCATGGTGTGGTAATCCACCTTGCCTGCGGGGCTCTTTTCATCGCTGTACTTGCGGTTGTCTGCATCGAGGATGCGGAACCAGGCGCCGTAGCGGTGATCGACGAAGTGCTCCCAGGAATAGGCCCAGATGCGGTCGTACCACTGCCAGTAGCGGTCATCACCGGTGCGCGCAGCCATCAGCGCAGCGGTTGCCAGGGTTTCGGCCTGTACCCAGAAGTACTTGTCGTCGTCGCAGACGAAGCTGTCGCCGCCGATCGGCGCGCCGTCCATGCCCGGCTGCCGCCGTGACTCCGGCGCGAAACCGTAGTACAGGCCACCACGGGCCTCGTCCCAGCTGCGCTCCACGGCCACGTCGAACAGATGACGCGCCGTCGGCACCAGCCAGTCGGCCTGCACGTGCCGATCCAGGATCAGCAGCAGTTTGGCCCACTCCGTCTGGTGGCCCGGCTGGAAGCCCCAGGGACGGAACAGATGCTTGGGGTCGTCCAGGTTGTAGTTCCAGTCGATCTCCCAGTTGGAATCGTAGTGCTCCCATACCAGGCCACCGGCCTTGGCTGCCTGTCGACGGGTCATGTTGTCGGCCAGCTGCAGGGCACGTTCCACATAGCGCTGTTCGCCACTGGCCTCGAACGCAGCCAGCATGGCCTCGCACATGTGCATGTTGGCGTTCTGTCCACGGTAACCGGTGAAGTTCCACTGGCCGTCCGCCTCGTCCCGGTACAGACCGTGCTGCGGCTCCCAGAAGCGCGCCTCCAGCAGCTGCCAGGTCTCATCCATCCACGCGCGGGCCTGCTCGATGCCGGCCTTCAACGCGCAGCTGTAGGCCAGCAGGACGAACGCCACGCCGTAGCAGTGATTCATGTCGTCCTCGACCTGGCCATCGCGCAGGGTCCAGGCATAGCCACCGGTGGCCGGATTGCGGTGCACCTCACGCAGATAGCGCACGCCATGCTCGACGGCCTCGCGGTACTCGGCCTTGCCGAACTCGCGATAGGCCATCGCGTAGTTGAAGACGAAACGGGTGCTGCTTACCAGATGGCGATGGCTGGCATCGTAGACGCTGCCGTCGTCACGGAAATAATGGAAGAAACCACCGGCCGGATCGATGCAGCGCGGATGATAGAACGCCAGGGTATCGGCGATATGCGCGCGCAGGAACGCGGGCGAACGGAAGTCGGGCGAGGTGCTCATGCGGTAATGTCCTGTGCCTGCAGCAGCTGCTGCACTTCGTCGAGCGAGGGCATCGCGGCGAACGCGCCCTTGCGGGTAACGGCCAGCGCGCCGACCGCGGCACCGAAGCGCAGCGTGGCGTCGATGGCCTGCGGGTCCCGGCAGAACGCGCTGAATCCCGCGCCTGCGCCACCCCGCTCCAGCAGTCCCACCAGCACGCCTCCCACGAAGGCATCACCGGCTGCGGTGGTATCGACAGCGGCGACCTGGAAGCTGCTCACCGTGCCCTGCGCCTGGCGGGTGTACCAGCGCAGCGTTGCCGCACCATCGGTCACGATCACCCAGCGAGCCTGCGCCGCCAGCAGCCGCTGCAGCACCGCGTCCTCGCCGCCGTCGCCCAGGGGCGCCGCCAGGTAGTCCAGTTCTTCGCGCGACAGCTTGACCAGGTCCGCGCGTTCGAGCGCCTGCCACAGGCGCGGCGACGGATCGACATCGGCCGGCCACAGCGCCGGCCGCAGGTTGAGGTCGAGACTGACCACAGCCCCGGCAGCGCGCGCGCGCTCCATGCCCGCGAAGGTTGCGTCCGCGATGGCCGCCTCGGTCAGGCTGTTGGAGCAGACGTGGAAGCACTGCGCACTGTCGAAGCAGGCGGCCTGGAAATCACTGTCGCGGAACAGCAGATCGGCCGCCGGCGGACGGTAGAAGCTGAAGCTGCGCTCCCCCTCTGCATCGAGAGCGACGAACGCCAGCGCGGTCTTGGCGGCATCGGTGCGGACGATGTAGTCGGTACCGACACCGTGCTCGGCCAGGCTTTCGGCCAGGAAGTCGCCGAACATGTCGCGGCCCAGCATGCCGACGAACTGCGTCTTCGCGCCCAGCCGCGCGGCAGCCACCGCGACGTTGGCCGGTGCCCCGCCGGCGTATTGCAGGAACGCGCGCGGCGTGTCCGCATTGGCCGGCGGCTGCGCCAGTAGATCGATCAAAATTTCGCCGAAGCAGACAATCGCACCCATTCCGGACTCAGCCTCCCTGCGTTGCGGAGGCCGGCGTACGTGCGCCGACCAGTCCGTAGAAAATGATGTAGACGTAGCACAGCAGCGGCAGGATGAAGCTGGCCTGCACCCCGATGTGGTCGGCCAGCACGCCCTGCAGGTACGGCACCACGGCGCCGCCGACGATGGCCATGATCAGCAGGCTCGAGCCCTTGTTGGTCAGCGGCCCCAGGCGCTCGATGCTGAGCGCGAAGATGGTGGGGAACATGATCGAGTTGAACAGGCCGATCGCCACCACCGAGTACAGCGCGACACTGCCGGCGCTGGCCATGGTCAGCGCCAGCAGGCCGACGTTGACCAGTGCGAAGATCGCCAGCAGGCGGCTCGGCGAGAAGCGTGCCAGCAGCGCCGAGCCGGCAAAGCGGCCGACCATCGCCATCGTCCAGTAGGCGGAAACGTAGTGTGTGGCCTCCTGCTCGCTGAATCCGCCGATGTCGGGCATCGACAGGTAGTTCACCAGGAAGCTGCCGATCGACACTTCCGCACCGACATAGAAGAAGATGCCAAGCACGCCCAGCAGCAGATGACGCTGGCGCAGCGCATCCAGATAGCTGTGGTGATGCCCCTGGTCGGCCTGTTCGGTCGCATCGCTCAGCGCCGGCAGGCGGAACAGGAACACGAACAGCGCCAGCAGCACCAGCGCCACCGCGAGGCCCACATACGGGCCCTGCACGGCCTGCGCCTCGGCAGCACGATAGGCCAGCTGTTCGGCGGCCGGCATCGCCGCCATTTCATCGGCGCTCTTGACCGTATTGGAAAGAATCAGCATGCCGCCGAAGATCGGCGCGATCGCCGTACCCAGCGAGTTCAACGCCTGCGCCAGGGTCAGCCGGCTGGAGCTGGTCTGCTCCGGGCCCAGCAGCGCCACATAGGGATTGGCCGCCACCTGCAGCACGGTGATGCCGGTGGCGAGCACGAACAATGCACCCAGGAAGGCGCCGTAGATCCGCAGTTCGGCCGCCGGCCAGAAGCCCAGCGCACCCACACCTGCAATCAGCAGGCCGGCCACGATGCCCTTCTTGTAGCCGAGAGCCGCGACCAGGCGGCCAGCGGGCAGCGACATCAGGAAGTACGTACCGAAGAAGGTGAACTGCACCAGCATCGCCCGCGCGTAGTTCAGCTCGAACACCGCCTTCAGGTGTGGAATCAGGATGTCGTTGAGGCAGGTCAGGAAGCCCCACATGAAGAAGATGGTGGTCACCACGGCCAGGGCCTTGCCGTTGGTGACGGCCGGTGCGTTGCCCGGGGAACCCGACGGACGGGGCGTTGCTGAGATCGGCATGCGGAACGCGCCTCGTTGCGCGGAATCGTTGTTGCGTGGAAGGAGTAACGGCAGTGAAATCAGGTCGGCCGGGCGGCACTGCTTTCGCGGATCCGCAGCTGCACCGGAGCCACCGTGCGCCGTGGCGGCGCATCCGGTTCGTCCAGGCGCTGCAGCAGCAGTGCCGCCGCCTGCCGGCCACGCTCGCGCGGGTCGGCGGTCAGCGTCGTCAACGGTGGCACCGCCACCGAAGCCTCGGAAATATCGTCGAAGCCGGTGACAGCGAAATCGCCGCCCGGCCGGATGCCGCGCGAGTTCAGGCCCAGCATCAGCCCCAGCGCGACGGTGTCGTTGTAACAGACCGCTGCGCTCGGCCGATGGCCATCGGCGAACAGTTCGTCGGTGCGTGCAGCCGCCTCCAGCCGGTTCGGCGCCGATTCGATCATCCAGCCGGGTGGCAGCGACAGTCCAGCCTCAGCCAGCGCCTGCTGGAAGCCGGCACGGCGCTGGTGGCAGGAACTGGACGCCGCGTGGCCGCCGAAGAAGGCGATATGGCGATGGCCGCGCTCGATCAGGTGGCGGGTGGCCAGATAGGCCCCATGCTGGTTGTCCAGCGTCAGGAAGTCCCAATCGGCCCCGTCCAGCTCACGGTTGAACAGCAGGACGTTGGCATTGGCTCCCAGTGCCTGGCGCAGCTGCGTGGCATCGCTGCCTTCGGCCGGCGACAGGATCAGCCCCGCCGGGGTGTGTTCCATCAGCGTGGACAGCACCGCCTGCTGGCGTTCCGGCGATTCGCCGGTGCTGCCCAGCAGGGTCACGTAGCCACGCCCACCCAGCGCCTCGTCGACGCCGGAGGCGAATTCGGCGAAGAATGGATTGGACAGGTCGTTGATCACCAGTGCGATGCTGGAGGACGTGCGCCGCCGCAGGTTGGCTGCTGCGCGGTTGTAGACATAGCGCTGGCGCCGCAGCTCGGCCTCGACCTTGGCCCGGGTATCGACGTTGACCAGCGGGCTGCCGCGCAGCACCAGCGACACGGTCGCCCGCGATACGCCGATGGCGCGCGCGATGTCGGTCACCGTCACTGCCTTGCCGGCGCGTTTGCTGGAAGTGCTGCTGCCGTTGTCGTTCATCGTATTCCCGGGCTCCGCTGAGGGCTCAAGCCTAATGGATCGCGGCCGTCTCGTGCCGTGCCGTTCGCTGGGTCGCCGCGAACGGCACAGCCCCGATCAACGCAGCTGGCTGCCAGGTGCCGCGCACCAGGACACCGGCAGATCCTTCACCGCCGTGCCCCACCCCTGGGTCGGCGCCTGCGCGTCGAGGGCGAAGTGCAGGCGCGGGCCCTGCTGCAGGCGCTCCCAGTCCAGCCAGACCGGGGCATGCGCCTGGCCATCGACCTGCACGCCCTGCACGTACTGCAGGCGGCGGCCGTCCGCCCCCGCGGCATTGATGCGCAGGGTGCGGCCATTGCCCATGTCGACCTCGACCCGGGCAAAGCGCGGCGTATGCAGCAGGAACTGGCCACTGCCCGGTACTGCCGGGTACATGCCGATCGCACTGAACAGGTACCACGCCGACATCGTTCCAAGATCGTCGTTGCCGGTCACGCCATTGGGCGCATTGGTGAACAGCTGCTGCGCGGCCCGCACCACCGCGGCGGTCTTCCACGGCTGGCCGATCAGGGTGTAGAGCCACGGCGCGTGCAGATCGGGTTCGTTGTTCGGGTTGTAGCGGAACTGGTTGTAGTAGCTGTAGGGTCCGACCACCCATTCGCGCCGCGCGGCATTGAGCGGGTCGGCCTGCAGTGCATCCATCGCGAAGAAGGCATCGAGCCGGCGCCCGGCCTGCTCACGACCGTCCATCGCCTCGACCAGCCCCGGCATGTCCTGCTGCGCCAGCCACTGGTACTGCCACGCGGTGCCTTCATGGAAGCCGTGGTGGGAACGTGGGCTGTAGTGCCCGTCGGCCGGGGTGTACCACTGCCCGTCCTCGGTGCGAGGCCGCGGGAAGCCGCTGAAGCCGGTCTCGGCGTCGCGGACCTGCGGGTCCCACACCTTGCGCCAGTTGCGGCCGCGCTCTCGCAGCGTCGCCGCATCCCGGGCGTGACCCAGGCCATCGGCCATCTGCGAAAGCGCGCAGTCGGCCAGTGCATATTCCAGAGTGGCCGAGCCGCCGTGATGCGGATCGACGTCCATGCCCTTGGACGGGAACGCACGGTCGTAGACCACGTAGCCCTTGTCCAGATAGGTCGGATTGCCCGACCGGCCCGCATGACGGGAATTCAACGGCGGGGTGCCGAACGCATTGCGGCGCAGCGCATCCCACGCCTGCGATTCACGGCCCTTGAACGCACCGAAACGCCACAGGTCGACCATGAACGGGGTCACCGGATCGCCGGTCATGATGTTCGTCTCAAAGTTGGCGTAACCCCAGCGTGGCAGCCAGCCCCCCTGCTCGTCGATCGCCAGCAGCGTGCGGCCGATGTCACGCGCCACATCGGGGCGGGTCAGCGCCAGCCATTGGTTCTGCGCACGGTAGGTATCCCACAGCGAGAAGTACTCGTAGTAGGTCCAGCCATCCGCGCGATGGATGCCATCGTCGTAGCCGCGGTAGCGGCCGTCGGCATCGCTGCCGGTCAGCGGCTGCAGCAGCGCGTGGTAGGCGGCGCTGTAGAACACCGTGCGGTCATCAGCACTGCCGCCCTGCACGCGCACCCGGCCCAGCTCCTCGCGCCACGCCTGCTGCGACAGCGCGCGCATGCGGTCGAAGCCCATCAGCGCTCCGCCCTGCATGCCCTCGGTGCGCAGGTTGGTGCGCGCGCCTTCGGCATCGACATGCGAAATCGCGCTCACCGCCGTGACCGACTGCCCCTTGGCCAGGTCGAAGCTCAACCAGGCACCGTTCGGCTTCTGCTCGCCTTCCATGCTGTGGCGCGCCCCCGGCAGGCCACCGGCCTCGCCCCAGGTCCCATGCGCCTTGAACGGGCGATCGAACTCGATGCGGAACCACGTCGTGTACTGGTGGCCACCGCAGAAACTCTTGGTGACCAGCTTGCCCTCGACCACGCGGTCGCCGACCACGTCGATCACGCTGCCGATCACCGAATGGCGTTCATTCGCCTGGCCGACATTCACCAGCACGTGGCCATCGCCGCTTCGCTGGCTGAAGGTGTAGCGCTCGGCGGCGGCACGGGTGCGCGCGGTCGCCTCGGCATCGACGCCACCGTAGCTGGTCAGGCGCACCTTGTAGTAGCCGGCCTGGCCGATTTCGCCGTCATGCGTGTACGACGCGGCATAGGTCTTGTGGTTGAAGCTCTTGGCGTCGGCGGTGTCGAAATCGCCACCGGGACCGATGCTGCCGGTCACGGGCAGGACCGAGACCTGGCCGCCCTGCTCCCAGCACCCGGCACCGGACAGGAAGGAGTGGCCGAAGCCACGGATCTTCTCGTCGTCGTAGCGCCACCCCGAATAGTGGCTGCCGATGGGGCTGACCTGGATCAGGCCGAAGGGTGCCGAGGCGCCCGGGAACGTGTTGCCATCGTCCTTGCTGCCGATGAAGGTGTTCACCTCGCGCTCGAGTGCGGCCGGGGCGGCCTGCAGCAGCACCGGCGACATCGCCAGTGCGAGCAGCCAGGCCAATCGCGTCAACGGGCGCGGCGTCGAGGGGACAGCGGGAGCGGACGGCACTGGGCGCATGTCGGGTTCCTGTGGTCGATGGTGCGGTGGCAGACGGCTGGAGCCTGCAACGCCTTCCGCTGAGCGCTGCCTGCAGGCAGCCTGCTCCCCGTGGAATGGCGCGAGACCCGCGCAACCGTGAATTTAGATCGATTCAAGTAGAGCATGGCGATTCGCGCCAATGCATTCTGCGCCGCAGCATACGTCCCGCCGCGCGGCCTCTTGGCCGGCCTGCCGGGGAATCGCGCGAGAAAACGTTTCCAGCCGATTCAGAAAAACGTCATGCCCCCGCCACGGCAATACCATATTGCGCAGCAGCATGCGCCGACGGGCAACCCATGCTAAAAAACGCCCGCCCATCGCTTAGATCGATCCAAGACGACGTTGCGGTGGCCGGGAGTTTGGGGAAGCAGCGACAGGACGGGCCGGCACAGACACAGGATGCAGTTGCAACTGCGTAGCGACCGCACCGGCATCACCACAGATTAGATCGATTCAAGTCATCCGCACCACGTCACACGTCACCGGATCAATCCAGGAGAGAGGGAGAGATGGGAATGAGTCACTCAATACGCATGCATGGCCAGGACGCGCTGTCGCTGGCCATCGCGCTGGCATTGGCCGCCGCCGTCCTGCCGGCGGGCGCCGCCGCGCAGCAGGCCACCACCGGCACGCCCGACGCCACCACGCTGGACAGCGTCCAGGTCACCGGCTACCGCTACGCCATCGAAAAGAGCCTTGAGCAGAAGCGCGACGCCAACGCCGTGGTCGAAGTAATCACGGCCGAAGACGTCGGCAAGTTCCCCGACAAGAACGTGGCCGACGCGCTGCAGCGCGTACCGGGCGTGGTCATCACCCGCGACGGCGGCGAAGGCAAGACGGTCAGCGTGCGCGGCCTCGCTGCAGACCTTACGCTGACCCAGTTGAACGGCAACTACGTCGCCACCTCCGAGACCAACGACGAGGCGACCCGCTCTTTCAACTACACCCTTCTGCCGTCCAACATGCTGTCCAGCGCCGAGCTGTTCAAATCGCCGGAAGCGCGCATCGATGAAGGCGGCATCGGCGGCACGGTCATCCTGCACACCCGGCGCCCTCTGGACATGGAGTCCAACTCGGGCTTCGTCACCCTCGAAGGCACCTCGTCGGATACCAGTCACGACATCGATCCGCAGGCCTCCGCACTGTACTCGTGGCACAGCAAGGACGAGCGTTTCGGCGTGCTGGTCGGCGTGACCCAGCAGAAGCGCACCAGCCGCACCATGGAAGTCACCACCGAGAACTATCAGTGGTACGGCACCGATACCGATGCGCGCGACGTGCATGGCAACCCCATGCTGCAGGACGGCATCGAGTACTGGTGGGGCAACTCCGGCTTCAACAACCAGAACGGTCGCAACTACACCGACTTCTTCATGCCGACCTCGGTCAATTTCGCGGTGAAGGAGGAAACGCGCGAGCGCAAGGGCGGGCAGCTGACCTTCCAGTTCAAGCCGGTCGACAACGTGACCATGACGGCCAACTACTTCCGCTTCGAGCTGGAGGGCAACTACGCCCAGCACATGCTGAAGGTGCCGGAGTGGAGCATGGCCCGCTTCAATGGTGACGGCAACTGGGCCGGCGGCCGCATGCTCAACGGGCTGGACTTCGATCCCAGCGGCACCGTCGTCACCGGCGCGCAGTTCGAGAAGCTGGCCGGCAAGACCTATTACTGCAATGAAGCCGAGGCCGAAGCGGCCGGGCTCGAGCCGGGGGGCTGGGGCCCCGATGACTGCACCATTCCGACCCCGCAGCTCACCGGCGGCTACAGCCGCGAAAAGGCGCTCTCGCAGACCGCCGACCTCAGCATCGACTGGGACATCAGCCCGCTGTGGAAGGCGTCGTTCACCGGCGGCCGTACCTGGTCCGAAGGCGGTCCCTCGATGAACTTCCGCATGTCGGCCAAACCGCGTCGGCAGACCAATGGCGTGTGGGAATCGTCCAGCAGCACCTCCTGGGACCTGACCGGCACGCCGTCGGGCACCTTCGCTCCCGACCTGCAGCAGCAGCTCATGGCCGGCATCGCCGAGATCGACACCGGTTCGACCGACTCGTCCTGGAAGCAGACCGAGATCAAGCAGAACTATTTCCAGGCCGATGTCACCAAGCTGTTCGAATCCGGCTGGCTGGACTCGATCCAGTTCGGTGCCAAGTATCGTGACGGCACGGTGCACCGCAACACCGGCAATACCTACTGGGTGTGCCAGGGCCGAGACCCGTCGGACTACGACAACAACCGCTACCAGAGCGGCTGCGACCCTACGGCCAATATCGCCCAGCCCGGCTTCTTCCTGTCCAACCCGATCAGCAACATCCCCGGCGGCTTCAATACCAACGTGTTCCCGGGCATCAACTATCCGGCCTACATCGATTACCTGAACAAGACCTACGGCGGTTCGCACAACCGTGTCGAGGACGACTTCATCTACAACGTCAACGAGAAGATCTACTCGGGCTACTTCCAGGCCAACTTCCGCACCGAGCGGGTGCGCGGCAACGTGGGCGTGCGCGTGGTGCGCACCAAGCAGCTGGCGCAGTCCACCGATTCGATCGAGCGTTTCGACGACTACTTCCTCGACAACGCCGCAGGCGCACCGATGGCGTGCTCCGACCCGGCCGCGGCGGCCTACCCGAACTACAGCTGCGAGAGCGGTTTCGTGCGCCTGCCGTACAACCTGGCACAGAGCAAGAGTTTCGAGCTGCTGGGCGTGGACCGCACCTACACCGACGTCCTGCCGAGCTTCAACATCGCCTGGGACATCACCGATACCCTGCTGCTGCGCGGTGCCGCCTCGAAGGTCATCGCACGCCCCGGCTACACCGAGATCGGCGCTCCGGGCAGCCTGCGCTACTACAGCGAGGAGTACGTCAATGACCGCCGCGTGGCCGGCGGTGCACCGACCCCGGGCTGGACCGGCGACGGCAGCAACAAGCAGCTTGAACCCTTTGAGGCCACCCAGTTCGACCTCGGCCTGGAGTGGTACTTCCAGCCTGGCGCGGTGGCCGGCGTGGGCCTGTTCCGCAAGAACGTGGACAACTTCACCGTGCCTGTCGTGCGCGACATGCAGATGCAGGTCGGTGGCGAAACCGTGACCGTGCAGGACTACGAGACCCGTGCCAACGGCCAGGACGGTGTGTCGCAGGGCGTGGAGCTGTACGGCCAGTACACCTTCGATTTCGGCGTCGGCGTGCAGGCGAACTACACCTACAACGACACCAACCTGGCCTCGATCGTGCTGGATGGGCAGAACATCGGCTCGTCGCCGCTGGTCGGCAGCGCCAAGAACCAGGCCAACGTGACGGTGTTCTACGAGAACGACAAGTTCCTTGCCCGCGCCTCGTACAACCGTCGCGGCCAGGTGGTCGGCGGACTGAACAACGGCATGACGGTCTACACCGAGCCGTACGACCAGCTTGATCTCAACGTGGCCTACAACCTCACCCCGGAGTGGACCCTGACCGCGTCGGTGATCAACGCCACCAAGTCCGAGCAGCGCGTGCATCTGGGCAATGACACCAAGGCCCGCCTGATCTCCAATACCTACGCGGGCCGCCAGCTGTACTTCGGCGCGACCTGGAAGTTCTAAGGCAGTCGCCCCGCCTGGCGCGGGGACATTCCTCCACGGCAGCCACGCTGGTACAGGTGGCTGCCGTTTTTCATGGGCACCGCGGAGGCTTCACTTGACCCTGCCATCGTTGGAAGGTGCACACTGGCTGCATTCCCCGGAACCGAAGGAGCTACAGATGGACTTCCATGTTGACGGCATGACCTGCGGCGGATGCGCGCGCAGCGTGACCCGCGCGATCCAGAGCGTTGATCCGCAGGCCCGCGTGGTCGCCGATCCGCCGACAGGCCGCGTGCAGGTGCAGACCACGGCCAGCGAAGCGGAGATCTTCGCCGCTGTGAAGGACGCAGGCTTCCCGCCGCGCACCGCCTGATCGCCCGGCTCCGGGCGATGCTCACGTCCTTCTGAAGGAGCCACAGCACTCCCGCCGCGCAGGTGCGAAGGCCCCTGCGCCCCGCGGCTCAGCTCCGGCGCGCCTGCCGCCGCCGCGCCGCGACTGGCTCCGCGCCTTCCTCGCCCTCCTCCAGCCGCTGCAGGATCGGGCACTCCGGCCGCTCGTCGCCCGCACAGCAGCTGATCAGCGACTTCAGCGTATCGGCCATCTGCCGCATGTGGTCGATGCGCTGCTCGAGATCATCGATGTGCTGCTCGGCCAGGCGCTTGACGTCGGCGCTGTGGCGCGAGGTATCGTTCCACAGGCCCAGCAGATCCGTGATCTCCGCGACCGAGAATCCCAGGTCCCGCGCGCGGCGTATGAACCGCAGTCGATGCACGTCGGCGTGCGAATAGGCCCGGTAGCCGGATGCCGTACGGTCGGCAGCAGGAATCAGCCCGATCTGCTCGTAGTAGCGGATCATCTTCGCCGAAACGCTCGATGCCTTCGCGGCCTCACCGATGTTCAAGACAGTCTCCTTTTCAGTGGCTGGCGGCGTCGGCCATCGGCGCCCGGAAGCGACGCAGGCGCAGTGCATTGCCCAGCACGAACACGCTGGACAGTGCCATCGCACCGGCGGCGAATACCGGCGACAGCAGGATGCCGAAAGCCGGATACAGCACGCCGGCGGCCACCGGAATCAGAGCGGTGTTGTAGGCGAAGGCCCAGAACAGATTCTGCCGGATGTTGCCAAGGGTGGCCCTGGACAGCGCGATGGCATTGGGCACGCCCAGCAGACTGCCGGACATCAGCACTACATCGGCCGATTCCACCGCCACATCGGTACCGGTGCCGATGGCCAGGCCCACATCCGCCTCCGCCAGCGCCGGCGCATCGTTGATGCCGTCGCCGACGAAGGCGACGTGACCGTGCGCAGCCTTGAGGCGTCGCACCGCCTCCACCTTGCCTTCGGGCAGCACTTCGGCCACGACCTCGTCGATGCCCAGCTGGCGTGCGATCGCCTGTGCGGTGCGCGCATTGTCGCCGGTGATCATCGCCACCTTCAGTCCCAACTGATGCAGTGCCGCGATCGCGGCCGGGGTGCTCGGTTTGATCGGATCGGACACCGCGATGATTGCGGCCAGGCGACCGTCAATGGCGGCATACAGCGGCGACTTGCCCTGCGTGCCGAGTTCGGCTGCAACTGCGGCGAATGCGGTAATGTCCACCCCAAGACCACGCATGAAGCGGTCCGCGCCAACCTCCACCCGCGCGCCTTCAACGCTGGCCCGCACGCCCATGCCGGTGACCGATTCGAAATCAACCATCGATGGCGGCGCGATGCCCTGCTCGCTGGCTGCATCAACGATGGCACGGGCGATCGGATGTTCAGAGCGCGATTCCACCGCGGCAACCGCCGCCAGCACCGTGCTGCGATCGAAACCGTCCGTGATCTCGAAATCGGTCAGGCGCGGACGGCCCTCGGTCAGCGTGCCGGTCTTGTCCACCGCCACCACCTGCACATCCTTCAGCAGCTGCAGCGCTTCGCCCTTGCGGAACAGCACGCCCATCTCCGCGCCCCGCCCGGTGCCGACCATGATCGAGGTCGGCGTTGCCAGCCCCATCGCACAGGGGCACGCAATGATCAGCACGGCCACGGCATTGACCAGGGCGAAGGTAAGCGCCGGGGACGGCCCGAGCAGCAGCCACGCCACGAAGGTGGCCAACGCGGCCAGCATCACCGCAGGCACGAACCACAGCGTGACCCTGTCCACCACGGCCTGGATCGGCAGTTTCGACCCCTGTGCCTGTTCAACCAGGCGGATGATCTGCGCAAGCACGGTCTGCGCACCTACCGCCGTGGCACGCACGGTCAGTGCTCCCTGCTGGTTGACCGTACCACCGACCACGGCCGCGCCCGATGCCTTTTCAACCGGAACCGGCTCACCGCTGATCATCGACTCATCGACGAAGCTGCGCCCCTCGATCACCTCGCCATCCACCGGGACGCGTTCGCCAGGACGTATTTCCACGAGGTCGCCACTGACCACCTCGCCCACCGGGACGTCGACCACCCGACCATCGCGTACTACGTGGGCGACCTTGGCCTGGAGCTTGACCAGCCGCTTGATGGCTTCCGACGTACGGCCCTTGGCACGCGCCTCGAGAAAGCGGCCCAGCAGGATCAGCGCGACGATCACCGCCGCAGCTTCGTAATAGACGTTCACCGTGCCGGGCGGCAGCAGCCGCGGTGCGAAGGTCGCGATCACCGAGTAGCCGAACGCCGCCGCGGTGCCCACCGCGACCAGCGAGTTCATGTCCGGTGCCAAACGCAGCAGTGCCGGAATGCCCTTCTGGTAGAAGCGCCGGCCGGGAATCACGAGAACCAGCGTGGTCAGCACGAACTGCACATACCAGCTGGCCTGCAACCCGATGGTCGACATCACCCAGTGGTGCATGCCCGGGATCAGATGCGATCCCATCTCCAGTATGAACACCGGCAGGGCCAGCACGCTGGCCAGTATCAGCGCGTGTTTGAGTTCAGCACGCTCGACGTCCTTCTTCTCCCCGCCGTCATCGGCCTGCGCGCTGCCATCGAGAAGACGAGCGCCGTAGCCCGCCCTGTCGATCGCCGCCAGCAGCGCCTCCACGTCTGCTGCGCCGCGAACGGTGGCACGCTCGGTGGCCAGGTTGACGCTCGCCGCGCTCACGCCCGGCACGGCCAGCAGTGCGCGTTCGACCCGGCCCACGCAGGACGCGCAGGTCATGCCCTCCACGGCCAGCTCCACGGTTGTGGCCGCAACCTCATAGCCGACCTTGTGCACCGCCTGGATCAAGGCGGCGCGGTCCACCGGCCCCGACGGACGGATATCGGCACGTTCCGTGGCCAGGTTCACCGAGACGCTGCCGACCCCCTCCACCTTGGCCAGCGCGGCCTCGACCCGGCCTACGCAGCTCGCGCAGGTCATGCCTTCGATGGGCAGGCTGATCGGATCAGGCACGGAAGCGGCGGTGGTGGCGTGCGGCAGGCTCATGACTGGATTCCCGGGTTCCTTCTGGACCGGAACAGGCTAAACCTTGCCATCGTGGGAAGGTCAAATCCAGCCTGTCCTGTCCGGCGGCCCAGCGGTCAGTTCATCCGCGGGGCATGGATCCACCGGTCGAGGGTGGATCCATGGCGCGGGCTCAGAACGTGAACACGTATTCCAGCGCGAACTCGCGGCCGACCGCACCGAGCAACCGGGTCGGCGCGAAATCGTAGTCCAGCTTGTAGGGATCCTTGTGGTTCCAGCTGGCCGAGTTGAAGACGTTGTTGACGTACACATTGACCTTGGCGCGTTCAGTCACCTGATAGCCCACATTGACGTTCCAGGTGATGAACGGTCCAACCCGGCCGTAGTAGCGCGCCGTGCGCTGGCCGGCGTTCGGATTCGGATTCGGCGAACCATCGGGACGCGTGGCAGGTTCCAGGCAGTCCAGCGAAGGACTGTCGCTGGGTACGTAGCCATCGGCGAACGGCAGGCAGCCGCCGGGATTGTCCAGGCGGTCGGTGCCCCAGTGGTAACGCACGCCCGGCACCGAGCCGATGCGGTCGGCGTACACATTCGCGTTCCAGTGACCACGCTGCCAGGCCAGGCTCGCTCGCAGCTTGCTGCGCAGGTCGCGGTCACGGCGCTGCGGATTCGGATCCGCGGCATAGCGCTGCTCCTTGGTCGACAGCTGGTTGGTGTAGTTCACGCCGAACTGGAAGCTTCCCCATGCCGCGCTGTCCCACCGGTAACGCGCGGTCAGGTCGATACCGCGGACCTCCCGGCTGGCCAGGTTGAACGGCCCCCGCTCGATCGACACCAGGCGGCCATTGCTGTCGCGGTTCACGCGCGCGAGGATGCCGGCGCAGTAGTCGGCACCGGCCGGATTGGCCCACGGCGTGCCGTCGATGTTCAGTCCCGTGCGGCAGCCCGCTTCGCTGGCCAGCACCTCGTCGGCGCCGACATCGACGATCATGTCCTCCAGCTTGATCGCCCAGTAGTCGGCACTGATCGAAAGATTGGACATCACATCCCAGACGAATCCGACCGTCCATGAATCCCCCGTTTCCGAGCGCAGCAGCGGAGTACCGCGACGATTCACGTCGAACGTGTACCAGACATCGGTATTGCCCACTCCACAGTTGTTGACCAGATAGGCACCGCTTTCGATGCAACGCAGGCGGTCATAGGTCTGCACCTCGGAACTGCTGGGCTGCCCCAGCAGGTAGTGCATGTCAGGCGCGTGGAAGCTGGTGGCGTAGGAACCGCGTACCAGCAGCGACTCCACCGGCCGCCATTCCAGACCGACATTCCAGGTGGTCTCCTTCTGGCTGCCGATGTCCAGCGCCTCTGCATTGGCGTCGGCCTTGTAACTGCCGTAACGGTCATAGCGTGCCGCCGCGGTGGCGATCACGCTGTCCAGCAGTGGAATCTTGAACTCCACGCCCGCCGAGTAGCGCGTGCGCTCGCCGCCACCGCGATCAACGTTCTGCAGGTCGAAATCGATGCCGGCGCGAGGGTCGGGAGCGAGGTGATATCCCTGTTGCGCCACCTCGGCCACCGCCGCGAACGAAACAGGCCCCGCCCAGCCCTGGAACAACTCACCGGTGATGTCCGCCGACGCCTGGTTGACCCAGGAAGACGCACGGTTCTTCGCCACCGTACCCATCTGCCAGTACTGGTCCGGCGTGAGCGGGTTCCACCAGCGTGCTTCGTCCAGTGCGTAGATCGCTTCACCATCCGCCGTCGTACCCAGGCGCGGGCCGAGGAAGAAGTCATAGGACTTCTGCTCGTCCACTACATTCTGCCGCTCTTCCACGCGGTAGTAGGAACGGCCGATGGTGGCACTCCAGTCGAAGCGGTCCGCCAGGCGCCCGCGCAGGCCTGCACTCCAGTCCCAGGACAGCTCGCGGTTGGTGTTGCGCAGGGTGTCCAGGCCGCCCACTTCGTTGGGCGTGAACTGGCGCACGCCCAGGATCGCGCGGTTGCGGTTGGCATCCCAGTAGTAGCCGTTGTCATCATCGATGAGCGTCACGCTGGGCGGATTGGTCCCCCAGATCGCCTCCGACCGGTACACCGCCAGGTTGGTCCAGCCCTGCAGGTCGCTGTCGAAATCGAACGTGGCATACAGATTGCCGGACACATTCTCGGCACCACCGGTCAGCAGCCAGTTGGCATAGTCGGCCGTCATGCCACACAACTGCCCGGTATTGGTGATCGTATCGGTGTTGTAGTTGTAGACCAGTCGATCGGCGGTGTAGTACTCGCCGTCGAACTTCTCGCAGGTGCCGGTCGGCGGCGCCAGTCGCTGGCCGGTACCCGGGTCGATCAGGGCCAGGCCGGCGGTAGGACGGAAACCGACCTTGCGCTGTTCCATGTTCCAGGAGGGGCGCGGCGCATCATCGGCATCATCCATCTGCGGCCGGTCACGGCCGAACAGCGGATCGCGCTTGGTGTACTGCAGCGCGTAGGTCACGCTCCAGTTGTCTCCGGTCCTGCCACCCGCCCACGACAGATCCCAGGTATCGCGACCACCTTCAGTGGAGGTGCCGCCGCGCACGCGTACTTCGTCGCCGTCGTAGTGGGTCTTCAGGATGACGTTGACCACGCCTGCAATGGCATCCGAGCCGTAGATCGCAGAGGCGCCGCCGGTCAGGACCTCGATGCGCTCCACCGCAGCGGCGGGAATGTTGCCGTAGTTGGAGAAATTGGTCTCCCCGCCATAGGGCAACGGGTAGTCGGCCACGCGACGGCCATTGACCAGCAGCAGTGAGCGGTTGGGGCCCATTCCGCGCAGATTCAGGCCGCTGGCGTTGGGCGTGTGCGAGCCCCACTGCGACGCCGCCTCCACGGTGCCGGTGGCTTCGGTCAATGTCTTCAGCGCATCGTACACGCTGACAAAGCCTTCCTTCTGGATCTGCTGCGCGGTGATCACGTTGACGGGAGCTGGGCCTTCGACGCTGGCACGCTTGATGCGCGAGCCAGTGACGGTGACCGCGTCGAGATCCTTGGTGGACGAACCTGAGACTTCCTGTGCATTGGCAGCCAGCGGAAGCAGGGCCAGGACCAGGGCCTGGGACAGCAGGTGACGACGATTGCGGACGAACTGAGCCATGTGGTCACTCTCGGAGGGTGTGGTCGCACGGATGGGTGGTGGCGCGGCACTACGGAAGATCCAGGTGCCGGACTCGGTTCAAGCCGATTCCGACGCCCCCCTGTGGATCGATCCAAACTAAAGCACGGCTGAACCGGAGAGAGCATTCCGCGGCGCAACACGCCGCTGCGGATCCGCTGCCCTCCCCGCTTGAAAAGTAGATGAATCAGTGGCTTGCGCAGGTTGGTCGCCGCAGGCCGGAGATGAACTGATGACACGCGAGCGGCAGACCCGCGCGGAACCGACTTCGCCCGGTATCAGGACAGATCGCCGTCCAGCGCCCGCCGCAGCCCCGCCACGATTGCGGCATCGGTCTGATCCCAGTGCGGGTCCAGCCCGCGCAGTGCCGGGTTGTGGAACTGCATGGCCGAGTGCCGGCGGCTCTTGGCCGACGCGTGCAGCTCAACGCAACCGCTGTGCCGCGCCACCGCAGCGATGTTGGCCGGGTTCAGGCCAGCACCCGCCATCACGCTGATGCGCCCCGCCGCCCGGGCGACCAGGCCTTCCAGCACGTCGACACCGGCAACCGCGCTGGCCTGTCCGCCGGACGTCAATACACGGCTACACCCCAGAGCGATCACCTGCTCCAACGCCGCCGGAAGGTCACGCGCGGCGTCGAAGGCACGGTGGAACGTCACCTGCAGCGGACCCGCCGCCTGGATGAGCACGCGGCACAGGGGCAGATCGATATCGCCCTGCCGGTCCAACGCACCGATCACCACGCCATCGCAGCCCAGCGCACGGCACTGTGCGATATCGCGCAGCATCAGCTCGGCCTCCAGGGCGTCGTAGTGGAAATCGCCCGGCCGCGGCCGCACCAGCACGAACAGCGGAATCGACAGGCGTTCGCGGGCCATGGCGATGCTGGCGAACGACGGTGTGGTGCCGCCCTCGGCAAGGTTGTCGAACAGTTCGATGCGGTCGGCACCACCGGCCTGCGCGGCCAACGCCGAAGCCAGCGAGTTGCTGGCGATCTCCAGGGTGAGCCGCGTGCTCACGCCTGCGTGCTCGTGTAGATCGACGGCGAATCGCGCAGGTCATCCTGGCGCTGCGCATCGCAGACGGCATAGACGAAACCGCGATGCAGCGCATAGGCGCCCACCTCGCCCTGCTTGTTCATGGCCAGGAAGCACACCTGCAGGGTCCTGCTTGCCTCGGGACGCTTGCGTACCACGCGGTCGATTGCCTCACGGCAGGCCTGGGCGGGCGTTCGACCCCGGCGCATCAGCTCGACCACCAGGAAAGAGGCCGCATTGCGGATCATCTCTTCGCCCACGCCCGATGCGGTGGCGGCACCGACCTCGTTGTCGACGTACAGGCCGGCGCCGATGATCGGACTGTCGCCGACCCGGCCGTGCAGTTTCCAGGCCATGCCGCTGGTGGTACACGCACCGGCAAGATGGCCCCGGGCATCCAGTGCCAGCATGCCGATGGTGTCGTGGTTGTCGCTGTTGCCGGGAAGGCCACGTCGCTCGGCGTTGATCTGGGGCTGGTACTTCTCGGTCTTCAACCACTCGCGCCAGGCCGCTTCGGCCTGCGGCGTCAGCAGACGCCTGCGCTCGAAGCCCTGCTGCACGGCGAACTGCTGCGCCCCTTCACCCACCAGCAACACGTGCGGGCTGTTCTCCATCACTTTGCGGGCCACCGACACCGGGTGCAGGATGTCGACCAGCGCGGCCACCGCACCGCAGCGGCCATCGCCGTCCATGATGCTGGCGTCCAGGCTCAGCACGCCGTCCCGGTCCGGATTGCCGCAATGGCCCACGGTGGGATTGCACAGCTCGCTCTCGGCCCAGCGTGCGCCGGCCTCCACTGCATCCAGGGCACTGCCACCCTGCGACAGGACCTTCCATGCCGCCTGGTTGGCCGGCACTCCGAAATCCCAGGTCGAGACCACCTTCGCTCCGCCCTGCACACGTGCCTGTACGCCCGGCAGGGCGGCCATGCCTGCGGCCAGCGCTCCGGCCTGCAGGAACTGCCTGCGATCCACCATGTTGCCTCCCAGTCTGCAACGTGTCGCCGGCCCGATGCCGGCAGCACCGATCAATCGTGTACGGGGTACCGCGCCGCATGCCAGACGGCGGCGCCCAGCACGCCCAGTTGGCCGTGTTCGACCCGCCATACCGGCACCTGCCGCAGCACTTCTGCCAGCACGCCCTTGTTGAGGAAGCGCTCGCGGAAGCGGCCATCGGCGAGGAAATCCTGCACGTGGGTGGAAATGCCGCCCGCCAGGTACACCGAGCGGGCCCCCACGGCGATGGCGGCATCGCCGGCCAGGCTGCCCAGCCAGGCGCAGAACACCTGCAGCGTCTCCACTGCAAGTGCGTCTTCGCCGCTGCGTGCGGCGCCGATCAGCGCTTCGGTGCTGGACCACACCGGAGTGACGCCACGCAGCTCGCACAGGCACGGATACAGATTCATCAGACCGCTGCCGGACAGCACACGCTCGTTGTCCACATGTGGCCACCGCTGCAGCAGCCTGCCCAGCACCTCCAGCTCCAGCGCGTTGCCAGCCCCCAGGGCAGCGTGGCCGATCTCGCTGGGCAGCACCGGACGCCCGCCATCGGCGAAGCGCAGCGCCGCGCCCAGGCCGGTACCGGCCCCCAGCACCAGCGCCGGGAACGCCGTCGCCGGGTCGGCATCGCCGTTCAATGGAACCAGGGTGTCGGCCTGCAGGTAGGGAATGGCCAGTGCCACCGCCTCGAAATCATTGATCAGCTGCAGATCGTCCAGACCGGACTGTGCGCGGGTGGCGGACAACGACACCGTCCACGGCAGATTGGCATTGATCAGCACATCGCCATCGAGCAGGCCGGCGATGGCGACCACCGCCGACCGCACCGGCAGTGCGAGGCTCCGGGTGAAGTCGGCCAGAATCGCCGCCAGGCTGGAATGATCGGCACACGCGTAGGTGCGATGACTGCCCAGCCGTGGCGCCTGCCCGGGCAGCGTTTCAGCCAGCGCCAGACGGGCAAAGGTACCGCCGACATCGGCGACGACCAGGCTTCGCGGAAGACCGCCGCGGGAGGAGTCGGTGGAAACCGGGGGCACTGCTGCGATGGTCACTCTGGCCTGCTTGAATCGATTGAATCGCACCGATTCTCAGGCATCAGGGTCGCTTTGCCTAGCGCGGCGCGGCGCCGGCATGCCGGCCCTGCCATGGCCTTGTCCGCAGCGCCCGGGTGGCGGCAGCCCGGACGCAGCGCGCAGCGGCACCTGCGGATCAGGGCTCTGCGGTCTGCAGACTATAACGGGTGGTGGCGGTGAATACCGCACCATCCGGCTGGGTCGAACGCACGTCGATCCTGTGGTCGCCCACGGCCAGGTGGGTGGGCAGCGCGCCGCGCCACAGATGCGGCGAAGCGGTGGCCTCCGGCGAGCGATCGTAACCGCGCAGCACGCTGGACAGGTCGTCCGCCGCATTCTCCACCAGCAGCCGCGGGTCGGGCTGGCGGACCTGCTTCATCGGCTGCCATGCCCCACCGTCCACGCGGTACTCGACCACGCTCGCGTCCTCACCCATGTACACGTTGGCGTACACGCCCCACGCCGGATACGCGCCCTGGCGCAGCACCTTCGGCGCATGCAGGCCGATCTGTTCGCTGGCTGGCGCGCCGGCCACGCGATACTGCAGGCGATAGCTGCCGTTGCCAGCCACATCCAGCAACGCGTAGCCCTTTGGCGTGCCGTCGCTCATGGTGCTGTCCGGCACACCGGCAGCATCCTTCACACCGGACCAGAACGCGCCGCAGTTGGCACCGACGTTGTACTCGTGCAGCGGTTTTTCGCCGTGCCAGCCCTCGGCCTTGCCATGGTAGACATGCTGCTGGGTGTGGCTGTGGCCGCTCAGGACCAGCACGTTGCGGAAGTCCTTCAGCAGGTCGAACAGGCGCTGCCGGTCGGCGTGCCGGAAGCTCTCGCGACCCGGCGCCGCATCGAACAGCGGAATGTGCATGCCCAGCACCAGCAGGCGGTCGCGATGCAGACCCTTGAGGTAGGCGGCAAGGAACGCGAACTGATCCTCGCGCAGGCCACCGACGTAGCTCGGCCTCGCCTTCGGGTCATACACCACATCGTCGAGGAACACGAAGCTGGCACCGCCCTCCTCCACGGCGTACGTGTCCGGGCCGTAGACGTTGCGCCAGCTGTCCAGCGAATGCTCGTCGACGGCGGCATCGAAATCGAGATCGTGGTTGCCCGGCACATGGAACCACGGCACGCCCAGCTGCGTGGTGACCTTGTTGATGGCCGGATACAGCGTCAGGTCATCATTGACGATATCGCCGAGCGTCGTGCCAAGCCGCGCCCGGGTCTGGCCGACCAGCGGCGCCACGATGGACTGCTGGTAGTAGCCGATGTCCTTGAGGCTTGCGGTCTGTGAATCAGTGAACACCAGCATCTGGAAACCACGCCGGCTGTCATGACGATCCGTCTGCAGCGCGAAGTCCCAGTTGCGGGTGGCATCGCCGGTTGCGGCGATGCCACCGTACTTCAGTGCAGGCGAGCCGTTGGGCTGGAAATGACGCCAGAACGACGGCAGCCCGTCGCTCGCCTTCGGGAACGCGTACGCATCCGGCTTGATCACGAACACCGTCTGGCCCTCGCGCACGGGCAGGCTGTAGCTGCCATCGGCTGCGGTCTTCACGATGCGCTCGCCGTTGGACACCTGCACCCCGGCCAGGCCCGGGTCGGTCGCACCACGGCCGGGCCTGCCGTCGCGTTCCAGGTAGACCTTGCCGCTGACAACCGCATCCGCAGCCCAGGCCGGCGAGGTCAGCAACAGGCAGCACAGCCACGCAGCGGGCGATTTCATGGGCAATCCGGCAAAGAAGAGGACTGCCTATTGTAGAGCGGAGCCATGGCTGTCTGCCGCGCGGATGCAGCCGGGCCGGCGCCGGCGCCGAAAGCGCGTGCGGACCGCAGGCCACATGCAGCCATCAACGATGGCGCGTTTCCAGCACCCGGCGCGCGTCGTCAAGCGACAGGCCGCGTGCGCGCAGCAGCACCAGCAGGTGGTACAGCAGGTCCGAAGCCTCGCCCAGCAGCGCCGCGTCATCCTGTGCGACTGCGGCCAGAGCGGTTTCCACGCCCTCCTCGCCCACCTTCTGCGCGATACGGCGGATGCCGTCCTCGAACAGGCGGGTGGTGTAACTGCCGGGTGGACGCTGTGCTTCACGCATGGCCACCAGTTGCCCCAGCCCGCCCAGGAAATCCTTCGGCGCCTGGTCGAAGCAGCTCTCCGCACCGGTGTGGCAGGTCGGTCCTGCCGGGCGGGCCAGCACCAGCAGCGTATCGGCATCGCAGTCCACGCTGATGGACTGCACCGCCAGCACGTTGCCGGACTGCTCGCCCTTGGTCCACAGGCGCTGCCTGCTGCGGCTGTAGAAGGTCATGTGCCCGACGGCAAGCGTCGCGGCCAGCGACTCCGCGCTGACGTAACCCAGCATCAGCACCTGCAGGGTATCGGCGTCCTGCACCACCGCGGGCAGCAGGCCGTCCCCCTTGCTCCAGTCCAGCCCCTGCAGGGCCTCCAGCGACGGTCGCACCTCAATAGACATCCCGTACCTCGATCTGCTGTTCGCGCAGGTAGCGCTTCAGGTCTGCAATGGCGATGGCGCCGCTGTGGAACACGCTGGCGGCCAGCGCACCATCCACGTCGGCGCGGTCGAAGGCCTCGGCGAAATGCTCCATCGTGCCCGCACCGCCCGACGCGATCAGCGGCACCTGGCACAACGCACGCGCCTGCTGCAGCTGGGCCACATCGTAGCCGCGGCGCACCCCATCGCTGTCCATGCAGTTCAGCACGATCTCGCCTGCGCCGCGGCGCTGTGCCTCGACGATCCAATCCAGCGTCCGTATGGGTACCGCTCGGGTCTTGTCCGGGTCGCCGCTGAAGCGGCGCACCCGCCATTCGCCATCGGCCTCGCGCACCGAGTCGACGCCGACCACCACGCACTGCACGCCGAACTCGGCAGCCAGCTCGTCGATCAGTGCGGGACGGCCCAGTGCCGGCGAATTGATCGAGATCTTGTCGGCACCGGCAAACAGCACCCGCCGTGCGGTTTCCACGCTGTCGATGCCACCGGCTACGCAGAACGGGATATCGATCAGCCGTGCGATGCGCTCGACCCAGGCCACATCGACCGAACGCGCCTCGGGGCTGGCGCCGATGTCGTAGAACACCAGCTCATCGGCCCCCTGGTCGCGGTAACGCTGCGCCAGCTCGGCGATATCCCCCATGTCCACGTGGTCACGGAAGCGCACCCCCTTGACCACCCGTCCTTCGCGCACGTCCAGGCAGGGAATGATGCGGCGACTCAGCATGCCAGCGCCTCCGCCAGGTCCATGCGCTGTTCCAGCAGCGCCTTGCCAAGGATGGCGCCGCCACAGCCGGCAGCACGCGCATCGGCCACGTCGGCCACATCGCGGATGCCACCGGAGGCCTGCACCTGCACGCCCGGCAGCAGCGACACCAGGTGCTGGTACAGGCCGATGTTCGGCCCGGCCAGCATGCCGTCGCGGGCGATATCGGTACACAACAGGTGGCGCATGCCCGCCCGTGCATACCGCAGCGCAAGGTCATCCAGGGTCACGCCCGCGTTCTCGGTCCAGCCATGCACCGGCAGCTGCCACTGGCCCTGAGAGTCCTGGCGTGCATCCAGCGCGATGGTGATGTGATCGGCACCGAACGCCTGCAGCCAGCCGACCACTTCATCGGGCCTGCGCACTGCCAGCGACCCTACCACCACCCGGCTCGCGCCCGCATCGAGAATGCGCGCCACATCATCACGCCCACGCACACCGCCGCCGGTCTGCACCTGCAACGTCGTCTGCGTGCGAACCGCTGCCAGCAGCGGGGCCAGCGTGTAGCCACCGGCACGGGCTGCGTCCAGATCGACCAGGTGCATCCAACGCGCGCCCTGCGCGGCGAATGCCTGCGCGCGCGGCAGGGGATCGTCGCCGTAGTGCGTTTCCTGCGCGTAATCGCCCTGCCGCAGCCGCACCACACGGCCTTCGCGGATATCCAGTGCGGGGTAGACGGTGAAACTCATGCAGCGGTGCCCTCGAGGAAGTTGCGCAACATCAGCGATCCGGTATCGCCGGAGCGTTCGGGATGGAACTGCGCACCGAAGTAGCGCCCCTGCTCCACCACGGCAGTGAACAGGCCGCCGTGATCGCAGGCGGCCACCGTATGGCTGTTCAACGGCGCCGCATAGCTGTGCACGAAGTAGGCGCTTGCACGATCAGGCACATCGCGCAGCAGCAGCGAGGACCGCAGTGGCAGCAGGCGGTTCCAGCCCATGTGCGGCACGCGGATGCCGCACGCCGGTACCAGCTTGCGCACCACCCCGGGAATCAGGCCGAGCGCTTCCACGCCGGCTTCTTCCGAGCGCTCGAACAGCAGCTGCATGCCCAGGCAGATGCCCATCAACGGCACCTCGATCCGTCGCAACGGCTCCACCAGTCCCTGCGCGTGCAGGCGCTGCATGCCCGGCCCTGCCGCACCGACGCCGGGCAGGATCACCCGCCGTGCGCCCGCCAGCCCCTCTGCGTCGCGCACCAGCCGGACACTGGCACCCAGCCGTTCCAGCGCATAGCGTACGGAACCCAGATTGGCGCCGCCGGCATCGATCAGCGCGACTTCGCTCACAGAGCCCCCTTGGTCGAGGGGAGCGCCGTGCCCTGGCGCGCCAGTGCCGGGCGCAGCGCGCGGGCCAGCGCCTTGAAACAGGCCTCCACCTTGTGGTGGTCATTGTCGCCACGCACCTGCAGATTGAGATTCAATCCACCTGCATCGCACAGCGAGCGGAAGAAATGCGGCACCAGTTCGGTCGGCATGTCGCCAACGTGCTCACGCTTGAACTCGCCCTCGAAGACGAAATAGGGCCGGCCACTGAAGTCCAGCGCTGCGCTGGCCAGGGTCTCGTCCATCGGCAGGGTGAACCCGTAGCGGCCGATGCCGCGCTTGTCACCCAAGGCTTCGCGCAGCGCCTGGCCCAGCGCCAGCCCGGTGTCCTCGATGGTGTGATGCTCGTCGATGTGCAGGTCGCCCTCGGCGCGGATGTCCAGCGCAAAACCACCGTGCTTGCCGATCTGTTCCAGCATGTGGTCGAAGAACGGCAACCCGGTGCGGATGTTGGCGTCACCGGCGCGATCCAGATCCAGCTCGACGCGTATCTTCGTTTCCTTCGTGTTGCGCTGGACCACGGCCGTGCGCGGCGCATCGGCCAGTGCGTGGGCGATGCCCGGCCAGTCCCAGTCACCGCCGAACTGCTCCGTGCGCAACTGGAAGCCACGGATGTTGAGGTTGTCGGCGAACTGCAGGTCGGTGATGCGGTCGCCGACCATCGCCGAGCGTGCCCAGTCGATGCTGCGGTCCTGCAGGTAGGCCGTCATCAGGCCGATGCCGGGCTTGCGGGTCGGGGCATTGTCCTGCGGCCAGCTGCAGTCGATCAGCACGTCACGAAACACGATGCCCTGGCTTTCGAAGATCTGCAGCATCAGATCGTTCGGTCCGTCGAAGCTGGCGCGCGGATAGCCCTCGCTGCCGAGGCCATCCTGGTTGGTGACGATGACGAACTGGTAGCCGGCATCACGCAGCTTCAGCAGTGCCGGAATCACCTGCGGCACGAAGCGCAGCTTCTCGTAGGCGTCGATCTGGAAGTCGGAAGGTTCCTCGATGAGGGTACCGTCGCGGTCGATGAACAGGATCGGGGTCATGCAACGGCCCTCCGGGCCGACAGGGCCGCAAGCACGCGGTCATTCTCTTCGGGGCTGCCGATGCTGATCCGCAGCGCATCGTCCAGCTGCGGGGCTGCACGCTGGTCGCGCACCACCACGCCGGCCGCCAGCAACGCATCGAACGCGCCCTGGGCATCGGCAAAGCGCACCAGCAGGTAGTTGCCTGCGGACGCATGGACCTGGCGTACGCCAGGCAGGCCCTGCAGCGCAGTACGCAGGCGCTCGCGTTCGGTGATCACGGTGGCCACGCGCTCGCGTGTGCGTGCCAGCGCTCCCGGCTGCAGCGCCTGCACCGCCAGTTCCGCGCACGGCGTCGGCACCGGATACGGTGCCTGGCAGCGACGCAGCACCGCGATCAGTTCCGCTGCGGCGATCAACGTTCCGATCCGTGCGGCCGCCAGCGCATGGGCCTTTGAAAGCGTACGCAGCACTGCCACATTGGCGTGCGTGGCAAGCAGGGAGGTCGCCGAAGGACGCTGCGCGTACTCGACATAGGCTTCATCGACCACGACAAGCGCCCGACCGCGCAAGGCTTCGGCCACACGCTCGATGTCGGCCAGGGCGATATCGCTGCCGGCCGGATTGGAGGGCGCGCACAGAAACACCAGCTTCGCATTGCGTGCTCTGGCCGATTCGATCACCGCATCCAGGTCGGCGTGCAGGCCGTCGGCGGCATCGACCAGGGGCACTTCGATCAGAGGCGCGCCCTGCAGCCGTGCACAGACTGCATACATACCGAACACCGGCGGCGTGACCAGCACACCATCGCGCCCCGGCACGCACAGCGCACGCACCAGCAAGTCGATGGCTTCATCGCTGCCACGCCCGACCAGCACCTGTTGCGGCTGCACGCCGTACAGCGAAGCCAGTCCATCGCGCAACGCCTGTGGCTGGGGCTCTGGATAGCGCCGGCTGTGGCCCTCGGCGTCCGCGGGGTTGGCCCAGGCCGATTCGTTGGCGTTCAGCCAGACATCGCCCTGCACTGCCGCACTGCGCGCCGAGCTGTAACCTGCAAAGGCCTGCAGGTCGGTGCGCACCAGCGCCAGTACCTCGTCGATCCCGGCATTCATGCAGCCACCTCCATGCGCAGGGCAACGGCGCGCTCGTGCGCGTCCAGCCCTTCGGCGCTGGCAAGGGTGCGCGCGCAGCCGCCGATCGCCGCCAACCCGGCGGCGCTGGCACTCTGCACGCTGATGAAGTTCTGGAAGCTGGCCACGCTGACACCACTGTACGCACGTGCGGCGCCTGCGGTGGGCAGCACATGGTTGGTACCACTGCAGTAGTCGCCCAATGCCTCGGGGGTGTAATCACCCAGGAACACCGAGCCTGCGGCCTGCACCCGATCAAGCCAGCCGCGTGGTTCGCGCAGGGCCAGGATCAGGTGCTCAGGGGCGTAGCGGTTGCTGATCGCGAAGGCATCGGCCAGCGTGTCGACCAGGATCAGGCGCGACGCCGAAAGCGCCTGGCGGGCGATATCCTGCCGCGGCAGCAGCGCGACCTGGCGTTCCACTTCGGCCTCGACCGCGGCCAGCATCGCGGCATCATCGGTCAGCAGCAGCACCTGCGAATCGGGGCCGTGTTCGGCCTGCGACAGCAGATCGGCAGCCACAAACGCCGGATTGGCACCGGCATCGGCAATCACCAGAACTTCCGACGGCCCTGCAGGCATGTCGATCGCCGCTGCACCGTTCTGCGCGACCTGCTGCTTGGCTTCGGTGACGAAGCTGTTGCCGGGCCCGAACAGTTTGTCGCAGGCCGGAACGCTGGCGGTGCCATAGGCCATCGCAGCGATCGCCTGCGCGCCGCCCAGCTTGAAAACGCGTTGCACGCCGGTCAGCCGGGCAGCCACCAGCACCGCCGGATCGGCGCTGCCGTCGGCGCGCGGTGGTGTGCACAGCACCACCTGCGGGCACCCGGCCAACTGCGCCGGCACGCCCAGCATCAACGCCGTGGACGGCAACGGTGCGCTGCCGGCCGGCACATACAGGCCGACCCGGCCGATCGGCCGCAGCATGCGTTCACAGACCACGCCCGGCGCGGTCTCCACCGCATAGCCCTGGCCCATGCCTGCGCTGTGGAAGCGCGCGATGCGCCCGGCCGCTTCCACCATGGCCTGGCGCAGATCGCCTGGCACCGCCGCTTCGGCAGTCGCGAATTCGGCGTCAGACACTTCAAAAGACGGCAGTTGCACACCGTCAAAGCGTGCGGTGATCACACGCAGCGCCTCGTCGCCCTGCGCGCGCACCTGCGCGATCAGGGTCGCGACCGCATCGCGCGTCTGCTGGGCCACGGCCTGCACCGGGCGGGTCAGTGCCGCGCTGCGCGCAGCCTCATCAAGTTGCGACCAGATCAGACGATTCATGCCAGCGACCGCTCCACGCTCAACACCATCAGGCCCTGCGCGCCCGCACGCTCAAGCTCTTCCATGCGCTGCCAGCTCAGTGGTCCGGGGCACATGGTCTGCAGCCGCAGCGTGCCGCCGTCAGCCGGCAGGCGCTCCAGCGGCCCGGCATCGGCCAGCAGCTGGGCCAGGGCATCAACACGGTCTTCGCTGGCGCGGAACATCAGCAGCTTGCGGTCCTGCTTCTGTACCACGCCATCGAGACGGCGCAGCAGCATGGCGCGCAGGCCCGCTCGAGCGTCATCGGGCACGCGCACCGCACCGGCCAGCACCGCCTCGCTGTCCAGCAGGTTGAGCACCGGCACAAGCTGGTTGGCACGCAGGGTGGCACCGCTCGACACCAGATCGCAGATCAGGTCGGCCGTGCCCAGCCGTGGGGCGATCTCAACCGAACCGGACAGCTCCACCACCTGCGCGTCCACGCCCTGCTCAACCAGCCATGCCTTGAGGATGGCGGGATAGCTGGTGGCGATCCGCATGCCGGCCAGCTGTGCCGGCCCCTGCCATTGCCAGTCCTCCGGCACCGCCAGCATCAGCCGGCACTGGCCGAAACCCAGCCCCCGCAGGGCCTGATAGGCATCCGGCAGGCCGATCTGGCGACGCGCGGCGGCCTGCTCGTCCAGTTCGTTGCGACCGACGATGCCCAGGTCGCAGACACCGTCGGCAATCAGGCCAGGAATGTCGTCGTCGCGCACCAGCAGCAGGTCCACCGGCAACGATTCTCCGTAGCAGAACAGCTTGTCGCGGCTTTCGCGCCAGCTCAGGCCGCAGGCACTGAGCAGGTTGCGGGCGGGCTCGGCAAGCCGCCCGCTCTTCTGGATGGCGATACGCAGCCGGTCTCGTGCCGGGGCTGCCTGGGTTGCACTCATGGGAAGGTCTCGAAGTTCGGTACGGGGCGCGGATCAGCGCGAGGCCAGACGGTCGATGGCAGCGGCATAGCCTCGATGGCCATGCTCGAGCGAGCGCGCCACCCGTCCGGTGGTGGTCACGCTGACCCCGGTGCGCTCGTGGATCTCGCGGTATGGCACCCCCTGCTGCAGCAGCGGCACCACTTTCCAGCGGTCGGCCATGGCCTCCAGCTCGGCCGGAGTACACAGGTCACGCAGGAAAGCCATGACCTGCTCCGGCTCATGCAGGGCCGCGAACGCCTGGGCCAGGGCTTCCAGATCGGCCTGGGGGTCTTTGGCGGCGATGTCGGGGCGGGCTTTCACGGGGCGGATCTCTTGCATCAATGTAATAGCGCGCTAGTACATTAGCGCATTCTTGCGCAGTGCGTCAAACCACCCCATCGCCTCCACCCGAGCATTCAGGTTCCGGAAACGAAAAACGCCCGCCAGAGGCGGGCGTCATCCAGGTCAGCGCCGCCCCACCGGGAGAGCGGCGGCACGGCAATGTCAGTTCACACCATCACCTTCGACTGTTCCAGTTCCACCTGCAGGGTGCTGGCCAGCTCCTCGCGGGATACCTCGAACTGCTGCTCGCGGAGCAGATCCTTCACCGCCACCACCCCGCGCGCCAGTTCGTCCTCGCCGGCGAGCGCCACGAAGCGGATGCCCGCCTTGGCCGCGTACTGGAACTGCTTGCCGATCTTCTTCGGCTCCATCTGCACTTCGGTGTTGATGCCACCGGCCCGCAGGCGGCGGGCGATATCCAGTGACTGCGCCATGCCCTGCTCGTCCATCAGCGCCACCAGCGCCTGCACGCTGCTGGCCTCGATTCCGTCGATCAGGCCCGCCTCACGCAGCTGCCAGAACAGGCGCGACAGGCCGATCGAAATGCCGACGCCGGGCAGCTTCGACTTGCTGTAGTGGCTGGCCAGGTCTTCATAGCGGCCGCCGGAGCAGATCGAACCGATCTGCGGGTGGTCGGTCAGCGTGGTCTCATAGACGGTGCCGGTGTAGTAATCCAGGCCACGGGCGATGGAGAAGTTGAGGCAGTAGGCACTCTCCGGCACACCCAGCGCCTGCACCAGCTGCAGCACTTCGCGCAGCTCTGCCACGCCGGCACGCAGCGTTTCCGAGGACCCCGCAGCGTCCTCCAGCGCCGAAAGCTGGGCCAGCGCATCGGCATGCCCCTGCGAACGCACGGCCACGAATGCCAGGATCTTCTCGACCTGTCCGGCCGGAATGCCGAACCCGTCGCCCACCAGCGTCTCGCGCACGTAGTCGGCGCCCCGCTTGTCCAGCTTGTCCACTTCACGCAGCACCGCCAGCTGGCGCTCGCCCTCGGCCACGCCCAGGCTTTCGAAGAAGCCACGCATCAGCTTGCGGTTGTTCAACTGGATGCTGAAGTCTCCGATGCGCAGCTCCGAGAACACCGCATGGATCACCGCCAGCACTTCGGCGTCGTACCGCACGCTCAGGCTGTCCTTGCCGATCACGTCGATGTCGCACTGGTAGAACTCGCGGAAACGGCCGCGCTGGGCACGCTCACCACGGTACACCCGCTGCATCTGGTAGCGCCGGAACGGGAACGTCAGTTCGTGCTCATGCTCAGCCACATAGCGCGCCAGCGGCACGGTCAGGTCGAAGCGCAAGGCCATTTCCGGAAGCGAGCGGTCACCCGACTCGGCGGCATTGGCCAGCGCACCGGTGGACTGCACGAAGTACACCTGGCGCTCGGTCTCGCCACCGGACTTGGTCAGCAGCACATCGGACAGCTCGAACACCGGCGTCTCCACCGGCAGGAACCCGAAGCGCTCGTAGTTGCGGCGGATGACGTCCAGCATGCGCTGGAACGCAATCTGCTCGCGCGGCAGCAGCTCAAGGGTGCCGGGCGGGGTACGGGGCTTGATCACGGGAGCAACTCCTGCTGGAACGGGACGTGGGAGGGGGCGACATTCTAGCGCCCTGGAGCGCGCGGCCGCCTGACGCAGGGTCGAACAGCCGCTTGAAGTATCATAAGGCCCTCCCCGCCCGCGATACGCCCACGCACCATGTCCCGGCCTTCCGGCGCCCCGTCCGCCAACAACGACACCGCCGGGCAGTCCTGCTCCACGTTGGACTGCCTGCACTGCTCGGTCCGCCACCTGGCGGTGTGTTCGGCGCTGTCTCCTGATGAAGTGCAGGCACTTGAACAGGTGACCGTCTCGCAGGCGGTGACGATGGGCAGCACCCTCGCCCGCACCGGCGAAGAGCGCCAGCATGTCTATACATTGACCGCCGGCGCACTGCGCCTGGTGCGGACGCTGGCCGACGGCCGCCGCCAGATCAATGGCTTCGTGCTACCGGGCGACTACCTGGGCCTGAGCGGCAGCGACCATCACCGCTACGACATCGAGGCGATCGCTGACAGCCGGGTCTGCCGCGTCGCGCTGCCGCAGATGAAGGCGCTGCGCGGGCGTTATCCGCACCTGGAGCGCAAGCTGCTGCAACGCGCCTGCCAGGAGCTGGACGCTGCGCAGGATGCGGCCCTCGCCCTGGCGCGGCTGCAGCCCGCGGAAAAGCTGGCTGACTTCCTGCTGCGCCTGGCCGCGCGCGAGGCGCGGCTGGGCGGCGACGGCCTGCGCGTCTCGCTGCCGATGGGGCGCGGCGACATCGCCGACCACCTCGGCCTGACCATGGAGACGGTCAGCCGCACCTTCACCAAGCTGCGTCAGCAGGCGCTGATCGCGCTGCCGCACCTGAACGTCGTGGAGATCCTCGACGAGGACGGGCTGCGCCAGCTGGCGGGCGACGTCCAGGGTTGAGCGTCGCGCCGCGACCTGCGCCCGGTGGTACCGGGCGCCCCACCCTGCCCCTTGCTTCAGACGACACCGCGCCATGCCCGGCACCTGTGCGTCAGCGCAGCAGCACCTCGCGCAGCGCCGCATAGTCGGCAGCCAGCGGTTCCGCATGCGCGGGACGCTGCAGCAGCGCCGCCAGCTCCGGAGGCACCGGCGCTGCTTCGCCGATCAATGGCTCCACCACCGCCTCGAACTTGGCCGGGTGCGCGGTTGCCACCACCGCCCAGTCGCCCTTCGCCCCGCCCGCGCGGAGGTCCTTCAGCACCTTCACTGCCGTCGCGGTATGCGGGCAGAACAGCTCGCCCCCGCTGGCGTGCGCACTGGCGATGGTGGCGCGGATGGTCACATCATCCACCGCGAAAGCACGGAAGGCTGCGCGCAGTTCGGCATCGTCGCCGTCGTACAGCCAGCGCAGGCGCTCGAAGTTGCTCGGCGCGCCCACATCCATCGCATTGGCGACCGTGGCGACACTGGGCTGCGGCTGATACGCGCCGCCCTCGAAGTACTTCGGCAGCACATCATTGGCATTGGTGGCCAGCACGATCTGGCCGATGGGAACCCCCAGCGTGCGTGCGAGCACCGCAGCCATCGCGTTGCCCAGGTTGCCGGTCGGCACCACCACATTGAGCCGGCGCCGATGCTGCCCATGATGGACGAGTGCCGCATGCGCGTAGTAGCTCATCTGTGGCAGAAGACGCCCCAGGCTGATGCTGTTGGCCGAACTCAGCGGCACGTCCACCTGCAACGCCCGATCGGCCAGCGCCTGCTTGACCATGGCCTGGCAGTCGTCGAACGAACCCGCCACGCGCAGCGCCTGGATGTTGTCGCCGAAGCAGCCGAGCTGGTGCGCCTGGCGCGGCGATACCCGGCCATCCGGATACAGCACCACCACGCGCACGCCCGGTTGGCGATGGAAGGCCGCCGCCACGGCGGCACCGGTATCACCGGACGTGGCAACGACGATCGTCAGGTCGCGTCCCTTGCCCGCCTGCAGCCTCGACAGCGCGCCTGCCAGGAAACGTGCGCCGATGTCCTTGAAGGCCGCAGTGGGACCATGGAACAGCTCGAGGACGTAGTCGCCACCGCCAAGCGGACGCAACGGCACCGGAAAATCGAACGCCTCACGGCAGATCGAAGGCAGCGCCTCCTGCAGCGCGTCGCCGTCGAAGAAGGGTGCCAGCAGATCGGCGGCGGTTTCGGCGAGGGTCTCGCCCTGCTGCACATGATGCGGCGCAGGCAAGGCGCTGGGCACATACAGCCCCCCATCGGGGGCGAGGCCGGCGGCGATGGCGGCACTCAGGCCTACGGCCGGCGACTGGCCGCGGGTGGAAACGAATTGCATGGGATCGGTATCCAATGAGAGGAAAGAAGTCAGCACAGTCGTGCTCCCGCCGCGTCCAACGGCGAGACCCAGGCGTCACTGTCGAAGCCGGCAGCCGCAAATGCCGCCCGAACCTGCCCTGCGGCAGCCTGCGCCTGCACCGCATCTTCGAACCAGGCGAACACGCTGGGACCGGCACCGGAAATACCCGCGCCCATTGCGCCCGCCGACAGCGCGGCGTCACGCGCTGCCTCGAATCCCGCGATCAGGCCGGCACGTCGTGGCTCGATCAGCACATCGCGCAAGCCGGCGCGCACCAGCGTGGCATCGCCGCGATGGCAGCCGCTGAGGACCAGGGCCAGATTCGCGCTCTGGGCGACAAACTCGCGCAGCGCGTAACTGCCCTGCAGCGCCTGCCGTGCCCTGCGCGTTTCCAGCACGGCATGCGGATGCACCAGCAGGCTGTGCCAGCACGCAGGCACCGGCACCGACACCACCCTGTCGGCGGTGCACAGCGCCAGCCCGCCCGCCAG
This sequence comes from Stenotrophomonas sp. GD03680, assembly GCF_029844625.1. Lineage (NCBI taxonomy): Bacteria > Pseudomonadati > Pseudomonadota > Gammaproteobacteria > Lysobacterales > Lysobacteraceae > Stenotrophomonas > Stenotrophomonas sp. GD03680. The sequence goes on along the minus strand of NZ_JAOCKC010000002.1, from coordinate 318,486 downwards.
CAAGGGTCCGACGTTGTCGCCATGGCGACCGCCGCTGGCCACCGCTTCGCCGTCGAGCGCGTGCGGATACAGGGCGGCGCGTGGCAGCGGCGCATCCAGCAGCGCGTTGGCTGCAACCAGTGCCGCGACGCAGGATGCTGCTGAGCCACCCATGCCGGAGCCGAACGGAATGCCCTTGTCGATCTCCAGCTCGAACCCGTAGCCCAGGCCCAGGCCCTCGCGCAGTGACAGCAGTGCCGCGCCAGCCGTGTTGCCCGCTGCCTCCAGTGGAAGCTCGACCGCACTGCCACGGATCGCCGCGATACGCACCACAGGCTCATCGATGCGGCGCACGCTGACCGTGTCGCCGATACCGGCGATGGCATGGCCCAGAATGTCGAACCCCACTGCCACATTGGCCACCGACGCCGGTGCGAATGCACGTGCGATCACAGGCGCGCCCCTTCACCGGCCGCCACCCGCAGCAGGTCGGCAAACACGCCTGCAGCCGTGACCTCCGGTCCCGCGCCGGGCCCCTGCACCACCAGCGGATTCTCACAGTAGCGGCGGGTGCGGAACTGCACCACGTTGTCGGTCAGGCGCAGGTTGGCGAACGCGTGTGCCGCCGGCAGCTCGTGCAGACCCACCGACGCGCCGTCCGCGTCAAGCCTGGCCACATAGCGCAGCACTGCGCCGCGCTCGCGCGCGTCCTGCAGGCGTTGCTGCAGTGATGCATCAGACTCGCCCAGGCGGGCCATGAAGTCCTCGACGCTGCCTTCGCGAAGCAGCGCCGGCACCAGGCTTTCCACCTGCACCTGTTCAAGACTGAGTGCGTGGCCGGCCTCGCGCGCCAGGATCACCAGCTTGCGCGCGACATCCACGCCCGACAGGTCATCGCGGGGATCCGGCTCGGTGTAGCCCATCGAACGCGCCTGCGCCACCAGCGAGGAGAACGGCTGGCTGCCGTCGAAGCGGTTGAACAGCCAGGCCAGCGTGCCGGAGAAAATGCCTTCGATGGCCAGCACCTCGTCGCCGGTATCGACCAGGTCGCGCAGCGTGGTGATCACCGGCAGGCCGGCGCCCACGGTCGCCTCATAGCGGAAGCGCGCGCCGCTGGCAGCCGCCGCCGCACGGATCCGCTGGTAGCGCGACAGCGGGCCGGCGCCTGCCTGTTTGTTCGGGGTGACCACATGGATGCCCGCGGCCAGCCAATCGGCATAGCGCTCGGCGACCTCGCTGCTGCCACTGCAGTCGATCACCACCGCATGCGGCAGGTGCGCGGCCAGCAGATGCTCGGTGAAGCGGTCGAGATCGCTGGCCTCACCGCCCGCCTGCAGCGCCTGCCGCCAGTCGGCATGCAGACCATCGGCCTCCAGCCGCATCCGCGAACGCGATGCCAGTGCACGCAGGCGCAGATCGACATTGGCCTTGGCCAACAGCTGCGGGCGCGCCGCCAGCAACTGATCCAGCAGCGCGGCACCGACGTTGCCTGGCCCGATCACGCCCACCGCGAACGTCTGCGGCGACAACCAGAATCCGGCGTGGGCGGCGCGCAGCGCGCGCGTCGCGTCAGCGCTGTCCACGGCCACCGAGATGTTGCGCTCGGAGGAACCCTGGGCGATCGCCAGGATATTGACCTGCGCCCGGCCGAGCGCCTCGAACAGGCGCGCAGCCACACCGGGCTGGCCCGCCATGCCATCGCCCACCGCCGCCAGCACGCTGACCCCTTCGTGGACCTGCACGCGCTGCACCTGGCCGACCGACAGTTCATGGGCAAAGGCCTGCAGCAACGCCCCGCGGCCACGGCCCGCTTCGGCAGCCCGCACCACGCAGCAGATCGAGTGCTCCGAAGAACCCTGCGAGATCATCACCACCGACACCTGCGCCTGGCGCAACGCTGCGAATACGCGCTCGGCGGTGCCAGGCACGCCGATCAGGCCGGTCCCCTCGAGATTCAGCAGGGCCAGGTCGGGACTCAGCGTGAGCCCCTTCACCGGTCCGCGCGGCGAGCGCTCGGCGCTGATGCGCGTACCCGGGTGGGTCGGCTGGAAGGTGTTGCGGATGAAGATCGGCAGCCCGAGCCGGATCGCCGGCGACATCGTCTGCGGGTGCACCACTTTCGCGCCGAAGTACGCCAGCTCGCAGGCTTCGTCGTAGCTCAGCGACTCCAGCTGCACCGCCTCCGGCACCAGTCGCGGGTCGGCCGACAGCACACCATCGACATCGGTCCAGATGTGCAGCTCGTCGGCATTGAACAGCGCGGCGAAGATCGCGCCGGAGTAGTCACTGCCGTTGCGGCCAAGCGTGGTGATGCGGTCGTTGCGGTCCCGGGCGACGAACCCGGTGGCGACCACGCGCGTCTGCGGATGCTGCAGGCGCCATTTCGCCAGACGGTCGGCGCTGGCTTCCCAGTCCACATCCACGCCCAGCTCGCCGTGGCCGACCACGAGCACGTCGCGTGCATCAAGGACGGCGCAGTCCTCGCCGCATGCGCGCAGGTACGTACCCAGCAGCTGCGCGGAGAACACCTCGCCCAGGCCCTGCACGCGGTCGAGCACTTCACGCGGCAGCTCCCCGATTACGGTCAGCGCGGCCAGCACTTCGGACAGCTGCTCGAAACGCGCGTCGATCCACTCCACGGTGTCGCCCACCTGTTCGCCGAGCAGGGCCACCGCGGCCCCACGATGGCGGGCACGCAACGCATGCCAGGCCTCGCGCCACCCCTCGTCTCCCTGCGCCGCCAGCTGGGCCAGTTCAATCAACGCATCGGTGACGCCCTTCATGGCCGAGACAACGGTGACCTGCTGCGATTCGGGGCGGGCCCGCAGCAGGCCGCCGACATGGCGGTAGCGCTCGGCGTCGGCCACCGAAGTGCCGCCGAACTTGTGCACGACCGTGGACGGCGCGGCCAGCTCGGCCGGGGCAACAGGAGGGGGGAGAACGTGGGAAGACATGCAGACCTCGGCAGGAGGCCCCGTCGCATGCAGGTGTCGAGTTTCCCCGCCACCTGGATGGTGCGGGGCCGTGGTTTTCGGGAGTTACACGAAGACGACGGGCCGCACCAGGGCAGTGGTGACGGTGGTGGTGGTAATGGTGGTGATGGCGGCCGGTGCAGTCGGACGCCCCGCGATAGCGGGTGCAATCAGACTGACGGTGGCGGCATCAAGGACCATGACGGACAGAAAACACTGTTCAGCCCGCTGCTGTCAAGTGCTGCAGCGCAAAAACTCCCTGCGCCGATCATCTGCCAACGTGCCGTCATTTGGTTGCAACTGAGACAAAGCAGCGATCGTCGACTCTGAGATGGCCATTCAGCCGGCATGTTCGGCGATCGCGCGTGGCGCGCGGTGAGCGTGCGCGCACAGCATCACTCCCGCCACCAGGAACACGATCGCCAATGCCTCCAGCACGGTTGGCCAGCGCTGCTGCCAGGCAAATGCGTACAGCAGCGCGAACAGGGTTTCGAACACGATCATCTGCCCGGTCAGGGTCAGCGGCAGCAGACGGCTGGCACGGTTCCAGAATGCGTTGCCCACGATCGACGCCACGACCGCGACACCTGCGCTGATGGCCCAGAATGCGCCCCATTGTGCGGCCGTATGGCTGTCGGCGGACCCGGCGAAGGCCATCGGTACCAGCAGCAGGGACAACCCGCCGGTGGTGACACCCGTCAGCAACGACCAGTCATGGCTGGACAGATCCGGGCGCCGCGCCAGCCAGCGGCTGTTGCCGATCGAGTACAACGCCCACGAGAACAGTGCACCGAAGGCACACAGCAGGCCGATCAGGCGCTGCCGCCAGGGCGTCGCCAGGTGTTCGGACATCAGCGCCTCCCACCCCACCAGGGTCACGCCAAGCACGCACAGCGCCAGAGCCGGCAACAGCTGCTTCAGGGGAACCGCCCCCTGCTCGCGCACGCCCACCAGGGTCACCACGACCGGAATCAGGCCGACGATCAGCGAGGCCGCAGCGCCACCGGCCCACTGCACGGCCGTGGCCAGCAGCAGGAAGTACACCAGGTTGCCCGCCAGGCTCAGCCACAGCAGGCCGTACCATTCCGCGCGCCCCAGCCGCGGCGCCAGCCGCCTCCAGCGCGGCAGCAGCAGGATCACGGCGATGAGGCCATAGACCAGATAACGGCCGGCAGACAGCTGCAGGGCGTTGAACGTGTGCAGCACGGCAGGCGCCAGGAACACCACGCCCCACAGCGCGCCCGCGGCTACGCCATTGGCGATGCCCAGGACCATCGGATTGTTGCGCATTGCGGATTCTTCGGGGGAGAAGAGGCCGCGCAGTGTAGCCGCCCACCGGACGACCTCTCTTGACCCAGGCTATTGCCGTCCCGGCAGCGCCGGACGCACTCGGCGGCGTTCCCGCAGCGCCATGGATCAGAGGCTGCCCCGCCGCCAGGCCGCAGGGGTTACGCCGCTCTCCCGGCGCAGCGCTCGGGTCAATGCGCTCTGTTCGGAATACCCCGCGGCCAGCGCAATCTCGCTGATCGGCAGCGCACTGGTCCGCAGCTGGTGCTTGGCCCAGCGCAGGCGGCAGGCACCGACCCAGGCCTGCGGACTCAAGCCGAATTCGCGCTGGAACAACGCATGCAGCCGGCTTTCGCTGACGCCGACGAATGCCGCCATGCGCGCGACCGGCCAGGGCTGCCCCGGGTCGGCCTGTACCGCCGTGCACAGCCCCTGCATGCGCGCGCCACTGCCTGCCGGTGCAAACACCCTCAGCAAGGCAGGCAGCAGCAACGGCAGCGGCTGCCCCTGCCGCACCTCGGCCAGCCCCTGGCGCAGGGCCAGCGGCAGATGCAGCCACCGCTGCCTGCACAGGTGCTCCTGCGTGTCGTCGTCCAGAACATCCGGACCGCAATCAACGATCACGAAACCGTTCGGACCCTCCGCCATCTGGTCATGCGCCTCGCCGGCGGCCACGAATGCGCCCTGCAGAAGGTCCAGCCGGCCGCCCCGCCCTTCCAGCTCGAACTGCAGCTCGCCCTGCAGTGGCAGCACCCATTGCGCGTAGTCGTGGCGATCCAGGCCGGTGGCCTGGCCATAGTGCCGGAGGTGGAAAATGGCGCCCATTCGGCAAGTCTGCGCGCCTGACACCGGCGGTGCAATTGACTGCTATAGTCGGGCCGTCTATCCAGCAAGGAGTGCAGGTCATGGCATATCGACAGGTTTCCCTGGCTCTGGCCGCGAGCATCGGCCTGTCCCTTTCCGTCACCGCCAGCGGGCAGGAACGCCGGGCGCCGGCACCGCACTGCCTCGACGCCGTGGGCGTGCAGGAGGTGGAGCAGGCCTCGCCGCGCTCGATCGCCGTCCGTGCCGCTTCCGGCCAGGCCTACCGGATCGACTTCAGCGAAGACTGCCCGAACGTGCGTGCGGCCACCTCCCTGAAGCTGGAAGCGCCGGCAGGCTGGGCCTGCGGCCGCCCCAGCGAACGCGTTGTCGTGGACGGGCACAGCTGCGCGGTCAGCGCGGTCAGTCCAGTGCAGAACCGCGACTACGCCACTGTCGCCCGTGACAGTGACCGCCTGAGCACCGCGACCCTGCCTGCGGTGACCATCAGCGAGCGGCGCGAGCAGCGCCGCAGCTTCGGCGGATCGCCCGCCTACTGTTTTGCAACCCGCAACGTCCGTGCCTGGTCCTCCGATCAGCAGGGGCTGCTGGTGGAGACCAATCCACGCCGCAATGGCGGCCACCGCTACTACCGCGTCGAACTGGGCGGCAGTTGCCGCCAGCTGGACCGCGCGCCTCAGGTCAGCTTCCAGTCCGGGCTGCAGAACGGCCTGATCTGCGGCAATCCCGGTGATCGCATCCTCAGTGCCGAGTTCGAGCCCGGCGACGAGCGCGGCCTGGGGCCGCTGCCGCTGTACACCCGCGGCAGCTGCCAGATCCAGGCGGTCTACCCGGCCGCGACCCAGGCGTCGAACTAGCTCCCGACACCGAGGAAGGTGAACGGTGCGCTGGGAACGAAATGCTCCAGCGCATCGCCGGAGAAGGTGTTGCGCTGGTCCTTGCCCAGGTCCAGCTTGAGCACCTTGCCACCGAAGTCGATCCTGTTGAGGTCCACCCAGAACGTATTCGGCGTCATCGCGGACTCGAAGAAGTACAGGCGTCGCTTGTGGTCGGCCACGGTGCGCCAGCGCGTGGACGAGATGTTGGGCTCGCCCGGCGTGGTGATTCCGTACGGCACCGAGACATTGCGGATCACACTGAACACACTGGCCAGTGCCACCACGGGGTCTTCCGCCTTGGGAATCGCATTGATGTAGAACGACGCGCGTGCAAAACGGTCGGCCGATCGGTTGGTGCCCGGCAGCATCACCGTGCCGCCGATCTGCTGCCAGTAGCTGTTGAGCGCAAGCTGATGCTCGAAGATGGGCGAATTCGTCATCACCTGGTAGCGGCGATCATGATGGATGACCTGACGGCCACCGATGTATTCCACGATCGCGCTGTCGCCGCTGGCATCGGACAGAGAGAGATGCAGGGTCGCCTGCCGGTCCTCGCCGGGCACCTTGTCGGTGACGATGGAGTACGGCTCACGCTGCAGCGCCGCCACGGCCTCTGCAACCGTCGCGAAATTATCCAGCACGTACTGCGCCCACAATGAAATGGCCAGGCCGGGCTTGCTGCCGCGCTGCTGCGGATACTCCGATTCCACCAGCCAAAGCAGATTGGCGACCAGCCCCTTCTCGTTCATGCCATCGGTGGTCGACACGTCGTAGCCGGTGGCCACCACGCTGCCGTACCGTGCAGTCCATGCCAACGACTTCGGCCCGGCCTCGCCGGTCCGTGCAATTCCGCGCGGCAACACGTACAGGTTGGTCGCCACATCGACCTTCCAGTCCATCGACCGCGCCGTGATCACATCGCCGTTGTCACCCAGATAGACCGCACGTGTGCAGGCCAAGGCAGGCATTGCAGCGCCTGCCAGGGCCGCCACCAGCAGCGCGGCCCCTGTGTGCTTCATCCGTACCATGTTGCCCCCTTCCATGCCCTGGAGATCCAATCTCAGCGCATGCAGGGTGAGACAGCGGTGAAGCCCGGCACCCCTGCCGCGACTCAGCCGGCGTGGAGCGCCGGCTGCACGATGTCGGCGAGCAGGTCCACCGCCGTCGGCGCCGCGCGGTCGCCCTGCAGCGCACGGCTGAATCCGGCCCAGTCGCCCACCGTGAGTCCATGCAGCATGGACGCCTCCACCTGCAGGACACGCATCGCCCAATAGGGAAACTGGCGCTGGCCAAGCCTGCTGCGCGCCAGCTCGACGATGTCGACATGGCTGCCGGCCTGCAGGATGCGCTCATAAACCGAATCAATGCCATCCGGCGGCCCTTCGATGTACTGCAGGAAGCGCCCGCCATCATGCAGCAGCACCCCGGTCACGCCAGCCAGCTTGTTGAAACGGGCGGCGTCGTCCACCAGCGCCTTCAGGCGATCTGCGGAAAGATCCGGCAGCGCCTGGCTGACGTAGGCGATGGCTCGCAATGGCATAGCGCTTCCCTGGCAAGATATGCAGCCACGGTAGCAGTTGCGGATGAGCCCGTCATAAGGCTGCGCCCCGCTTGCTGAAGAATTCAGGTTCAGGCCATGTCCGGTCCACCGCACCGCCGCGGCAGTGCCGCCTCCAGCACAACCTGCCCCGCATCGTTGCGCGCGGTCAATCGACCGCCGTGAGCGCGCACGAACTGATCGACGATGTACAGCCCCAGGCCGAGGCCCTTGCTCTGGTGGAAGCTGGCCTTGAAGGGCTCGAACAGCCGCGGCAGCAGCGCCGCGTCGATGTGGCCGGCATTGCTGACCCGGAACACCACCCGCTGCGGGTCACGCCCGTCCAGTTGGACATGTGCTTCGCCGGCATGCGTCAGTGCGTTGCCGATCAGGTTCGATGCGACCTGCCCCAACCGGTCCATGTCGCCCTGCAGGACGGTATCGCCCTGCGCCTGGAAGCGGATCCGCTCGAGTCCGTGGGCACTGCCCGCCTCCGCAATGACCGCGCGGGCCAGGGCGTCGAGGTCGCAGGTCGTGGTCTGCAATCGCAGGCCGCCGCTGCGGATGCGCGAGAAGTCCAGCAGCTGCTCGACCATCCGTGCCATGCGCAGCGTGCTTGCTTCCAGGTGCTGCAATGTCTGCTGCGCAGCGGAATTGCCCGCAGGCAGTTCCAGGCTGAGCTTGTCCGCGCAGAGCAGGATGGCGGACAGCGGCGTCCGCAGGTCGTGGGTAAGCACCGCGGCCATGGTCTCGTTCAACTTCAGCGCGCGCTCCAGGGCTTCGTTGCGCACCTTCAGCAGCTGCCGCTGCTGGTACAGCTGGATGAACACATTGACCTTTCCGAGGATCACCTGCGGCGCCACCGGCTTGTGCAGGAAATCCACCGCGCCGGTTTCGTATCCCTTGAACGCGCGCACCGGATCATCCGGCGACGCGGTGAGAAAGATGATCGGCACGTCGCGGCTGCGCAGCGAGCCCCGCATCAGTTCCGCCAGTGTGAAGCCATCGATCTCTGGCATGTGCACATCCAGCAGCGCCAGCGCCACCTCGTGCTCAAGCAGCAGTTCAAGCGCCTGGGCGCCGGAGCTGGCCAGCAGCAGGTTGACCCCCTCGCGCTGCAGCAGTGCCTGCATGGCCACCAGGTTCTGTGCAACGTCATCGACGATCAACAGGTTGACCGGGGCCTGGGACTGCGCAGGGTCCGGTGGCAACAGGTTCATGAAAACAACTCCTTCAAGCGGCGACACATCAGTTCAAGGGGCAGCACCGCATCGGCGCCGGCATGCTGCAGGGCCGAGGCCGGCATCATCGAAGCTTCGGCCTCTTCGGGGCATTGCAGCCAGGCGCGACCTCCCGCCTCGCGCACTGCCGCCACGCCCTCGGAGCCATCACTGCTGGCGCCGGTCAGCAGCAGTGCCAGCACGCGCGGACCAAACACCGCCGCGGCCGATTCAAACAGGGGGTCGATGGCCGGACGCGAATACAGCACAGGGGGATCGATCGACAGGGCAACCGAGGACCGGTCTTCCACCAGCAGGTGATAGTCCGGCGGCGCAAACGTCACCGTACCGCGCTCTATCGGCTGCTTGTCCTCCGCCTCGCGCACCGGCACCGCGCAATGCGGCGCCAGCACCTCGACGATGCGGCTGTTGCGGTCACGGGGCACATGCAGAACCACCAGCACCGGCACCGACAGGCCCGCCGGCAGCGCCTGCACGATGGCCTGCAGGGCAGCGACCCCGCCAGCGGATGCACCGACCACTATCACCTCCGGCAGACCGGCGTCATTCATCAGGCGACCTTCCGGTACAGCCGATGTTCGCGCGAACACACGTCGAACGCGTCGTGATGGCAACCGAACTGCAGCGACTCCTTGCTGCCCAGGCCGAGGAAGCCACGATGCACGAGCGCTTCCCGGAACAACCCCACGGCCCGGTCCTGCAGGTCCCGGTTGAAATAGATCAGCACATTCCGGCACGACACCAGGTGCACCTCGGAGAACACCGTGTCCGTCGCCAGGCTGTGGTCGGCGAACATGATGTTGCGTCGCAGGTGACGGTCGAACACGGCCCCGTCATACGCCGTCGAATAGTAGTCCGACAACGACGCCCTGCCCCCCGCCGCCAGATAATTGCGGCTGAACTGCGCCAGGCGATCGATCGGGTAGGCGCCGGCCTCGGCGGTCACCAGGGCCCCGGGATTGATATCGGTGGCATAGACGATGCTGCGCTCCAGCAGCCCTTCTTCGTGCAGCAGCACCGCCAACGACCACACTTCCTCGCCCGTGCTGCAGCCCGCCACCCACAGCTTCACCGAAGGATAGGTGCGCAGCACCGGCACCACCTGCTCGCGCAGGGTGCGGAAATATGCCGGGTCCCGGAACATTTCCGAGACCTGCACGGTGAAGAACTGCATCGCCTGAGTGAAAAGCTCCGGCTCGTGGAGCAGGCGATGCTGCAGGTCCGACAGCTTCTCGCACTCGTAGCGCTGCATGGCCTGACGCATGCGCCGTCGCAGCGACGACACCGCGTAGCTGCGGAAGTCGTAGTGGTAGCGCTGATAGATCGCCTCCAGCAGCACCTTCAGCTCCAGGTCGAACAAGGCCTGCTCGTTCATTGACGCGAGCACCACACCCGGCACAGCGAGACCAGCTTGTCGACATCGATCGGCTTGGCGATGTAGTCGTTGGCGCCGGCCTGCAGGCAACGCTCGCGGTCATCGGGCATGGCTTTCGCGGTCAACGCGATGATCGGGAGGTCCTGCAGGTGGCGCTGCGCCCGGATCTCGCGCATCGCCGTCAGACCATCCTTCTCCGGCATCATGATGTCCATCAGCACCAGGTCCACCTCGCGCTGCGCCAGCCGATCGACCGCCTCCTGGCCGTTGCGCGCGATCTCCAGGTTGACACCCAGCGGCTCGAGCACGCTCGACAGCGCGAAGATGTTGCGCACATCATCCTCGGCCAGCAGTACGGTGCGCCCATCAAGGATGGTGTCGCGCCGGCGCGCCTCGCGCAGCAGGCGCTGCTGATCGGTGGGCAGGCTCGCCTCCACGCTGTGCAGGAACAGGGTGACCTCGTCCAGCAGGCGCTCGGGAGAGCGCGCACCCTTGATGATGATGCTCTTGGAATAACGACGCAGCCGTTGTTCTTCCTCGCGGCTGAGCGCACGTCCGGTGTAGACGATCACCGGCGGGAAGCCGACGTCATCATTGCCGGCCATGTGTTCAAGCAGGTCGTAACCGCTGCCGTCCGGCAGGGAAAGATCCATCACCATGCAGTCGAACGTGACACTGCTGAGCTGCTCCAGCGCTGCGGCCAGTGTGCCGACGGCGACGATCTGCAGTTGATCACGCCCCAGCAGCAGCTCCAGGTTGCGCCTCAGCTCGCTGTCATCCTCGACGATCAGCAGGCGCCTGACATCGCGTTGGCTGGTCTGCTCGAGCTGCTCGATGGCCGCCGCCAGCCGCTCGCGCGTGGTCGGCTTGATCGCATAGCCGATCGCGCCCAGCTCACGGGCCACTTGGCTGCGGTCCATCGCCGAGACCACGTGCACGGGGATGTGCCGCGTGTCCGGGTTGCGCTTCAGACGCTCCAGCACGCTCAGACCTGACACGTCGGGCAGGCCGATGTCGAGCAGGATGCCGTTCGGCCGTAGTTCGGCAGCCAGCGCCAGCGCTTCCTCTGCCGTGCCGGCAACCACGCAGTCGAAGTCCAGTTCATGCGCCAGCACCACCAGCGCTTCGGCGAATGCCACGTCGTCCTCCACCGCCAGGATCAGGCGTCCCATGCGCTGCCGCCGGCCACGATCATCTGGAACGTGTGTGGCAGCTGCGGGCGGGGGCGCAGGCGCAGTCGGCGCCATCTGTGCAACCACCGGACGCGCTGCCGGAGTGGCCACGCGCGCGGGCTCCGCTCCCGGCTCCGGCGCGGACACGGGGGCGCCCTGCAGCGGAAGCTCCAGCACGAAGCAGCTGCCACGCCCCGGTTCACTGTCCACCTGGATTTCGCCGCCCATGCGGGCAGCCAGGTCGCGCGAGATCGACAGGCCCAACCCGGTGCCGCCATAGCGCCGGCGGGTGCTGCCATCAGCCTGGCGGAAAGCCTCGAAGATCACCGGCAACTGCTCGCGTGCGATGCCGATGCCCGTATCACAGACCTCGAAGCGGATGCGGCCACTGCCGCCGGGACGCACGTGCAGGCTGACCTTGCCGTGCTCGGTGAACTTCAGTGCATTGGCCAGAAGGTTCTTCAGAATCTGCTGCAGGCGCTGGCTGTCCACCACCAGCTGACCCGGCGCCAGCGCATCGGCGCTGATCTCCAGGGCAAGCCCCTTCTGCCGCGCGATCGGATCGAAGGTCTCGCGCAGCCGCTGCAGCGCGCTGTCGACCGCGACCACTTCATCGCTCAGTTCGACATGCCCGGCTTCGATGCGCGACAGGTCGAGAATGTCATTGATCAGCGCCAGCAGATCGTTGTTCGACGACAGGATTGCCCGTGCGTACTTCACCTGCTCTTCGGTGAGCGTACCGTCCTTGTTGTCGGCCAGCAGCTTGGCCAGGATCAACGAGCTGTTCAGCGGCGTACGCAGCTCGTGCGACATGTTGGCCAGGAACTCGGACTTGTAGCGCGACGTCGCCGCCAGCTCGTTGCTGTTGCGCACCAGCTGGCTCTGCGCAACCAGTAGGGCCTGCTTCTGCGCCTCCAGCTCGTGCGTGCGCTCCTCAAGCTGTACGTTGCTCTGCTCCAGTTCGGCCTGCTGCTGTTCCAGATGGGTCTGCGACTGCAGCAGGCTGCGGCTCTGCTCTTCCAGCTCCTCGTTGGCCACGCGCAGTTCTTCCTGCTGGGCCTGCAGCTCCTCTCCCTGGCGCTGCGACTCCTCCAGCAGCACGACCAGCTGCGCGCGCAGCAGCGACGCCCGCAGGGCCATGCCGATGGTGTCGCCACAGCGCTCCAGCAGTTCGCGGTCCAGATCACGCTGTTCGCCGACGCTGGATCGACCCAGCTCGACGATGCCGACCACGGCACCGTCACTGGTGATCGGTGCAAGGATCCGCTCACGCACCGGAACCCGCCCCAGGCTGCTCTGGAGTTCAAGTACCGAGGCCTCATCGCCCTGCAGGTGGCGGGTGCGCAGGTCGCGCGCGACCTGTCCGGCCAGCCCCTCCTGCAGCGCCAGCGACGTCGGCATGCCGGCCGGCAACGCCAGTCCGCCCGTCAGTTGCAGACGGCCGCCCTCAAGCCGGTACACGGCGCCGACATCGGCCTGCAGCTGCGAGGCCAGGCTGGTCGCCGCCGCCTCGGCGATCTGCTCCGGCCCCAGGTCTCCCCGCAGGCTCATGGCCACGGCGTTCTCCGCCTCCTGCAGCCACAGGGCGCGCATGGCCTGCCGGCGCGCCTGGATGGCGCGGGACACGATCAGCGCGATCATCAGGAAGGCCGCACCGCCGATGGTGCGATTCACCAGCGAGAATGCCGAATTCGTGCTTGCCGGGGCGATGTGATAGCCCACCATCAGCAGCGCGCAGGCCAGCACCGCGACCACGAACGGTGCGCGTGCACTCCGCTGGAACACCGTCACGCCAACGGCCAGGAAGTAGGCCAGCCACACCGCATAACCCAGAGGCACGACAAGTTCCAGTGCGATGGTTGCGGCCAGCAATGCGGCAGCAGTCATCCATATCCAGCGGTCGCGCGAGGTTGCACCGGGACGCATACGGGGCGATTCCAGAAGGCAAAGAAGTGCGTGATGGTACCCCGTGTCGTATTCAGCCGCATACGACCAATGGCACGGGTCATCCCTGCACACATCCTTCACACTGCAGTGCCTAGCTTTCCGGCCCTCACAGGGGTAATGCTCATTTCCACGTGGACGCACCCGCTTCTACGAGGTCCGCTCTGACGGACACTTCCCAACAGCTGCGCCTGCTGATAGACAGCGTGCGGGACCATGCGCTGTATCTGCTCGATCCCGAGGGCATCGTCTGCAGCTGGAACCCCGGGGCCGAACGCATCAAGGGGTATGCAGCCGAGGAAGTCATCGGGACCCACTTCGGACGCTTCTACCTGCCAGCAGACCGCGACGCCGGCGAGCCGCAGCGGCTGCTCCGGCTGGCCGCGCAGCAGGGTCATTGCTCCGCCGAAGGCTGGCGCGTCCGTCGCGACGGCGCCTCGTTCCGCGCCAGCATCGTGATCGAGCCGGTGCTGGAGAACGGCGAACTGCTCGGCTACGTCAAGATCACCCGCGACATCACCGAACAATGGCAGGCGCAGCGCCTGCTGCGTGACGCACAGCGTGCACTCCGGCAGACCCAGCAGTTCGAGACGGTCGGCCGGTTGAGTCGTGGGCTCTCGCATGAATTCAATAATCTGTTGACCACCATCGGCAACGCACTGGATCTGCTGGCGCTGCGCGTGGGCAGTGATCCGCGGGCCCACGAACTGCTTTCCACTGCACAGACGGCGACCGACCGCGGCGCATTGTTGACCCGCCAGTTGCTTGCCTTCAGCACCGGGCAGACCCTGATCCGTGAACCGGTGGACGTCAACGAACTGATCGTCGAGTCCTTGCCGGGCCTGCGGCGCGCGCATGCCTCGGGTACACTGCTGGGCACGGAACTGGCTCACGATCTGCCGCCGGTCTGCACCGACGCGCTGCAGCTGCAGACCGCCCTGGCGAACCTGGTCGCGAACGCTGTCGAAGCCACGGCCGATGGCGGCCACGTGCTGATCGCCACCGCACTGGAGCATCGCCTTGATCCGGATGGAGAGGCTGGCCAGCAGCGCCGATACGTGACGGTGAGCGTGCGTGACCAGGGGCGTGGCATGCCCGTCGATGTGGCGGAACGCGCGACAGAGCCTTTCTTCACCACCAAGGACATCGGCAAAGGCAGCGGACTGGGCCTGAGCCAGGTGTTCGGATTCACCACCCAGAGCGGCGGCTTCGTCGATGTCTCCACCACGCCAGGCGTCGGCACCACAGTCAGCCTGCTGTTACCCGCACTAGAGGAACCCGCCCCATGACCGATGATCCGATCCGCGTGCTGATGGTGGAGGACCAGACCGACCTGCGCGAAATGATAGGGCTGGCCCTGCGCGATTTCGGCATCGACGTGGCGACCACGGCCGACGGTCATGAAGCAGTGGCCCTGCTGCGCGGCGATACCCGCTTCGACGTGGTGTTCAGCGACGTCAGCATGCCCAATGGCATGTCCGGCATTGAACTGAGCGAACACGTCGCGCGCGACCAGCCGCACGCCCGCATGATCCTCTCCTCCGGCTATGCGCGTTCGCAGCTGCCTCCCCTGCCCGAACAGGTCGAGTTCCTGCCCAAACCCTATCGGCTGCGGCAACTGGTGGAGCTGCTCAGGCAGGACTGAGCCTCGCCAAGTGCGTCAGGGGAGTTTTTCCCTGTCCGCACGCCTGCTGCGGCCCCTGCGCCGACGGTGAACCCGGCTGCAGATTTCAAGAATTCCGAGCACGCAGGCGAACACCGCGGCCACTTTGCCAAGGGCGATCAGCAGGTGCATGGCGACTCCCGTCTGGACCGAAGGCGTGCAGGTGGCCGGGTACTCCTCCCGGCATTGGGGGCCACTGTAGGCCCGGCAAACCCATGCAGCCCGCAGACTGCTATGCGTTTCCGGCAAGAATCACCCGCGGACTCAGTCATCCAGAGAGTCGGCCTCGCCCGGTTTCCGGCTGATCCGTGATCTTCGCCAGCCGCCGTGGGAGCGGAAGTAGCCGGTATCCCCGCTGACGGTATAGAGCAGCGCTGCCCACGCGGCGGCGACCAGGGAGGCCTGCCAGCCCCGCGCCTTGCGGAAGGCGTACTGGAAACGCCCCATCACCCGGCCGCCGGGGGGATGATCGGGAAGGCGGGGCGGCGTGCGCGTCCAGGGAAGACGGCATGGCCCACCCGGCAGCACAGGGGGACGGCGCCCGGTCCGACGCCAACGGACGTCACGGCATTGCGATTCATTCGGATCCTGCTGGTCATGGGGGAAGCGCTGCGCACGGCAGGCTCAAGGCCTGCCACGAGTCCCCCTGCCGACCCGTCACGCTGCAGTGAAACTGGGCGCTGAGCAGTTAGCCTTGTGTGAAAACGGCTTGCTTACCTGACTGGATGTTCAGGCTCCCCGCCCCTCTCGCGAACCCTCGGCCCTCACCAGAACGAAATAAGGGCTGTCAAGAACGAGAGTCTTAACAGTTCATGCTGTATGGTCACTGCATTCGGCTTCTCTTCGGCGCGAAATTCCTCGCCTCCGTGTCCAGCCCCTGACCGGCAAGACACATGACCACTCCTGTTGCATTCCGGATCCTGCGGATCCGCCCTTTGCTGCGCCTGGATGCCACCATCGAACGGCTGGATTCCGTGCAGGCCAAGTGCAAGTCATGTGGGGACGAATCACGGATGTCGCATGGGTGCGGGCTCACCGATGTGCACGGGGGTGTGCAACTGAGGTGTCCCGCCTGCGGCTCGATCGATGTCTTGACGGCGGCGGATGCCTGGGGCCACTGGGTGCAGCAGATCAGGCACGATCGAATACTCGCACTCGCTGGCCTGTTGCCAGAGGACCTGGATCGCCCCTAGGTGAGCCTGGCGGAAGGCAGACCAGGCCGCCGCACGCCCTTTTCCAACGCACTGTGGCGGGTGGCAAGCACGCCGCAGCGAAGACAGCACGCCGCAAGCAGAAGCGGTACCCGCCTGATCATCTGCGGGCAATTGACCGATGGTGACCCCGGCCCGATTCGAACGGGCGACCTTCCCCTTAGGAGGGGGACGCTCTATCCAGCTGAGCTACGGGGCCTTGCGCAAGCGGTAAAGCATACCGCGTCCAGCTGAATGGACCAAGCCACCGACGATCGCCGCGCCATCGGCGGCAGGTATGCTGGCCGCCCCCACATCAGTCCCACCGGATGTCCGAGTTCTGGCTTTTCCTCTCCAATTTGGGCGACAGCCGCTGGCTGCTGCCCATGGCCATGGTGCTGCTGCTGGCATCGCCGCGAAGCGAATCGTCCTTGAGGCGACGCTGGGCCGTCGCCATCGCCGTGACCGCCGGACTGACCTTGGCCTCCAAGCTGGCGTTCATGGGCTGGGGGCTGGGCATTCAGCGTCTGGACTTCACCGGCATTTCCGGGCACGCCGCCATGTCCAGCGTGGTGTACCCGGTGGCTCTATGGCTGACGGTGAGCACTGGCGAACGCAGGGACCTCCGCTGGTTCGCTGCAGGCTCTCTGCTGGCCGGTGCAATCGCGTATTCACGACTGCCTGTTCAGGCACACTCGACATCGGAGGTCATCTCCGGCCTGACTCTGGGCCTGGCTGCAAGCTGCGCGGTGCTGGGGACATCGGTCACCCCCTCGCGGCCGAAAGTCCGGGTGCTGTTGCTGGCCTGCGTGACGGGGCTGGTGGTTCCGGCGGCCATTTCGGATCTTCGGACACACGATCTCATCAGGGACGCCGCCAAGCTGCTGTCGGGGCGAAGCAGCACGCATGAGCGGCATGACCTCGGGAACTGAACCCGGCGCTTGACACTGCGGGCCTTCCGCCGCAAGATTGGGGTGAAATTTTCCCTAACGGAGTAGGTGCCTCTCCCATGTTCAAGAAGACGATCGCCGTTCTGGCCCTGGCGGCATTCTCCGCCTCCCCGATGATGGCCTTCGCGCAGGACGCGCAGGCAACCACTGACGCCGAGACCCCGGCTGCCGAAGTGACCGCCGGCGCTGAAGCCGCTGGCTATTCGAACGCTGCCATTTTCGGCACCACTGTAGTCGGCATTGCAGCCGCAGCTGTGGCTTACAGCATCGGTGGCGACAGCAGCAGCGGCAGCGACGACAATGGTGGCGGCGAACCCGGTGGTCCGGGTCCGGGCGGCCCAGGCACCGGCGGTACGGGTGGCACTGGCGGGACCGGCGGCACCGGCGGCTGATTCGCCCTGCTGTTCGAGCAAGCCCTCGCCGGGCAATGCACGGCGGGGGTTTTTTATGCCTGTCGGAAACCCACCACATGAACATGAAGCCTCTCCGTACTCTCGCCACTGCACTCACTGTGCTGGCCGTTTCCGGCTGCGCATTCGCGCCAGGTCAGCACCTGCGCCGAAGTGATGTCACTTCGCAGAGCAGCGACGATAGCCGACTGGAAATCGTCACCATCACCTCCAAGCTGATCGCCCAGGAGCATGCAGCTCGCAACGAACAGACGCTTCCTGCCGAGCTTTTCGATTACCAGCCTTCCCCTTACCAGGTCGGCATCGGTGACATCCTCTACGTGACGGTCTGGGATCACCCTGAACTCACCGTACCCGCCGGCTCCCAACAACAGGGCGCGCTCGCCGGTCGTCTGGTGCAGAGCGATGGCACGCTGTTCTACCCCTACATCGGGAAGGTCAAGGCGGCGGGCAAGACCCCGTCTGAGATCCGTGAGGAAATCAGCCGGCGCCTCGCGCAGTACGTGGAATCGCCGCAGGTGGATGTGTCGGTCCTCAACTACGGCAGCCAGCGGGTGTGGGTCACCGGCGCGGCCGAGCGGTCCTCGCCCGTCCCACTGGGCACCTCGCCGCTTACCCTGACCGATGCCATCAGCCAGGCCGGACTGAACGCAGCCCAGGCGGATCTCTCGGGCATCCAGTTCAGCCGCGACGGAGTGAGCTACACCATCAACCTTGAAAGTCTGGCCAAGGAACATGGTGGGCGCCAGCTGTTCCTGAAGGATGGCGATTCAATTTATATCCCCTATCTGGATCGCAAGGAGGTCTTCGTCGTTGGCGAGGTCAACCTGCCAGGCGCGTACAGCTTCCGGACCGGCGACGTCACATTGAACCAGGCGCTCGGTCGTGCACGCGGGCTGCTGCAGCAGACGGCCAATGGCAATGCGGTGTACGTCATCCGCGGCAGCACCGATCTGCAGCAGGAGCCTTCGGTGATCTATCAGCTGGAAGCACGCTCACCAACAGCATTTGCCGTCGGCAGCCAGTTCAAGCTGCAGCCCGGGGACGTGGTGTTTGTCGGCGCCGCAGGTGTGAGCCGCTGGAACCGCTTCGTCAACCAGCTGCTGCCCTTCACCAATATCCTCTACACGGCCGCGCGCACCGGAACCGAAGTCAGGGACAACTGACATGGCGCGGACGGGAGCAGCCTCGGTGCGTTCATTCCGACGCACTTCAGGCCGTCTATTGCGCATGGCGTTGATCGCCGTGGCGCTCGTGCTTGCCGGTTGCACCACCGGCAGCCGGGCAACGGCGGACAGCTTCCGGCTGTTGCTGCACAAGCCCGTTGAGGTCAGCCCCGCTACCGTGGCGGCAAATCGCTTCCCGCAGGTGCTGGTCGAGACACGGGACCTGACCGCGGTGGCCGTTCTTGGCTACGTTGATGGTGGCCGGCAGCAGTGGTACGCCGGCACGCATGCCGTGATCGAGCTGGACGGCAACGGCGTGCTGCTGGGCTCAAGCGGGCTGGGACGTCAGTTGCAGACGCGGATCATCGGCGCGTCCCCCTTCGACCGCCTGACGTCGTTAAGCGGACCGGCACAGGTGCAACGCCAATACGACTGGATGTCGTCGTATCAGCTCGGCGTTGTCGTCACCGGCACGCTGACACCCGGCGCCACCGAGGAGGTCAGGATTCTCGGCCGCACCCGCACCCTGCAGCGATTCGTCGAGCATCTCCAGGGCGGTGGAATGGACGCGCAGAACATCTACTGGGCGGACCCGGCGACCGGATTCATCTGGAAGAGCCGGCAGCATCTTGCCCCCGGGTACGTCGTGGAACTCACCCAGCTCAAGCCCTACCGTGCCCCGAAGGGATGACAGGCATGAACACTCGAATTCTCTGCCTGATGCTGTCGGCACTACCGTCACTGTGCTTGGCGCAGGCACCGTCTACCGTCCGCGTCGAGGGTGCGGTCGCCCATCCCGGTGACCAGGCCATCCAGCCGGAGCGGCGACTGGCCGATGCGGTTGTCCAGGCCCAGCCTGCGGCCGACGCCTATCTGCTCGGCAGCAGCTATCTTCGCCGCCAGGCGCTCGTTGAACAGGTCCGACTGCGTGCCGGAATCCTGCATGGCCTGACGCAGCTTCAGCTCAACGCGGATCCGGCCGTCGTCGAAACCGCGGCGGCCCTCCAGCAATGGGTGCAGGCGCACGCCGCAACCGGACGTGTACCGACGGTGATTTCGCCACGCCTGATGCAGGTGCAGCCGCAGAGCAATCCGGTGCTCATGGCCGGCGATGTCCTCCGCATTCCAGTCCGACCTGATCACATCACGGTCCTCGGCGCGGTCCGAACCAGTTGCACTGTCCACCATTCCCCGCAGCGCAATGCGCGGGACTATCTGCGTGAGTGCCCACCCAACGCGGCCGCCGATCCCGACTCGCTCTATATCGTGCAACCCGATGGCCGGGTTCAGAAGCAGGGCATTGCGCTCTGGAACCGCGCGGATCCCCAGGCGGTCGCCCCTGGCGGTTCGATCTATGTTCCGCTGCGCGAATCGGTGCTGAAATCCATCGACCCGGCATTCAACAACGACGTTGCCACCTTCATCGCCACCCAGCCTGTCAGCCCGTAATGACCGACATTCCCCAGCGTGCACGCGTGCCGCGCCCAGCCCGCTTTGCGCTGACCGCGCTCGCCTTGTCACTGAGTGCCGCGTTGCAGGCCCAGGAAGCCCCTCCGCCGACCGCCAACGAATGGGGCGGCATCGGCCTCCTGCAGACACCGACGGCACGCATGGCGCCCGACGGCGACCTCAGCTTCACGGCCTCGCACAATTCCCCGTACAGCCGCTACAACCTCACGCTGCAACCGTTCCCCTGGCTTGAGAGCACGTTCCGCTACATCAACGTGTCCAACATCCGCTATGGTCCGAACATCGCGGGAGACCAGAACTACAAGGACAAATCGATCGACTTCAAGCTGCGGCTCTGGCAGGAGTCACGATGGCTGCCGGAGCTTGCCTTCGGTGTACGCGACCTCGGTGGTACCGGCTTCTTCTCCAGCGAATATCTGGTTGCCAGCAAGAATCTGGGGCCCATCGACGCCTCCATCGGCCTTGCGACCGGCTACATCGGCAACCGCGGCGATTTCGCCAATCCGCTGGGAGCGATCGACGATCGATTCAAGAATCGACGCCCCATCGCGGGCAGCAACATCAACGACGCCGGTCGCTTTGGTCTGGACAACATGTTCAAGGGCCCGGTCGGCGTCTTTGGCGGCATCACCTATCAGACGCCGCTGGATTCGCTGCTGGTCAAGGTCGAGTACGACGGTAACGACTACCGCCGTGAGCCGCGCGGGAACAATCTGGAACAGCGCACCCCCATCAACGTGGGGCTGGTCTACGTCCCCAACCGCAACGTGGAACTCACCGCCGCGTGGGAACGCGGTGACGCGGCGATGTTCTCGCTGACCTGGCGCGGCAATCCCGGCCATGCCGTGTCTGCGCCCAAGCCTTTCGATCCCCCGCCGCAACGGATCGTGCCTCGCGACCCGCAGGCAGCCGTGGTTGCGGCGACCGCAGCGCGCGACGCCGGCGCCACGACAGCAGAAGGCGGCCCGGACTGGGCTGCCATCAGCGCCGACCTCACCCGGAATGCAGGCTTCCGGGTCGAGCGCATCTCCCGTCGCGGCGATGAGCTCTACGTGGACGGCTACCAGAACCGATACCTCCACAACGCCAAGGGCCTGGGACGCGCCGGCCGCATCCTGGCCAATGCGACGGGCGATGAGTACGAGTGGTTCACGCTGCGGACAACACGACTGGGGATGCCCATCGTGGACACGTCCGTCGCCCGCGGTGCCCTCGTGGGCTATCTGGATGGTCGGGTCAGCGAGGACGTGCTACGTCGCAGCACCGAGGTGCAGTCTCCCGACGACGTCACTCGCCAGACGTTGTATGAACCCAGGACACGCCCCTATGGCGGCGGCTTCAACATCGGCTACCGACAGAATCTCGGTGGCCCGGATGGTTTCATCCTTTACCAGATTGCCGCCAATTATTCCGGAAGCCTGTTCGTACGCCCCAACATGTGGCTTACAGGAACCGTCAGCGCCAACCTGATCAACAATTACGACAAGTTCAAGTACAACGCCCCAAGTCGACTCCCGCGCGTGCGCACCGATCTGCGCAGGTACATGGTGGACTCGGACGTGGTGCTGCCAAATCTGCAGTTCAATGTGGCTGGGCGCCTGGGCCGCGATCTCTATGGCATCGCGTACGCGGGTTATCTGGAGTGGATGTATGCCGGCGTAGGCGGTGAACTGCTGTATCGTCCCGGCGGTGAGCGATGGGCCGTCAGCGCGAACCTGAATCGCGTGCAGCAACGCGACTTCGATCAGCGCTGGGATCTGCGCGACTACAAGGTCACGACCGGGCACGCCACCTTCTACTACAGTTTCGACGCCCGCGAGCGCATCGTCGGCTCGCTGTCCGTCGGCCAGTATCTGGCCGGGGACAGGGGCGCAACCCTGGACGTCGCCCGCGTCTTCGACAATGGCGTCACGATGGGTGCCTATGCAACGAAGACCAACGTTTCCGCACGCGATTTCGGCGAAGGCAGCTTCGACAAGGGAATCTACATAAGCGTCCCGCTGGACGGATTCCTGCCACGGTCGACACGCGGACGAGCCGCGTTCAACTGGAATCCCCTGATCCGCGACGGTGGCGCCATGCTCAGCCGCAAATATTCGCTGTACAACATCACCGGCGATCGCGACGAGCGATTCTTCTACGACAACATCCGCTCGATCGACGATTGACCTGCCGGAACGCAGCAGGGCGGCCAAAGGCCGCCCTGCTGCACGTTCGCCCGGTGAAGACCTACAGGTACCGCACCCAACTTTCGATGCCTTCGGCCATCAATCTGTAGACATGCTCGAAAGCAGGACGCTGCTGGCGATAAGGATCGGGGATTTCCCGGTCCTGCTGCCACTTGCCCAGCAGGAAGGTCTTGCCCGACGCCTGCGGCGCAATCTCGGTGATCCGGTGAATGTGCTTACGCTCCATGGCCAGCACCAGATCAGCCGCCCCAAGGATCGCATCATCGATCTGGCGTGCGCGGTGAGCCAGCCCATCCATGCCCTGCTCCACCAGCAGCGCCTGGGCAGTGGCGTCGATACCATGCCCGACGAGTGCTCCCAGACCTGCGGAAGACACCTGGATGCCTCTGCCCTGAACCGCCCGTCGAAGCATCACTTCAGCCGAGGGACTGCGGCAGATATTGCCGACGCAAACAAAAAGTACGTTATTGAACACTGACCTGGATCCTGTGGCATTCCATGCAGGCCCCGCCGCGAAACGGGCGGAGCGCTGACAGCTGCACAGATTACCTTACAGCGCCGCTGCTGGCGAGAAAATCGCCATGCAACTCATGGAATTACGTCGCAGTTCGCAGTTCTGCAGGCTCAATAAGCCGACTTCTGCCCGAGAACCTTCAGCGCCGTCAAGGCAATGATCCGCACATCCAGGGTCGGGCTCCAGCGACGGATGTAGTCGATGTCGTACTGCACGCGCTTCTTCATCGACCGCAGTTCCGGCGTCTCGCCCCGCAGCCCGTGCACCTGCGCCCAGCCGGTGATGCCCGGCTTGACGTAATGGCGGTGCATGTAGCGTTCGATCACCCGTTCATAGTGATTGTTGTGCTGGATCGCATGCGGACGGGGGCCCACCACCGACATGCTGCCGCCCAGCACGTTGAAGAACTGGGGCAGCTCATCCAGGCTGCTGCGCCGCAGGAAGGCACCGAACCGGGTCACCCGCGGGTCGCCCCGGGTCGCCTGCGTGATCTGCCCCGTCCCTTCCTCATGCACGCGCATGGAGCGGAACTTCAGCATCCAGAACTCCTTCCCGCCCAGGCCGTGGCGGCGCTGGCGGAACAGGACCGGCCCAGGTGAACTGAGCTTCACGCCGATCGCCAGCACCACGAACAGCGGCGCCAGCAGGATGACCGCCACGCCGGCCACGAGGATGTCCTCGATGCGCTTGAACAGGCGGAAATTGTGGTCCACCAGGCCCTGGCGCACGCCGATCATCGGCACATCGCCCACCTGGTGCACGCCCGGGTTCAGTGCTCCCAGGCCCGTGGTATCGGGAATCAGGCGGATCGGCACCGGGAACCGCTCGATCTGCTTGAGCATGTCACGGATGGGCGCGGTATCTCCCAGCGGCAGGGACACCCAGACCTGGTCGAACTCCCCCCGGTGCGCATCCAGGTAGCGCGGCACATCATCCAGTGCGCCCAGGCGCTGCGGGGCATCGCCGCCACGCCGGGTGGCGATGTCGCCCTTGCTGGTGAAGTAGCCGATCACTTCCTTGCCCATCTCCGGCTTGCCGCGCAGCAGGCGATGCAGCCTGAGCGCCGGGGCCCGGAGCCCGACCAGCAGGATCCGCTCATGATCCAGTCCACGCGAACGCAACCGGTGCAGCTGGACACGAAGGAGTACGCGCAGCCCCGCCATCGAGGCCAGGCCGCCAATGTACCACCCCACCAGCCAGCGCGACGGAACGGCATCGGCCAGCCCCACCAGCACGGCATACAGCGAGAACAGGGCGAAGCTGCCGGACCAGGCCAGCAGCAGCAGCCAGAGGTCGGCCAGCAGGCCACGCAGGCGCCAGTTGCGGTAGACCGGTGCGATGGAGAAGCAGACGATGGCGCTGAGAATCACCGCACCAAAGACGATGCGCTGGGACTGGTTGGGGGCCGGCGTCCCGTAGCATACGACGTGGGCCAGTGCAGCCATGCCGGGCAGGAGCAACAGGTCTCCGAGGCGAAGCCCCAGTTCCAGGGCCGCCCGGGCTTCGACCCGGCGGCGGCCGGCATCGGCACGCTCTGCGGGGAGGTCATCTACCGATCCATGTAGCACTGCACTTCTCCAAGCTGTTTTCCGATCCAGCACTACAATGTGATGGCTGTCGCATACCAGGCCTCCCCAAGCCGGTGCGAACAGACGGAATTGCGTCAATAAGTCGAACGTGATTGTGAATGATGTGAAAGGCAATTGGTAGGAAGCGGCAGCCCGTCGTGCGCCCATTCACCCGCCCGACCCACCCTAAGTCATTAGAACCATTCCTATTTTTTAATATTTCAAAATGCGTCAAAATGATTCGCACTGGGTCCGACAGCGTCCAGAAATTGACGTTTGATGCACGGAATCATCCCATCACGCCCCGAAGGATCAACCCGATTGGCGCCCCCGGGACGTCCCGTCCCAGCACGTCCGCCAGGCCTGGCACCCTGCACTGCACCAAGGCCGCTCATCGCCCTCTGCTACCATCGGCGGTTCTGTTCATCGCCCCCCACCCGCCCGCGATGACGCCAAACAAACCAACGAAACACAGGAGTCTGCATGTCTTCCGAGCTGCTCAAGTCCCTTGGCCTGGACGCGATCAACGCTGGCACGTACCTGGGCAACGGGGAGTGGTCGAGCGCTGCCAGCGGTGAGCTGATCACCCCGGTCAACCCGACCACGGGCGAGCCGATCGCACAGGTGCGTGCGACCACCGAGACTGAATACGAAACGGTGATCGCCCGCGCCCAGGAAGCGTTCAAGCAGTGGCGCACCACCCCGGCCCCGCGCCGTGGCGAAGCCGTGCGCCTGTGCGGCGAGGCGCTGCGCAGGCACAAGGACGCGCTGGGCTCGCTGGTTGCCCTGGAGATGGGCAAGAGCAAGCCGGAAGGCGATGGCGAGGTGCAGGAGATGATCGACATCGCCGACTTCGCCGTCGGCCAGAGCCGCATGCTGTATGGCTACACGATGCACTCGGAGCGCCCCGGCCACCGCATGTACGAGCAGTACCACCCGCTGGGCCTGGTCGGCATCATTTCGGCCTTCAACTTCCCGGTCGCGGTGTGGAGCTGGAATGCATTCCTGGCGGCGATCTGCGGCGACGTGTGCATCTGGAAGCCGTCCAACAAGACGCCGCTGACCGCCATCGCCTCGATGAAGATCTGCAACGACGCGCTGCGCGAAGCCGGCTTCCCGGACATCTTCTACCTGGTCAACGATGCCGGCACCGCACTGTCGGAAAAGCTGGTTGATGATCGTCGCGTGCCGCTGATCAGCTTCACCGGCTCCACCCAGGTCGGCCGCACCGTCAATGAAAAGGTGGCGCGCCGCCTGGGCCGCTGCCTGCTGGAACTGGGTGGCAACAATGCCATCATCCTCGACGAGACCGCCGACCTGAAGCTGGCTGTGCCGGGGATCGTGTTCGGCGCCGTCGGTACGGCCGGCCAGCGCTGCACCACCACCCGCCGCCTGATCGTGCACCGCTCGATCTACGCCGACGTGCTGGCCACGCTGGTCAAGGCGTACAAGCAGGTGGAAGGCAAGATCGGCGACCCGACCGATGCCGCCAACCTGATGGGTCCGCTGAACAGCGAAGGTGCCGTGCAGCAGTTCCTCGACGCCATTGCCCAGGCCAAGGCCGCCGGCGGCACCATCGAGACCGGCGGCACCCGCATCGACCGCGCCGGCAACTTCGTGCTGCCGGCCATTGTCAGCGGCCTGAAGAACAGTGATGCCGTGGTCCAGCACGAGACCTTCGCGCCGATCCTGTACGTGATGCCCTACGACAGCATCGACGAAGCCATCGACATGCAGAACGGGGTACCGCAGGGCCTGTCCTCGTCGATCTTCACCCAGAATCTGAAGACCGCCGAACGCTTCCTGTCGGCTGCGGGCTCGGATTGCGGCATCGCCAACATCAACATCGGCACCTCCGGTGCGGAGATCGGTGGCGCGTTCGGTGGCGAGAAGGACACCGGTGGTGGCCGCGAGTCGGGCTCGGACGCATGGAAGGTCTACATGCGCCGGCAGACCAACACCATCAACTACTCCGATTCGCTGCCGCTGGCCCAGGGCATCAAGTTCGACCTGTGATGCATCCCGGCCCGGACGTCGCCGAGAGTGGGGCCCCGGCGGGGGCTCCAATCCTCGACTTCAGCGGCCGCCGGGTGCTGGTTGCCGGTGGCAGCAAAGGCATCGGCCGTGAGATGGCCCTGGCCTTCGCTGCGGCCGGCGCCCATGTCTCGGTCTGCGCACGAGGACAGGCGGGGCTCGACGCCCTGCTGGCCGACGCAGCGGCCCAGGGGGCGTCACTGCACGCCTTTGCCGCCGACCTGGCCGACCCCGGCCAGATCGACGCCTGGCTGCACGCGGCCGCGGCGTCCCTGGGCGGCATCGACGTGTTGGTCAACAATGCCACCGGTTACGGCATGGCCAACGATGAAGACGGCTGGGCCGCCAGCCTGCAGGTCGATCTGATGGCGGCGGTGCGGGCCTCGCGGCTCGCCCTGCCCTGGCTGCGCGAATCGAGCGACGCCTGCATCCTCAATCTCTCCTCGATCGCCGCGCAGCAACCCCGGCCGGGGGGCGCTCCCTATGCGGCTGCCAAGGCCGCTCTTTCGCACTACACCACGTCGCAGGCGCTGGCACTGGCGCCGGACCGGATCCGGGTCAACGCGATCGCCCCGGGCTCCATCGAGTTTGCCGACGGGCTTTGGGACCGGCGCAAAACCAGCGACCCGGCGCTGTATCACGGCACCCTGGCAAGAATTCCGTTCGGCCGCTTCGGCCAACCACGCGAGATTGCCGATGCCGCGCTGTTCCTGTGCTCGCCGCTGGCGCGCTGGATCACCGGTCACGTGCTGAACGTCGATGGTGGCCAGGTACTGATGGGCTGAACCGCTCGGGCCGGGCACTGCCCATGGGATTGCCCGGACGGAGGCACTATCATGTGCGTACTGCAAGGAGGACCCGATGAGCGTGGCACCCCGACAGACAAGCGCCCTGGCCGTGGTCAGCCTGGTCATGGGCATTGCCGCCTGGACTGTCCTGCCCTTCGTGGCCAGCATCGTCGCCATCGTCACCGGCCACATGGCCCGCGCCGAGATCCGCCGCCGCCCGCATGAACTCGAAGGCGATGGCCTGGCGGTCACCGGGCTGGTGCTGGGCTGGGTGATGGTGGCAGCCGCCCTGGCGGCAGTCCTGGCCTTCATCCTCTTCTTCGGTGGCCTGGCCTGGCTCGCCGCACTGTCGAACTGACCGCCATGACCTCCTCCGACAGCACCGAACGCTTCAGCAGCCGCGTCGCCGATTATGTCCGTTATCGGCCTGACTACCCGCCGGCGTTGATGGAATGGCTGCATGGACCGATGGGCGTCGGCCACGATGCACGGGTGGCCGACATCGGCGCCGGTACCGGCATTTCCAGCCGTCTGTTCCTCGACACCGGCCATCCTGTGGTCGCGGTCGAGCCCAACGCCGCCATGCGCGCTGCTGCCGAAGGCTGGCTGGCTGCATACCCGTTGTTCCAGGCCGTCGATGGGCGTGCCGAGGCCACCGGCCTGGCAGAGCACAGCGTCGATCTGGTCAGTGCCGCGCAGGCCTTCCACTGGTTCGACACCGACGCCGTCCGTGTTGAATGGCAGCGCATCCTGCGCCCCGGCGGATTGGCGCTGATCTACTGGAACTCACGCCTGCTCGATGCCAGCCCGTTCCTGGTTGGCTATGAGCAGCTGCTGCTCGATTACGGCACGGACTATTCCGCCGTGGCAGAACGCTACCAGGATGACGCCACGATGCAGGCATGGTTTGGCGCCGGGTTGCGCGGCCAGGTGGAACTGCCGAACGTGCAGCACCTGGATCTGGACGCCCTGCGCGGCCGCCTGCTGTCGTCCTCCTATGCGCCACAGCCCGGGCATCCGCGCCATGCGCCGATGCTGGCGGCACTGCAGGATCTGTTCGCGGCCCACGCGGTCAACGGTCAGGTCGCCTTTGAATATCGAACCCGAGCCTTCCTCGGCACGCTGGACTGAACCGACGCATGTATTCGCTTGCCCGCCCCTTCCTGTTCTCGCTCGACGCCGAGCGCGCCCACGGCCTCGGCCTGTCCGCATTGGACGTGGCCTATCGCACCGGCACCACGCCGCTGCTGGCCGCACGCATCGCGCCGCTGCCGAGCACCGTGTTCGGGCTGACATTCCCCAATCCGGTCGGTCTGGCGGCCGGCCTGGACAAGAATGGCGAGCACATCGATGCGCTGTTCGCGCTGGGTTTCGGCTTCGTCGAGATCGGCACGATCACGCCGCGGCCACAGGCGGGCAACCCGACGCCGCGGCTGTTCCGGCTGCCGGCGCACAACGCCATCATCAATCGCATGGGCTTCAACAACGCAGGCGTGGATGCACTGGTGCGCAATGTCGAGCGCGCGCGCAACCGTCGCGGCCTGCTCGGCATCAACATCGGCAAGAACAAGGACACCCCCAACGAGCAGGCCGTCGACGACTATGTGGCCTGCCTCGACAAGGTGTACCCGCTGGCTGACTACATCACCGTCAACATCTCCTCGCCCAACACCGCCGGCCTGCGCGAGCTGCAGGAGGAAACCGCACTGCGCCAGCTGGTCAGCCAGCTGCGTGATCGCCAGGAAGACCTGGCCGCGCGGCACGGCCGGCGCGTACCGATGCTGGTGAAGGTGGCGCCTGACCTCAGCGAGCGCGACATCGACGCTGCTGCGCGCGTGCTCGGCGAGCTGCAGGTGGACGGCGTGATCGCGACCAACACCACGATCGACCACAGCAAGGTGGCCGGCGATCCGCTGGCGAACGAAGCCGGCGGTCTGTCCGGTGCCCCGGTCCTGGAACAGTCCACCCTGGTCCTGCGGCGGCTGCGCTCGCGCCTGCCCGAGTCGGTGCCGCTGGTCGGTGTCGGCGGCATCCTGTCCGGCGCCGACGCAGTGGCCAAGATGGCGGCGGGCGCCTCGCTGGTGCAGTGCTACAGCGGCCTGATCTTCCGCGGGCCGGCGCTGGTATCGGAATGCGTGGAGGCGATCCGCCGCCGCCGCGAAGCGCCCAGCCGTGGCGCGGTGGCGCCGCTGTGAGCACCCCCATGGATAGACTCGACACCGCCGCACCGCTGCGCTGGACACTGACCCGGAACGCGCCGCTGCAGGCGCTGAACACCTTCCACGTGCGTGCCAATGCCGCGCAGCTGCTGGAGCTGCATGACGCATCGCTGTTGCCGGACGTGCTGGCGCTGCCGGAGGTTTCCGGCGGACCGCTGCTGGTGCTGGGCAGCGGCAGCAATGTGCTGATCGCCGACGATGTGCCTGGCACCGTGCTGGTGTTCGGCAACCGCGACATCAGTTTCCTGGAGCATCGCGCCGATCATGCGGTGATCCGCGCCGGTGCCGGCGTGCCCTGGCACGGCCTGGTGATGTGGTCGCTGCAGGAAGGCCTGTCCGGGCTGGAGAACCTGGCCCTGATTCCAGGCACGGCCGGTGCAGCGCCGATCCAGAACATCGGCGCCTATGGCGCACAGGTCGGCGAGTTCATCCAGGCAGTGGAAGCCTGGGACTGCCACGAGCAGGCCTGGGTGCGGCTGGACAACGAACAGTGTGGCTTCGCCTACCGCGACAGCGTGTTCAAGCAGCAGGCAGACCGCTACCTGATCACCGCCATCGAGCTGAAGCTGCCCTTGCTGCACGACCTGCGCATGGACTATGCCGGCATCCGCGAAGAACTGCAGGCGCAGGGCGTGGAGCTGCCCAGTGCCGTGGACGTGGCCAACGCAGTCATCGCGATCCGCCGCCGCAAGCTGCCCGATCCGGAGGTGCTGGGCAATGCCGGCAGTTTCTTCAAGAATCCGGTCCTGCCCCTGGAGCAGGTCGACGTGCTGCTGCAGCATTTCCCGGACCTGCCGGTGTTCCCGGCCGATCGTGAGGACCGGCGCAAGGTCTCCGCAGCGTGGATGATCGAGGCCTGCGGCTGGAAGGGCTTCCGTGAGGGCGATGCAGGCGTTGCTGCCAGCCATGCGCTGGTCCTGGTCAACCATGGCAACGCCACCGGGGCCGAGCTGCTTGCGCTGGCGCGGCGCATTTCCGCGTCGGTGCTGGAGAAATTCGGCGTACCGATCGAACCGGAGCCCCGCCTGCTCGGCGCACAGTGGTGAACACCCCCGCCCTTTCCACCGGCGCCACCCCGATGCGGGCGGCGCTGCTGATGCTCGGCAGCACCCTGGCGTTCGGCATGATGGCGGTGGCGATCCGTTACGCCACCCGTTACGTACCGACCCAGGAGGTCGCCTTCTTCCGCAACGCGTTCGGCCTGCTGGCACTGCTGCCGATGCTGCTGCGGCCGGGCCATGCGCCGCTGAAGACCCAGCAGCTGCCACGCTACTTCGTGCGTAGTGCGATCGGCCTGGGTTCGATGCTGTGCGCGTTCTGGGCGTTGGGCCATCTGCCACTGGCGCAGGCGGTATCGCTCTCGTACTCCACACCGTTGTTCGTCACCATCGCCGCCGTGCTGTGGTTGGGCGAAACCGTGCGTGTGCGCCGCTGGGCCGCAGTGGTGGTCGGTTTCATCGGTGTGCTGGTGATCGTGCGGCCGGGCACCACCGGCTTCACCGCTGGCAGCCTGGTCGCCGTCGCCGCTGCGGTGCTGAGTTCACTGGTGGCCATCCAGATCAAGCAGCTCACCCGCGTGGACAGCGCCGATACCGTAGTGCTCTATACCTACGTCTTCTGGGTGCCGCTTTCGCTGGTTCCGGCAGTGTTTGTCTGGGTCTGGCCCAGTGGCGTGGCCTGGCTGTGGCTGCTGGTCACCGGCGTGATGGGCACGGTCGGCCAGCTGCTGTGGACGCGCGCGCTGCGCCTGGGAGAAGTGTCGGCGCTGACGCCGATCAGCTTCCTGCAGCTGCCGCTGGTGACCCTGTGCGGGTGGCTGCTGTTCAACGAGACCGTGGACCGCTGGACCATCGTCGGTGCGGGCATCATTCTGGCCGCCAACGCTTACATCGCCCACCGCGAGGCCGTGCTGTCGCGGCGGGCGGCGACGGCGGCGGCGTCAGCGGCGGCCAAGCCCGCCGAATGATCCACCGTCAACGCTGCAGCGGCGACGCATCCAGCGCGCGATACGCGCGTTCGGCTGCGTCGAACACATTGCCCGGCGCGAACTGTTCGCCCAGGTAGTGCAGCGACTGACGGCGCAGCTGCGGCGAGCGCTCCAGCGCGTCGCCCCCCAGCAGCACCTGTTCGAACTCGATCAGGTCCTGCAGGATCCGCCAATGCCGGTACCAGGCGATCCAGCGTGGGTCCCCCAGGTCCGGGCCATACCCTTCCACGAAACCGAGCGGACGTTCGCGCCCCCAGCGTCCACCCACCGCCGCGCCGGGGAACATCAGATCCCGCTCGCGCGGCGCCAGGGACAGGCCATCCCAATCAATCAGGTGCAGGTTGCCCTCGTTACCCATCAGCAGGTTTCCCGCATGCAGGTCGGTATGGCACAACCGCAGCGGCGGCCGTTCGTCGCGCAGTTCATCGTGCAGTTCCGACGCGCGGCGGTGGACCTCGGCAATGCGTTCGCGGCGCAGCTCCCAGACGGCCAGGAACGCGCTGCCCAACCGATCCTGCGCGACCGGCAAGGCATCGCCCGGCTGCAGCCAGCGCCCAACGGTGGTCAACGCATCCGCTTCAAGGCGCAGGGTCGGCAGCGCGCGTTGCAGCGATTCGGGCACCTCAGCGTCATGCAGCCGGCGCAGCACGTTGCCCAGGCGCAGCCACTGCGCATGGCTGAGCGGCGCCTCGAAACCGGACTGGCCCTCGATGTAGGGAAACAGCGTGAACTGCAGGCCCCAGCGCTGGACCGACGCGCCGCCGGTCAACGCCGGCCAGGGCGCCACGATCTCCTCGATGCCCAGGGTGCCCCGCAGCCAATGCAGCGTGTCCCAGACCGCCGGTTGCACCTGGTAGGTGCGGCATTTCAACCACCACTGACCGCGTCGCGCGTCGATGCGGTAAACGCTGGCATTGGCGTCTGCGCCAACCGCGCGAGGCACCACGGCGGCGGTGGTGATGCCATAGGACTGTTGCAGGACTTCGCCGATATGGCGCGCCGAAGCGGATGACATGGAAGCAATCGTGCATTGATACCCGACGTCACTATCGCAGATGGCGCATCGACGGCACAGACATGTCCGTCACAGCACTGTGCTTGCGAGCCGGGCGAGCCATGCCGACGCGGTTGCCACGGCGTCAGCGCGCGTAGTGGCCCAGGAACATGGCGACCGCCGATGCCGCCACCCGCGCGCGCTCGTCGGCCCCCAGCGGCGCCTGCCCCATCGTTACCTGCGGCCAGAAGGCGAAACTCTTCACCAGTCCATGCAGCTGATGGGCGGCGAATTCGGGATCGACCGCACGCAGCCGGCCATCGGCGATCGCTGCACGGATCCAGGCGCTTTCCCCACTCTCCTTCTCGCCCATGCGACAGACGATTGCCTGCGCACGTTCGGGTGAATGGATGATCTCCGCCATGGCAACGCGGGCCAGGTCGATGAAATTGGCATCACCCAGCAGTTCCAGCTTCTGCTCCAGCAACGCGAGCAGCTGCGGCTCCAGTGGCTGCTCCGCACGGTAGGGCAGCTCGACGCCGGCCATGCTGCGTTCCCAGAGTTCCTCCAGAATCAGCGAGAACAATTCTTCCTTGCTGGGGAAGTGGTTGTAGACCGTGCGTTTGGATACACCGGCCGCTGCCGCGATCCGGTCCATGCTGGTGGCTTCATAGCCGGCCGTGCGGAATTCCTCCACCGCCGCGCGCACGATGGCCTCGCGTTTGCGGTCGGTCAGGCGCTGCGGCGGACGGGACATGGCGACACCAGATAACTGAACGGATACCCCCATTTTACACCGATGAGTATACTTTTCCGCAGCAGGAAACTACACTGTGCAGTGTACCCTGCGGACGTCACCCATGAAGCGCCTGCTCCTTGTCCTCCTGCTTGGAATCCTCGCCGTGACCGCCTACACCTTCTGCAAGTCCTGGTCCCTCCCCGACTTCCCCGACTCCCCGCAATACCGCGAGGGCAAGTTCCACAACGTACTGCCGCGGCCGGCGATGGGCCTGCGCAACGGGCTGGAGATCTGGTGGACCTTCCTGTTCAACAAGCCGAAGGGGACCGTACCCGCGGGCGCCATACCGGTGCAGGCGCTGGATCGTGCCGCGCTGGAAGCCGCGCCGGATCGCAGCCTGTTCCGGCTGGGGCACTCGACGATCCTGCTGAAGCTGCGCGGCCAGTACTGGTTGACCGACCCGGTCTTCTCCGAACGGGCGTCACCGGTGCAGTGGATGGGCCCTGCGCGCTTCCACGCCCCGCCGATCAGCATCGAACAGCTGCCGCCGATCGCCGGCGTGATCCTCTCGCACAACCATTACGACCACCTGGATCACGCTGCGGTGATGCAGCTGGCGGGCAAGACCACGCGCTTCATCGCGCCGCTGGGTGTGGGTGATCAGTTGATCGCCTGGGGCGTGGACGCGGACAAGGTCGAACAGCTGGACTGGTGGCAATCGACCGAAGCCGATGGCCTGCGCCTGACCGCCACACCCGGCCAGCACTTCTCCGGCCGCGGCCTGGGCGACAGCGACCGCAGCCTGTGGGCCTCGTGGGTCATCCAGGACGGCGACTTCCGCATCTTCTTCAGTGGTGACACCGGCTACTTCGATGGCTTCAAGGCCATCGGCGAGAAGTACGGCCCGTTCGATCTGACCATGATCGAAACCGGCGCATACGATCCGCGCTGGGCATTCGTGCACATGCAGCCGGAGCAGACGCTGCAGGCCCACCTGGACCTGCGCGGCAAGTGGCTGCTGCCGATCCACAACGGCACCTTTGACCTGGCCCTGCATGACTGGCAACAGCCCTTCGAGCGCATCACCGCGCTGGCAGCCGCGCACGATGTGCCGATCGCCACGCCGATGATGGGCGAGGCGCTGGACATGCAGGCGCCGCAGGCAGGCACGCGCTGGTGGGAACAGGTGGCGCTGCGCTGAGCTTGCCTGGGCGCTGCTGTCACGGGGCGCCGGTTCGTGCAGGCAGTGACGTTGCGGACGATGGCTGTCGCGACGCCTTGCAGGGCGTCGCGCCACGCGTCCGCACTCTCCCCTATTGCAGCGCGTCATGTAAACGATTACACCCCCTGCTAGCGTAGCGCCTGCCCGATCCTGGCCGAACCTCCAAGGCTGTCGACATGACGCTGCGTGCTGATCGCTTCCGCCCCTCCTGGGCCTGCCTGCGCTACGTCGCGCGCGCTCTGCTGCCGCTGGCCGTGATGGCCTCCGCCGCGCAGGCGCAGACACTGCCACCGCGCAGCCAGTGGCAGGCCAGCAGCTCATCACAGCAGGTCCCGGCGATGGCCATCGGCCATCTGATCGACAACGACCCGAAGACGGTCACCGGCGGCGCCTTCAGCCCCGGACACTGGTTCCAGATCGATCTGGGCGCACCGGCCCTGCTCGGCGGTGCACGCCTGACCTGGGACGTCTCCAATCCCGAGGGTTACACGCTGCAGACCTCGATGGACGGCCGGCAGTGGCAGACCGCATACACCATGGCCGACTCGCTGGGCGATGTGGAGACGCTGTACTTCGAACCGCGCCAGGCGCGCTATCTGAGGCTGGCCAGTCCCCAGCGCACGTCGGACTGGGGGGTCTCCATCTTCGAGATGGAACCCTTGGACGCCACGCTCAGTGCACGCGTGCACGGACTCGACAGCGCACAGGCAGCCGCGTTGTGGCAAGGCGGTAGCGGCGTCGCCCTCCCTACCGATGGCAAGGGCAGCCATGTGCTTGAAATCACCCTGCCGCGCGCTCAGCCGGGCACCGGCCTGGCGGTGGAGTGGGCGGGCCAGCGTGGCGCCGCACGCCTGCAGGCCCAGGATGCGCAGGGGCGCTGGCAGCCGCTGGCGCAGGACACGCAGGCCGCCAGCCATGCCCAGAGTTGGTTGGCCAGCGATACGGTGCACGATGTGCGTGCCCTGCGGCTCATCGTCGACGGGCCCTCGCCACAGGTCACGCGCCTGCGCCTGCTCGGCCCGAAGGCCGTGATGACGCCGATGAAGCAGTACCAGATCGCCGCCAGCGGCGCGCAGCGTGGCTTGTTCCCGGCGTCGTTGCAGATGCAGCAGACGTACTGGACGGCCGTGGGCGTGCATGCCGGACGGCAGAAGTCGATCTTCGACGAATACGGCAACATCGAGGCATTCAAGGGCGCACCGCTGGTGCAGCCGATCTGGCGCAATGCCGATGGGCGTGCCGCCGGTGCCGCGGAACAGGCCGTGCAGCATGCCCTGCGCGACGGCTGGAAGCCGATGCCCTCGGCCGCCTGGTCGCCGCAACCCGGTCTGGAACTGCGCAGCGAAGCGTTCGCGATCGAGCGCGACGGCCAGCCCGTCACCTTCCTCCGGCATCGACTGCGCAATACCGGTACCACGCCGGTCGAGGGCACGCTGAGCCTGGTGGTGCGGCCGATGCAGATGAACCCGCCGTGGCAGAACGGTGGCCTGTCGCCGATCCGCGACGTGGCCATCGACGGCCAGAGCGTGCGCGTCAATGGTCGTACCCTGCTGTACTCGCTGTCGGCGGTCAGCGCCTCCGGCGCGGCACCGTTCGGCCCGAACGGCGAAACCGAGATCACCTCCGCCATCGCTTCGGGCCGGTTGCCCGGCGCACGCCAGGCCACCGATGCGCGTGGGCTGGCGGCGGCGGCGCTGGCCTACCGGATCACACTGGCGCCCGGCGCCAGCCAATCCGTGGTCGTCGCCTTCCCGCTGGGTACGGCGGCGGCCGACGCCAAGGGTGTACTTCCGGAGCCACCGGCACTGGACCTCGCGCGCCTGCCAGGCGATGCCGATGCCGGCTTCGAGACGCTGGCCGCCGAAGCCTCTGCGGACTGGCAGGCACGATTGGGCCAGGTCGGCCTGCGCCTGCCCGATCCGTCGCTGGTCGACATGCTGCGTGCCCAGGCCGCGTACATGCTGATCAACCAGACCGGCCCGGCCATGCAACCCGGCCCACGCAACTACAACCGCTCCTTCATCCGCGACGGCATGGCCACCTCGGCGGTACTGCTGCGGATGGGCGAAGCCAAGGTCGCGCGCGACTACCTTGCGTGGTACAGCGAACACGGGGTACATGCCAACGGCCTGGTGTCGCCGATCCTCAATGACGATGGCAGCGTCAACACCGGCTTCGGATCGGACATCGAGTACGACAGCCAGGGGCAGTACGTCGCGTTGGTGGCCGATGTCGCGCGCCTCGACGGTGGCCCTGAGTCCGTGCGTGCGTACCTGCCGAAAGTGAAGGCCGCGCTGCGCTTCCTGCAGGAACTGCGTGAGCGCACGCTGGTACCCGGTTACAAGGCCGATCAACCGGCGCCGGAACGCTTTGCCGGCATCCTGGCACCGTCGATCAGCCACGAGGGCTATCCCTCTCCCACCCACAGCTACTGGGACGACTACTGGGGCCTGAAGGGCTGGCATGACGGCGCATGGCTGGCTGAATCACTCGGCGACCACGCCACCGCCACCTGGGCACGCGGGCAGTACAAGGCGCTGTATGACGCACTGCACGCTTCGATCCGCGCGACGATGGCGTGGAAGGGCATCGATTTCATTCCCTCCTCCGCCGATCTTGGCGATGGAGACCCGACCGGCGTCTCCATCGCGCTGGATCCCACCGGCGCGCAGAGCGTGCTGCCGGCTGATGCGCTGCGCACCACCTTTGCCCGCTATCTTGACGACGTCCGCAAGCGCAACCAGCCCGGTGCGCTGTATGCGTACACCCCTTATGAAATCCGCAACGTCCTGAGCTATGTGCATCTGGGCCAGCCCGCAGCGGCCGACGAGCTGCTGCAGGGCCTGCTGCGCGACCGTCGCCCGCTGCAATGGCAGGTGCTGGCCGAAGTCGTGCACTCACGGCTGCGTTTTCCGCGCTACCTGGGCGACATGCCGCACACCTGGATCGGTGCCGAATACGGCCGCACCCTGTTCGGGATGCTGATGCGCGAGGACGACGATGCCCTGTCACTGCTGCCGGGCACGCCGCCCTCCTGGCTGGCCGGCGATGGCCTTGCGGTGGAGCGCCTGCCGACGGCGTACGGCACGCTGCGGATGCAGGCACAGCAACGCGACGGTACGCTGACCGTGACGCTCGGCGAAGGGCTGCGCAGCGCCACGGCCGTCAAGGTCTGGTGGCCCGCGCGCACGGCACCGAAGCAGGTGCGCGTGGACGGCCGTAGCGTTTCCGACTTCGATGCCGAGGGTGTGCGGTTGGCGAAGCCGTTCAGGACGCTGGAGGCGCGTTGGTAGAGCAGCCGAGCATGGTTCGGCTCTACAGAAGCAGCCTTGGTGCCGGGGCATGCCCGGCGTCAGAGATCCGGCAAGCCCGGCGGGTTGGTCTGCGACTGCGGCACGGCTTCCTCGGTCACGTTCCAGCGCGCCAGTGCCTGTGCGTAGGTGCCGCTGCCGATCTGGGTATTGAGCGCCTGGGTCACCGCATCGGCCAGGCCGCTGCCCTTGCGCGTGGTGACCGAGATCGCAGCAGCGTTCGGCCAACCGCCCGGAAACAGGCCAACGCGCCGCACCTTGCCATCGCGCGCGGAGTACGCGCCGGTGGCGTTGGGTTCGAACGACACATCGGCCCGGCCGGTGATCACGGCCAGGCGGCCGACCACCGAATCATCGAAGTACTGGTATTGCACCGGCTCCAGCCCGGCCGCGATGTTCTGTGCATCCCACTGCCGCAGGATCTGGTCCTGGTTGGTGCTGGCACCGACCACCACCTTCAGGCCAGCGACATCGGCCGGCTTCTCGATCTTCTGGATGGGCCCGTCGGTGCGCGTATAGATGCCGAGCAGGTCATAACGGTAGCTGGAGAAGTCGAACTTCTTCTTGCGCTCTTCGGTCACGGTTACGTTGGACAGCACTGCGTCGTACTTGCCCGACTCCAGTCCCAGCGGCCAGTCGGCCCAGGCGACCGGCACCACCACCAACTTCAGGCCCAGCGCATCGGCCACCAGCCGTGCGATATCCGGCTCGATGCCGATCACTTCCTTGCTGTCGGCGCCATAGTCGGCCAGCGGCAACTGACCGGGATGCGTCGCGACCGTCAACGTGCCCGGCGTCACGAAGCGGAAGTCCGCCGGAACCAGCGCCTGCGCTTTCGGATCCACGGTCCCCCGCAGCGCTGGCGCGCCGGCACCGGCCAGGCTGCTGGTCGCTGCGGGCACGGCCTCCGGGGCCTGCCGTGCCCGTGAATAGACGATGCCGGCAATGCCGATGACCAGCACAGCGATGACCAGCAGGGTGCTGCGCGAGGGGCGACGAGACGTTGCAGGGCTCATGGGGGTCACATCCGGATCAGAGGGTCTTGGCGAGAAAATCGGCGGTGCGCTGCTGGCGCGGGTGTTCGAATACGGCCTCGGGCGTGCCCTGCTCGATCACCCGGCCCTGGTCCATCATCACCACGTGGTCGGCAACGCGGCGGGCGAAGCCGAGTTCGTGGGTGACGATCACCAGCGTGGTGCCGGAACGGGCGAGCTCTTCGATCACGCTGAGCACTTCGGCCACCAGTTCCGGGTCCAGCGCCGACGTCGGCTCATCGAACAGCAGCACCTTCGGCTGCAGGGCCAGTGCACGGGCGATGGCGATGCGCTGCTGCTGGCCACCTGACAGCTGGCGCGGGAACGCATCGGCCCTGTCCGCCAGGCCGACGCGCTCCAGCAGCACGCGCGCCTGCTGTTCGGCCTGCGTACGCGGCACACCGCGCACCGCGATCGGCGCCTCGATGATGTTCTCCAGCGCGGTCAGGTGCGGGAACAGGTTGAAGCCCTGGAACACCATGCCCACCTCGGCACGACGGCGGCGGATCTCGCGCTCCGGCAGCTCGTACAGGGTGTCGCCGTCACGGCGATAGCCGATCAGCTGGCCACCGACGCTGACGAAGCCGGTGTCGGCGCGCTCCAGGTGGTTGATCAGCCGCAGCAGCGTCGACTTGCCGGCACCGGACGGGCCGATCAGCACCGTTACGCTGCCGCCGCGCAGTTCCAGGGTGATGTCCTCCAGTACCGGCTGCCCGTCGAACGCCTTGCCGACACCGTGCAGCGATATCGGCGCTCCCTGTCCGGCCTCGGCCGCGCCCGCGATGCGCGGCCGCACCGCAACCGGCGATGCCGCACGCGGCGCGGGCGAGGATACCCGCGACACGCTGCGCTCACGCTGCAGCTGGCCACGCGCGAAGCGCTGCTCCACGCGCCGCTGCAGCAGCGACAGCACGGTCAGGATCACCAGGTACCAGACCGTGGCCACCATCAGCAGTGGCACCACCTCCAGGTTGCGGCGGTAGATCACCTGCACGGTGTAGAACAGCTCCGGCAACGCCAGCACGTAGACCACCGACGTGCTCTTGGCCAGGCCGATCACATCGTTGAAGGCGGCCGGCAGGATCGAGCGCATCGCCTGCGGCAGGATGATGCGCCGCACCTGGCGGCCGCGCGGCAGGCCCAGCGCGGCCGCTGCTTCATACTGGCCGTGATCGACCGAGAGGATGCCACCGCGGATCACCTCGGCCGAGAACGCCGCCTGGTTCAGTGTCAGGCCCAGCACCGCAGCCGTGAACACACCGATCAGCTGGGTGGTGGGATACGAGAACAGGCTGATGCCGGTGAACGGAATGCCCAGTTCGATCGTGCTGTACAGATAGCCCAGATTGTTCAGCAGCAGCAACAGCACCAGCAGTGGAATCGAACGGAACAACCAGACGTAGCCCCACGATACCGCCGACAGCAACGGCGAGCCGGATACCCGTGCCAGCGCCAGCAGCGTGCCCAGCGCGAAGCCCAGGCCGGTGCCGAGCGCGGTCAGCAACAGCGTGCGACCCAGCCCTTCCAGCACCGGGCGGGCGAAGAACCACTCGGCGAAGGTGCCCCAGCCCCAACGTGGATTGCCGAGTACCGACTGCAGTCCGATCAGGATCAACGCCAGCGCCAGGACCGTGCCGAACACCTGCAGCGGATGCCGCGCCGGCACGATCTTCAATGCCGGTGCCGGACGCGCGGCCAGACCCTCGATCGCGGTGGACGGCGTACTCATGCGTGGACTCCCTGCACGGCGGCAGTGCTTGATGCCGGCGGACGCGCCGGTGCCCGCAGCTGCTTCTCGAACGGCAGATGGGCGATCGATTCCGGGTCGGCAGACAGATCGAACAGTGCGGTGTAGCCATGGCTCAGGTACAGGCCGACCGCCTCAGGCTGACGGAAGCCGGTGGTCAGGTACACGCGGCGATAGCCCTGGCGTGCGGCCTGGTCTTCAAGCTCCTGCAGCACCCGCCGGGCGATGCCCTGGCGGCGCAGGCCAGGCAGTGTCCAGATGCGCTTGAACTCGGCCGTATCCGGGTCGCGGTGAGGCATGAACGCGCCGCCGGAAATGGCCACACCCTCACGCAGCAGCAGCACGAATGCTCCCACCGGCGCAGCGAATGCCTGCGCCGGGTAGCGTTGCAACTCCTCGCGCGCACTGCCACCGATGCGTCGCCGCACATCGGCGTAACGACTGTCGTACTCCTGTTCGAGCCCATCGAACAGTGGCCGCGCCAGTGGATCGTCCACCGATGTGTAGAGGAAGCGCTCCTCGAATGGTGCCGTACTCATGCTGCGTCCTCCACCAGATAGTGTTCGGCCAGCCGCGCCCAGAGGCTGGCGGCAGGGGCGATGGCCGCATCGTTGAACACGTAGCGCGGGCTGTGAAGCGGCGCACTGTCACCGTTGCCGACGAACACGAAGCTTCCGGGCCGGGCCTGCAGCAGGAAGGCGAAGTCCTCGCTGGCGGTGCGCGGCGCGAAGGCATCCAGCACCTGCCCTGCGCCGAATCCCTGCAGCGCCACCTCACGGATATAGGCGGTCTGCTGCGGATGGTTGATCACGCTCGGGAAGCCACGCGGGAACTCGATCTCGGCGCGCGCCCCGAACGCGGCGGCGGTCTGCTCGGCAAGCTCGGTCACGCGACGGCGCAGCGTGTCGCGAACGTCGGGCAGATAGGCGCGTACGGTCAGCGTCAGCTCCACCACGTCGGGAATCACGTTGGCCGCCTGCCCACCGTGGATCGAACCGACCGTCACCACGCCCATCTGCCGCGGGTCCACATTGCGCGACACCACACTCTGCAGTGCGGTGACGATGTGCGCGGCGGCGAGGATCGGATCCACGCTTCCCTGTGGCTCCGCACCATGCCCGCCCTTGCCGATCACCCTCAACCGTGCCCAGTCGACCGATGCCATCGCCGGTCCGTCGACAAAGCCGAAGTGCCCCACCGGCACACCCGGCCAGTTGTGCAGTCCGTAGATCGCATCCACCGGAAAGCGCTCGAACAGACCGTCGGCGAGCATCCTTGACGCACCGGAACCGGTTTCTTCCGCCGGCTGGAACACCAGTTGCAGGGTGCCATCGATGCGCCCGTGCCGGGCCAGGTAATGCGCCGCCGACAGCAGGATCGCAGTGTGGCCATCATGGCCGCAGGCGTGCATCCGTCCTTCGTTCCGGCTGGCATAAGGCAGCCCGGACGCCTCCTGAATCGGCAGCGCATCGATGTCGGCGCGCAGCCCGAGCCTTCGGCTGCCCTGCCCTCGCTGCAGCGTACCGACCACACCGGTTCCGCCGACGCCCGTGGTCACCGTATAGCCCCACTGCTGCAGGAGTTCGGCTACGCGTGCGCTGGTGCGATGCTCCTCGAAGGCGAGCTCCGGGTGTCGATGCAGGTCGTGGCGGATGGCGATGGCCTCATCGGCGCGTGCGGCTATTTCAGGCAGCACGCCCGTCGGCCCGGTGGGCGCCACAGTCAACGATGCCCGGCGCAGTACGTTCATCGCCTCACCCCACCTTCCGCGCCGGTTCGGCGGCCGTCGAATGACGGCTGGCCTTGTACGGCAGGCCCAGGTGGTCGCGCAGCGTCTTCCCTTCCAGCTCGCGCTGGTGATACCCGCGCGCTTGGAGGATCGGCAGCACCAGGGTCACGAAATCGTCCAGTCCCTCGCGCTGCGCCGCGAACCCCAGAATGAAGCCATCGCTGGCGCCCGCCTCGAACCAGCGGATCAACTCGTCGGCCACGTGCTCGGGTGTACCGATGAAGTTGGGCCGCGGGCTCACCGCCTGCAACGCGACCTGGCGCAGGCTCAAGCCCTGCTCGCGGGCGTCCTGCTTGATGCGATCGGTGGTGGAGCGGAACGAATTGCTGCCGATCCCGCCCAGCTCGGGGAACGGCGCGTCGGGATCGTACTGGGTGAAATCGTGATGGTCGAAGAAGCGCCCGAGGTAGGCCAGCGCATCGTCCAGGCCCGCGAGTGCGGCAATCGCCTGGTACTTGGCTTCGGCCTCCTCGGCGGTGTGGCCGACAATCGGCCCGATGCCCGGAAAGATCTTCACGTCATTGCCGCTGCGCCCGTGGGCGATGGCCGAATTCTTCACCTTCTGGGTGAAGGCACGGGTTTCTTCCAGCGAGGGCGAGTGGGTGAATACCGCATCGGCATACTTGCCGGCCAGCGCGATGCCGTCGTCGGACGAGCCCGCCTGGAAGATCACCGGCTGGCCCTGCGCCGAGCGCTGGATGTTCAGTGGGCCTTCGACCTGGAAGAAGCGGCCCTTGTGGTCGAGGCGGCGGAACTTGTCGGCGGCGAAGAAGGTGCCCTGTTCGCGGTCGCGGATGAAGGCATCGTCGTCCCATGAATCCCACAGGCCCTGCA
This sequence comes from Stenotrophomonas sp. GD03680, assembly GCF_029844625.1. NCBI lineage: Bacteria > Pseudomonadati > Pseudomonadota > Gammaproteobacteria > Lysobacterales > Lysobacteraceae > Stenotrophomonas > Stenotrophomonas sp. GD03680. The sequence continues at coordinate 275,461 of NZ_JAOCKC010000002.1, read as the reverse complement.
CCACCTCCAGGTATTCGTCGGCGATCTGGTAGCGCAGCGCATGTTCCGGATGCGGGCGGCCGTAATTGCGGCCCGATCCTTCCAGCGGCGAGGTCACCACGTTCCAGCCGGCGCGCCCACCGCTGATCAGGTCCAGCGAGGCGAACTGCCGGGCCACGGTGAACGGATCGCTGTAGGAGGTGGACAGCGTGCCGGCCAGGCCGATCTTCTTCGTCGCCGTGGCCAGCGCGGACAACAGCGAGATCGGCTCGAAGCGGTTGAGGAAGTGCGGGATCGATTTCTCGTTGATGTACAGCCCATCGGCAACGAAGCCGAAGGCGATGCCGTTGTCTTCGGCCGTGCGCGCGATGTCGATGTAGAAGTCCAGGTTGACGCTGGCATCGGCCGGGTTGGACGGATGCTTCCACGCATGCATGTGGCTGCCCGGTCCCTGCAGCATGATGCCGAACGGGATGGTGCGCGGTGTCTTGCTCATGGGTATCGCTCCTGCAGGTCAGGCCACCGCCGCGCGTGGCGCGGGCGACAGCAGTTCAAGGGATGCCAGGCGTGCGTCGAGGTCGGCCACCGGCGCATCGAGGATGAATTCGCCCACGCCGAAGCGGCGGTGCAGTGCGTCCAGTTCCCCGCGCACCTGCTGCGCGTCGCCCGACAGCACGCTGGGCCGCGTCTCTTCGATACGGAAGTCGGTCACGCCGACCTGGCGGGCATACTCGGCCGCGGCGTCCGGGCTGGGCAGGTTCACCGTCTGCCCCGGGCCGAGGTGCAGCTTGTAGACACGCAATGCGCCGACATGGCGCGCCGCCGCTTCGCTGGTGGGCGCCGCGAAAGCGACGGTGGCCAGCAACGGCGGCTGCGTGGATACGGCGCGATAGGCCTCGAACGCCGCTTCGATGTGCTTCGGGTCGCCGTCGAAATGGGCGGCATAGACGAAGCGCCAGCCCAGCTCCGCCGCCTGCCGTGCGCTCTGCGGGCTGGCGCCCAGCAGGAAACGCTCGGCCGCCACCTGCGGCACCGGCCGCGCCTGCGCATTGGCATGCGCATGATCTTCGGCCAGCGAGCCGGACAGGAATCCTTCCAGATCGCGCAGCTGCTGATCGAAATCGGCGAAGGCCGGTCGCCCCGCGGCCAGCGCTGCGGTGGACGCCGGCAGGCCACCGGGTGCCTTGCCCACGCCCAGGTCGACGCGTCCGGGCGCCAGCGCCGCCAGCAGGTTGAAGTTCTCGGCCACCTTGTACGGCGCATAGTGGCGCAGCATCACGCCACCGCTGCCGATGCGGATGCGCCGGGTCTGTGCCAGCACCCATGCCGCCAGCACCTCCGGCGCCGGACTGGCCAGGGTCGGTGCGGCGTGATGCTCGGCAAACCAGTAGCGGTGGTAGCCCAGCTGTTCGGCACGCTGGGCCAGCTGCAGGCTGTTGCGCAGCGCCTGCTCGGCGCCTGCGCCTTCGGCCACCGGGCTCTTGTCCAGCACGCTGATGAGGTAGCTCATGTCCGCGTCCTCGCTCAGGGGTGGGCCACAGGAATGCCAAGCAGGCCATTGAGTGCGGCCAGGATCGGCTCGGCACCGGTCACGTACTGCCGGTCCTGGTAGGCACCGTTGGCGTGTTCGCTGCGCACGCCCTGCGGCAGCACCAGCTTCGGCAGCGACTGGTCCTGCTCGCCCACCGCCGCGATCACCTCGCGGCGTGGCCGCGCGAAGCCGATGCGGCGCACGTCCAGCTGTGCATCCAGGCCGTCGATGCTGGACAGCGCGCCTTCCAGCAGCAGGCTGTGCCGGCAGAAGAAGCGCTGGCCCGGCAACTGGCCGTCGACGAACTCGCGATCAAGCAGGAACAGGATGGGTTTGGGGGAGGCAGCTGCAGCCACGGATTCGTCCTCGTCTGGGCCGGCAATGAAGTGCCGTTTCGCTATCGATGCTAGAGAAGCTGTGCGCCGCGCCCGTACCTGCTGGCGACAATCGCCGGTCGGATCCGGCCACGCAGATGCAGGTTGGCAATAAGCAGACTGCTGGCCGTTATGGGCAGCTCAGGCGATGCGGCGCAGGGGCGCCGGCCCGCTGGCGGCATGCGGCAGCAGATGCCCGGCAGCGCGCTCGGCAGCCAACTGGATGCGCGCCTGCAACGCCGCGCTGTTGATCTGCTCGCCATCGAAATCGGCTGGTGTGGCGTACACGCCGATGGGCAACGTATGCGCCTGCAGGAAGCTGAACAAAGGTCGCAGCTGATGGTCGATCACCAGCGCATGCCGCTCGCTGCCCCCGGTGGCCGCCAGCAGCACAGGGGTGTCCACCAGCGCCTCGAGGTCGATGAAGTCCACCAGGTGCTTGAACAATCCCGGGTACGAGCCACGATGGACCGGTGCGGCCACCACCAGCAGCTCGGCATCCTCGAGGGTGGCCAGCGCCTGTTCCACCGCGGGCTCGGCCTCGCTGCGCGACAGCGCCTGCCCCAGCGCGCGTGCAATCGGCGCCAGCTCCACCAGTGTCACGCTGGCATGCAGGCGCTGCTGCAGCGCCTCCAGCAGGTGCCGTACCAGCAACAGCGTGCGCGAATTCACCGATGCCGTTGGCGATCCGATCAACGCAACAATCTTCAACCCAGATGACATGCCACTCTCCTCGGTAACGCCGGACGCTGGCCGGCGACGCCATGCCTGAACCTCAGAACCGGTAATTGACCCGCCCGTACCAGAACGCGCCGATCCGGCTGAGCACGTCACCGCTGTCCCAGGTGGTCTCGATGCTGGCCACGTCGGTGGCGCTGCGCGCGTACTCCGGCACCTTGCGGGTGCGCTTGTCGAACACGTTGTTGATGCCCAGCGCCGCACTCCAGCCCGCGCCCAGCTCCACACCGCCGGACAGGTTGGTCACCAGCACCGGTGGCTGCCTGTATTCCACGCCGTTGTTGAGGCGCTTGATCGACCCGTAGTAGGTAACGTCCACATTCGAGCGCCAGCGTCCGTTCTGCCAACCCAGTCCGGCCACCTGGGTGTAGCTGGGCGTACGGAAGCGCAATGCGTACTCGCCGGACTTCGTCAGCAGGTTGATGTTGGGCAGCCCCTGCAGCGCCGCAGGAATGGCGCTGACGCTGCGGATCGTGGTGCGTCCGACGTTGGCGGCATAGCTCCAGCGCAGCTTGCCCCACGATGTGTCCTGGTTCGCCTCCAGCGTCAGCTCCACGCCGCGCGTGCGGGTGTCGCCCACGTTGGTGAAGTAGCTGGCATAGAACGCGTCGCCCGGCAGGATGCTGATGCCGGCCGAACCCAGCAGCGCATCGATCGTGTTCTTCTGCGCGGAGGTCAATACGGTGCCGCTGTTGTCGGTGATGCGCGCCGGATCCTGCGCGTTGTAGCCGATCTGGCTGGACTGGCCGAGCTGGCCGCGGATGTCGATCTGGTAGGCATCCACGGCCAGGTGGAAGGCCGGGCTCGGGTCCCAGGTCACGCCGATGCTGTAGTTGGTGGCCTTCTCCGGTTTCAGCGGGGTGGCACCCAGTGCCACCGCAGCGGGCGAGGACACCTGCGCCACCAGCGTCGTACCGCACGGGCAGCTGCCCGTGGCCTGGTAGAACTGCGCGCCCAGGCTTGGCGCGTGGAAGCCGTTGCTGACCGTCGCACGCACGCCCAGTGCGTCGGTGATGTCGAAGCGGCTGGTCAAGCGTCCGGTCGAGACGCTGCCGAAGTCCGAATGGTCTTCCCAGCGCGCGGCCGCATCCAGGTACCAGCGCGAGGTGACGTTGGTCGCCGCCCCCACGTACACCGCCTTGCTGTTGCGCGTGGCTTTCACCGCGTCGGCGGTGGAGTAGCCGACAAACGCAGCGGCACCGAATCCGGTGTACGACTCCCACTGCCCTGCCCCGCGCTCGTAGCGCTCGTGCTGGTACTCGGCACCGGCACTCACTTCCAGGGGTGAGGCAAAGGCCGCCACCTCAAAGCCCCGGCGCAGGTCCAGGTTGGCAATGCCCTGCTGGTAATCCAGCTTGCCGTCATAGAAGTCGGTGGGCGAGCCCGGGTACGGCAGCGAGTAGTTCACCGAGTTGCGGGTATAGGTGCGCACCGTGCTGCGGTTGCCGGTCAGGCTGGCGTCGTAGTCCCAGCCGGCCAGCTGCCCCTTCACGCCGGCGGTGCCGGTGTACTGCTTCTCCTTGGTCTCCAGCACCGGCAGGAAGCCGTCGGGAAACACGCTCAGCACCCCCGGTGTCCGGTACGTGGTGAAGATCGTGGCCGGCAGGCGGAAGTTCTGGATCGCCTGCGCGGTGCGGTCACTGGCAGTGGCGTTGGCGTAGAACTGCGCGCTCTCACCCAGGCCATGGCCCACGTTCACCGCAAACGCCTTCAGCGCATACGACGGTGAGCTGAGGATGGTGTTGGCTTCGGCATCGCGCGTGGCCTCGGCAGGGTCCGGCGTCGCACCGGCCGGCAGGCGGTTGTTCGGCCGCAGCGCGACCCGGTTGCCATTGGCATCGATCGCCGGATAGCTCAGATAGCCATCGATGTAGCGTCGCGTCCGGATCGCGTGGTGCTGGCGCGTGGTCTCGCCCGAGAGGTTGACGAAGCCGTCCTCGCCCCAGGGCAGGCCGACGTTGGCGCGCACGCTGGTACGCGTACCGTCGCCATCGATGCTCTGCCCGCTCTCCACCGACACCTCACCGCCCTGTGCCTGCGATTTCAGGATGACGTTGACCACACCGGTGATCGCGTCCGAGCCGTAGATGGCGGAGGCACCGTCGCGGAGTACTTCCACGTGGTCGATGGCCGACACCGGAATCAGCGCCAGATCCGCCCAGGCGTGGCCAGGAAAGCCGCCGCCGTTGGCACCGCTCACATAGGCACTGGCGTTGCGGCGCTTGCCGTTGACCAGCACCAGCGTGTAGCCCGGTGAAAGATTGCGCAGCTGATAGCCACGGATCAGGCTCTCCTGGTCGCTCTGGTAGCCACCGATCTGGCTCAGCGACGGCAGGCTGCGCTGCAGCGCTTCGAGCAGGTTGGCCTGCCCGGTCGCAGCAAGATCCTCGGCGGAGATCACGTCGATGGGCGTGGAGCTGTTCTTGACCGTGCGCGTGCTGGTGCGCGAGCCGGTCACCACCACTGCGTCCAGGGTGGATGCAGCGACGTTGGCGGCAGCCGCTGTGGTTGCCGGCTGCGCATCGGCGTCTGCCGCATGCACGGGGGCCGCTGCCAGGGCGGCGGCGATCAACACAGCAAGAGGACTCAGGACGGGGGCGTAGGCGGCAGGCATGGGGGCTCGTGGGGTGGGCCGGAAACACGCTTCCATTCAAGGGCCTGTTCACCCGCCACGACAGGCGTGATCGCGTCACCCAGCCGTAACATCCGGCCACCCACATGACCGCTGGTAATGACGTTAGGCAGCGCGCTTGCATGGGGTCGGATCCCTTTCGAAGGAAACGGATCCGACCCCAGCCGCCATATATCCCGCAGGCATCACCTCATGACCGCATGCCACGCGGCGGCATGCACCATCACCGGTAGCATCAGGCCATGCCCATCCACGCTGCCGATCCCACCGCGCCGACCGTCGCCATCGTGGCCTGCCACGGCCAGGGCCTGTTCGAGTTCGGTTGTGCGGTGGGCCTGTTCGCACCGGTGCGTCCGGAACTGGGCGTGGCGTGGTACCGCACGCAGCTGTGCGCGGGCGAACCCGGCGCGCTGCGCATGCTCGGCAATACGCAGGTGCAGTTGCCGCATGATCTCAACGCGGTGGACGATGCGGACATCATCGTCATTCCCGGTTGGCGCGAACCCAGTGAACGCCCGCCGCAGGCGTTGCTTGATGCGCTCGTCCGCGCCCACGCGCGCGGCGCCCGCATCGCCTCGATCTGCTCCGGCGCCTTCGTGCTGGCCTGGGCCGGCCTGCTCGATGGCCGCCAGGCCACCACGCACTGGCGGCTCACCGAAACGCTTGCGCAGCAGTTCCCCCGCATCGGCGTGCGCGACGACGTGCTCTACGTCGACGCCGGCAGCATCATCACCTCGGCCGGTTCGGCTACCGGCATGGACATGATGCTGCACATGGTGCGCAAGGATTACGGCGCACGCGTGGCCAACCTCGTTGCCGAGCGCCTGGTGCTGGCGCCCTGGCGTGATGCCGGCCGCAGCCAGCGCGTCAGCCGCGCCATTCCCAGCGGCGAGCCGACACGCCTGGCCAAGCTGATGGAATGGATGCGGCGCAACCTGCGCGAACCGCACTCGCTGGGCAGCCTGGCCGAACAGGCCGCGTTGAGCCAACGCACCCTGCAACGGCAGTTCCTCGACGCCACCGGCCTGTCACCCATCGACTGGCTGATCCGCGAGCGGGTGGCTTTCGCCCGCGAGCTGCTGGAAACCACCGACCGCCCCCTGCACTGGGTCGCCGACCAGGCCGGGTTTGGCTCGCAGGAATCGTTCCGCCGCCACTTCCGCGGGCTGGTCGATGCCAGCCCCACCGAGTACCGCAGCCTGCATCGGCAGGGCATCGCAGCCGATCGACTGGTCGGCTGCTGAGGGTAGGCCTGCGGCAACGTCCGCCTTTCCACTCCGCCATCGGACCGGCAAGATATCGCCATGTCCCGCAGGCCGATGGAACGGTGATGACTGACCGCCCTTACAGGAACTACCGCTTCGGGATAGGCGTGTCGCTGGTGCTGGCGGCGTTCATCGCCACCCTTTCGCTCATCGCTGTGGCCACCCCCAATCTGGGTTGGGGCGTTGTGGCGCTGGCCACCCTGGCGATCTGGGTGGGCGTACCGTTGCTGCTGGTGCTTGTGCTGGCGTGGCTGCGCTACACGGTACGGGACCGTGGCCAGGTGCCCGGCCGCGTGCACGCCGTGATGTTCGTGCCCACCGCCGCAGCCATGCTCATCGTTCCGCTGTGGCACTCCCTGCAGAACACCTGGGACAGCTTCGCCGGCGGCTCGCGTGCCGCCATCGCGGAACTGCACGTCAATCTCAGCGGGCAACCGCTGTGGCTGGACACCTCGCCGTATGCATCCACCGGCTCCGGCGCTGGCCCGGACCTGCCCATGCAGGGCGACACGCCCGAACGTTTCATCACCTTCCACCGCTATCCCAACGCGCAGTCCGATGCAGACAGGGCATTCCCGTATGAAGACGGGCGCCTGAAGCGCTCGGTGGACCACTACCGCTACGCCACGCCCTCCGGAGATCGTGCCGTCACCGACGTGCCCCTGCTGCGCCGCCCCTATCCGGACCTTGCGCCCTTCAACGCGTCATGGAGGCGCCCGGGCACGCCGGAATTGGTGCACCTCTATTACCACTACCGCGATCATGTGGAGGTCGCGCCCGCGCTCGCACGCCTCAGCGGCACTACCGGAGAGGATCTGGAGCGCAGCCGCTTCGAAGGCCTGGTGCTGTTCAAGGTCCACAACTACGGCGGCGCGCCCATCGTGCGGATGGAGGTCAATGGCCTCACGCTGGACATCGGTGACGGCGCCATCGCCAACATCCCGACGCCACCCGCGGACTGCACCGCCTATGGCTACCCTGACGGCGCCGCTCTGCTTCCGCTCGATCAGCCCTTGCAGGTCCGCTGGCAGACCAGCAGCGAGCCGATGCGCTGGCACGGCGCCCGCGTGCAGGTACCGGCGTTCCGCACGCCGCAGCCCCTGGAGGGCCAGTCAACCCTGCAGCGCGTGCTGCTGTATGTGCTGCCTGATGACGCGCTGGCCGCAGAACGCTACGCGGAAATATTCGACCGCGATACGCGGCGCGGCATCCGCGCTACCGGCCTGCCCGCGGCGGCCGCTGCGGTGGCCACCTGCGGCAGCGCCTACGCCACCTATGGCGAAGACGCGCCGCCGCCGCTGGCAGACTGAGCAGCCGCAGCGCCTGTTCTCAGCGGCGGCCACGCATCCGCCAGCACTGTGCGATGAAACCGAGCACGAACACCACGAAACACCCCAGCAAGGTCTGCAGCACGACCGGAGCCATCGGCGCGGCCGCAATCGGATGTGCCACCGGGATGCGGGTCAGCGTTTCATTCACGCCCGGCACCAGCGACAGCAGGAAACTGAACGACAACGCGAAGGTGGACAGATACCGCGCCGCCCGCCCCAGGAAGCGCAGGCGCGCGGCTAGCACGCCGCCGAAAGCAACCAGCAGCACGATCACGCCAAAGGCGTGGCCGGGATTGAGTCCGCCCGTGCTGGACACGGTGAACGAGGTTGCCACCGACAACACCAGGCCCAGCAGGTAGAGCTTGCCGGCACGCGTGGCCGGATCGATGGCGCGGTGGCGGACGAAGCCATAGAGACCGGCCACGATGGGAAGCAGGCTGACGGCAGTGTGGATGACGCCGAGGGCGGACAGCGGGTGTGGCATGGGAGTGCTCCGTTGGGATTAAACAAACCTACTAGTAGGTAGGCATGGTGGGCAAAAAGAAGACCCGCGTTGCCGCAGGCCTTCCGCATACAGTTCTCAGGCGGCGCTCACCCGCGCGATCGCCAGCCGCGCCAGGGCCGCGAAGGTCGCCGCATCGCCAAACCCCCGCGCCGCCAGCATCGCACCGTGCACGGACGCCATGAACGCCTTGGCTTCGTCGTCCGCCGGGCCCTGCAGGCGCAGCTGCCCCTGCGCAGCGCCCTTCTGCAGGGTGCGGGTCAGCCACTCGGTCAGGTCCTCGAAGTGGCCGCGCACCTCCTCGGCAATCTCCACCGGGATCATCGGTGCTTCCGCGGCCAGCATCGCGCAGATGCAGAACGACGCCGTTCCGCCGGCAATGCAGCTGGACCAGTAATCGACATAGGCGTTGAGCTCCAGCAGCGGATCACCCAGCTGCCGGTCCAGCAGCGCCAGTCCCTCGCGCGCCTCGGCCCGGTACAGCACCACCACCGTGCGCACCAGATCGGCCTTGCTGGGGAAGTGGTGATGGATGCTGGCCTTGCTGATGTTCACCCGCGCGGACACGTCCGCGTAGCTGAAACCGTTGTAACCACCGGCTTCCAGCAGGGAACGGGCCTGCGCCAGGATCTCCAGCGCCTTCGGGGACAGCGACTCTTTCATGGGCGCAAACCTACTAGTAGGTAGATAGCCTGTCAACGGGCCGACCCGCGCCGTTCAGTGGGAAGACACATACAGCGCACCGGCTGGCGCGGGTGGCACCGCGAAGCTGCGCCGCATCCGCGCCACTTCCGCCGCCGGCGGCAGGCCGAACAGACGCTTGAACTCCCGGTTGAACTGCGACGGGCTGGCATACCCCACCGCCAGCGACGCCGCTTCGGCGGTCATCCCCTGGCGCAGCATCAGCAACCGCGCCTGGTGCAGGCGCGTGGACTTCACGTACTGCATGGGCGAAGTGCCGGTGACGTCACGGAAGTGATCGTGGAAGGTCGCCACGCTCATCCCCGCCTCCGCCGCCAGGTGTGCCACGTCCAGCGCCGTGGCATAGGCCGCATGGATCTGCCGCAATGCCCGGCCGATGCTGCCGAAACGGCCGCGCATGGCCAGCGCCTCGCGCATCGCAGCGCCCTGCGCGCCGGTCAGCACGCGGAAGTACACCTCGCGCACCAGCGCCGTGCCCAGCACCGCCGCTTCCCGCGTGTCGCCCAGCGCATGCAGCAGCCGTATCACCGTGGCCTGCATCGGCGGGTCCATCGGGCTGGCCATCATGCTGCGCGCGTGTGTCTGCCCCGGCGCCTCATGCGCGTCCAGCGCAAGCAACAGCTCCGCCGCCAGTTGCAGGTCCAGGTGCAGGTAGATCGCCAGCAACGGCGCCTCCGCCGACGCGTCGGTTTCCATGGTGAACGGCACCGGCACCGACACCGCCAGGTAGTGCTGCGCGTCGTACTGGTAGACCTGCCCGCCCAGGTAGCCGCGCTTGACGCCCTGGCAGACGATCACGATGCCCGGGTCGTACAGCACCGGCGTGCGCGCCAGCGGCCGGTTCGAGCGCAGCAGGCGTACGCCCGGCACGGCGGTGAGCGTGTAGCCCTCCTCCGGCGCCAACGCCTGCAGCAGCCCCACCATGCGCGCCTGCGCATCCTGCTGCACCGGATCATCGCCAGACCGCACCGCACACCTCAGAGGAATAGGCAAGATCGGCCGAAGCTTAGGCCTGTAGGGCATCCCCCACAAGCACTACTGTGCAAGCCCGCTTTCCATGAGGCCATCACCATGTCCCCCTCCCGTCTGCTGCTCATCACCGGCGTCAGCAGCGGCTTCGGCCGCGCCCTCGCCGAACAGGCCCTGCAGGCCGGCCACCGCGTGGTCGGTACCGTGCGCAACGAACCGGCCCGCCAGGCGTTTGAATCCCTCGCCCCCGGCCGCGCGTTCGGCCGCCTGCTGGACGTCACCGACCACGCCTCCATCGACGCGCTGGTCGATGCCATCGAAAGCGGCATCGGCGCCATCGACGTGCTGGTCAACAACGCCGGCTATGGCCACGAAGGCATCCTCGAGGAATCCACGCTGGACGAACTGCGCCACCAGTTCGAGGTCAACGTGTTCGGCCCCGCCGCGCTCATCAAGGCCGTGCTGCCGCACATGCGCGCGCGCCGCCGTGGTCACATCCTCAACATCACCTCGATGGGCGGCTTCATCACCCTGCCCGGCATCGCCTGGTACTGCGGCAGCAAGTTCGCACTGGAGGGCATCAGCGAGGTGCTGGGCCAGGAAGTGGCCGCGTTCGGCATCCACGTCACGGCCGTTGCGCCGGGATCGTTCCGCACCGACTGGGCCGGCCGTTCGATGGTGCGTGCACCGCGCAGCATTGGGGATTACGACGCCTTGTTCGACCCCATCCGCAGTACGCGCGAGGCCAAGAGCGGTCATCAGCTGGGCGATCCGGAAAAGGCGGCGCAGGCCATGCTGAAGATCATCAACAGCGACGCACCGCCCAGCCACCTGTTGCTGGGCAGCGATGCCGTGCAACGTGTGCGTGACAAGCTGCAGGCCATGTCCAGCCGCATCGACCAGTGGGAGGTCGTGAGCCGATCCACCGACGGCGGTTGACATGCAGGTATTTACCTGCCTATTCTGTCCGCCATGGATGCAGACAAGGTGTTCAAGGCCCTGGCCGACCCCACGCGCAGGACGCTGCTGGACCTGCTCTGCGCAGACAACGGCCAGACGTTGGGCCAGCTGTGCGAACACCTGGACATGGCCCGGCAATCGGTCACCCAGCACCTGGGCCTGCTGGAAGACGCCAACCTCATCAGCACGGTGCGTCGTGGCCGCGAGAAGCTGCACTTCATCAACCCGGTGCCGCTGCATGACGTCTACGAGCGCTGGGTACGCAAGTTCGAGCAGCAGCGCCTGAGCCTGCTGCATGACCTGAAACGAGAACTGGAAGGAGAATGACGATGTCCGCAGCGTCCACCCGCTTCATCCACGTGATCTACATCGCCTCCACGCCACAGAAGGTGTTCGAGGCCATCACCCGGCCCGAGATCGCCCGCCGCTACTGGGGCCACGAGAACGTCTCGGACTGGAAACCCGGCTCGCGCTGGCAGCACGTGCGCGCCAACGACACGCGCTCGGTCGAGCTGGTCGGCGAAGTGGTGGAAAGCACCCCACCCTCGCGACTGGTCATCACCTGGGCCGCGGCCTCGCAGGCCGACAACCCGGACAGCTACAGCCGCGTCACCTTCGAGATCGTGCCCTACCAGGACATGGTGCGGCTGACCGTCACCCACGACGATCTGGAACCCGGCAGCGGCATGGATACCGGCATCCGCCAGGGCTGGCCGATCGTGCTGTCCAGCCTGAAATCGTTGCTGGAGACCGGCAAGGGACTGGACGTGTTTGCCAAGCCAGCGTAGTCGTCGGGATGGCTGCCCGCGCAGGCGGCACCCGGGAGATGCCCCCTGTCGCCGCCTCGGCAAAACTCCCAATCGATCCCAATAATTACATTATATGGAACAATAGGGAGCACATGGTTCTCGAGTTCCGATACGTCCCCCGCGTTGCTAACCGTCGAACAGGCTGCCCAGCAGCTCAGCCTGCATCCCAAAACCGTCCTTCGGCATATCCGTAGCGGCCAACTGCGCGCGACCCGCATCGGCAAGTCCTATCGCATCACCGCTGAAGACCTCGACGTGTTCACCGGCACCGTGCGTGAGCCCTCCGCTGCGCGCCCACAGCTGACCACGGTGGTGGATATTCCCGGATGCGGTGCGGCACGTGCCGCCGACCTGGTCCGTGCCCTGCATGCACGCGTCACCGGCCGCGAGGCCGACGATGAGCCGCTGCGCATGGAGACGATCTATTCGCCCGAGCACGATGTGCTCAAGCTGATCGTGATCGGTGGCCTGGTAGGTTCCGCGGCGCTGCTGGTCAGCCTGCAGCGTCTGCTGCAGGACCACAGCGCATGAAGCGGCGCCGCCCCGGCATTCCCACGCAGCGCGTACTTGCCGCCTACCGCCAGGTGCTTTCGGACTGGCCGGTACCACACGAATCGCACCATCTCGCCACCCGCGCCGGTTCGACATTTGTGGTCAGCTGCGGCCCCGAACACGGCCCTGCCCTGGTGCTGCTGCATGGCACCCTCAGCAATGCCGCCAGCTGGATGTTCGATGCCGCACGTTGGAGCGAGTACTACCGCGTGCATGCCGTCGACATCATTGGCGAACCGGGTCTCAGCGAAGGCACGCAACCTGCGCTGGACAGCGATGCGCATGCGCAATGGCTGGATGATGTCCTCGACGCACTCGGCGTGGAAAGCGCTGCATTCGTGGGCCTGTCGTTCGGCGGATTCCTGGCAATGGATTACGCGTTGCGAAGGCCTGCCCGGGTTAACGCACTGGTTCTGGTCAGCCCCTCGGGTATCGGGCGCCAGCGTGCATTCCTGCTCAAGGCGCTCCCACTGTTGCTGCTTGGCCGATGGGGGCGCGAGCGCCTGCGCCGTGCGGTCATGGGCCCCGATCCACTGCATGCACCTGCACGTGCGCAGCCGCTGCTCGACCTGTTGGCATTGATCCGTGCCGAGGTCCGGCCACGTCCGCTGCGCATTCCCCGCATCAGCGACGAGCGCTTGGCTACGTTGCATCCACCGGCAGCCCTTGTCATGGGCGCGCGTGATGCCCTCATCGACACCCCTGCCGCCGCCGAACGCATGAAACGGCTCGTCCCGACGGCGGACGTCACCCTGCTGGCAGACGCCTACCACTACATCCCCGGCCTGCGCGAAGACATCCTCGCCCGGCTGCGTCGACTGCAGAGCCTCCAGCATGAATGATTCCATTGAGTACATCGGCACCATCCGTCTCCTGCGCATCGCGCCGCAGGGCCCGACACTCGATGCCAACGGCCTGCGCGACCTGGTCGGCGACGCCCTTGGGCATCAGGCCGAGTGGATCGCCATTCCGGTGCAACGCCTCTCTCCGGACTTCTTCGAGCTGCGCTCCGGCATGGCCGGGCAATGGCTGCAGATGCTGGTGAACTACCGCCTGCACTTCGCCGTACTGGGCGATGTCAGCACCTACCGCGCACAGAGCGAATCGCTGGATGCGTGGATCACCGAGTGCAATCGCGGCCGCGAGGGCTGTTTCGTGGCCGACTGGGACGCGCTGCTGGCGCGCCTTTCGGCCCCGGCCAGCGTGGGCTGAACGCCGCCCCCACGCTCACTCTCGCCGAACCCGGTTCCGACTGCACTCCGACGCCGCGCAACACAGCATCACTGGCAGGCTCCCCAGGCGACGTTCGATGCGTGCTTCAGACGCAGATTCCCTGCACAGCAAAGTGGCGGCGGTCACGCTCGGCTTCTGGGTGATGAAGATCGCCGCCACCACCCTCGGCGAGACCGCCGGCGACCTGCTGTCGATGACGCTCAACCTGGGCTACGTGGCCAGCTCGGCCATCCTGCTGACGGTCTTTGCCGGCCTGTTGGCCCTGCAGCTGTCTGCACGGCGCTTTCACCCAGTGCTGTTCTGGTCGGTGGTGCTGGCCACCAGCACCGCAGGAACCACAATGTCCGACCTGCTCGACCGCACCCTGGGGCTGGGCTACGCCACCGGCGCCAGCCTGCTGGCCGGCTGCCTGGCGCTGGTGCTGCTGGCCTGGCGCATGTCAGAGAAGTCGATCTCGGTCAGCAACATCGCATCGCGCCGCGCCGAAGGCTTCTACTGGACCGCCGTGCTGTTCTCCAACACGCTCGGCACCGCGCTGGGCGACTTCCTTGCGGACGATTCCGGGCTGGGCTTCACCGGCGGCGCACTGCTGATCGGCAGCCTCATCGCGCTCACTGCACTGGCCAGCCGCATCAAGGGCATCAACCGGGTCATCCTGTTCTGGATCGCCTTCGTGCTCACCCGCCCGTTCGGCGCCACCTTCGGCGACCTGCTCACCAAGCCGCTGGAAAAGGGTGGGCTGGGCTTCGGAACGGTCGGCTCGTCGCTGGTGCTGTTCACCATCCTCGTTACGCTGGTGGCGCTGCCGATGTTGCAGCGGCGTGCACAGCCGGTCCAGTGACTGGATCGACTGAGTATCCCTGGCCGTTGATTCCCAACTGTCGTCCTCATTGGTGAAATCTGTAAGGGAATCCCCGATTGTGTGCCAAACATAAGACGCACATTGTTGACACTCCATGGAGGAGCGAGAGCAATTGCAGAATGAAGATTGTAGATACGGTACTCAGCTACGCAGGCGACTACCACCCGCAATCCAAAGGCATGTGCCGCCTACGGGTATTCTCCGGGGATGACGGCCCGCGCGTTCTCATCACGGATCTTGGCCCATGCAACAACGGGCGGTCCGTTACCAATGCCATTGAAACGATCGTGGAGCGAATCGAGGACAGCGGGCTGGCCCTCGGTGCGACCGTTTATATCGAACACTATGAGAGACCTGACCCGGAGCAAGACACCTTTGACCAGGTGCGAGTCTCTCCAGGGGTCAACTGGCAGTCGATCTCGAGAGAGGCTGCAATTGCCCTTCTGGGTTGTAGTCCGGAAGAGCTTGAAGACCGTACCGAACACAACAAGCGAATCGTCGGCAGGACCGAAACGCTCAGGCTCTCCACAAGGCGATTTGATGGTTCACCCTGGCCCGAGTCTCCCGAAGTCATCAAGCGCAAGCTGGAGATAGCAGACGGCATGATCTCGCGCTCCTCTGTGCGCGCACTCGTCGAGGCTGGAAGTGGTGAACGCGAGCTCCAACGCTTGCTCAAGAGCGATCTATCGATTGTCGCCGAAGCGTTCACCTCACCAGATGACGAGTACATCTGCTTTTCAGAATTTCCCTTTGGCGACGGCTATGTGGATTTCGCCGTGTTCACCGGTCGCTCGCGCATGGACGTCATCCTGATCGAGGTCAAGGGAGCCGAATTCAACCTCGTCAACAGCAACCACTACCAGGAATTCAACCACAAGGTACTGGAAGCCGCAGGCCAGCTCCGCAACCGCCTCGGATTGTTCTATCGCAACCCGGAGCCCATCCGCTGCGAGCTGCACCGTATCCGCGCGGAAGCCGAGCGCGGAAGTTCGCTCCACAATGCATTTCTCGGCCCCGAAGCCCCTCTTGAGGTCGATCCCGATAAGGACATCAACATCCGCCCGGTGATCATCGGCGGGAGAACCCAGAATGACCTGGAAGAGAGCCGCAAACGCCACGATTACGAACGCGGAACGTCACCCCAAGTGCGGCTTGAATCGTGGGACACGTGGTTGCGCCGAATCCAGCGGGACTGAACCCACCATCCAGCTGGCAGTCCTATCCCATCCCCGCTTTGATCAGGGTTCCCGCTGCTAGCGCGCGGTCCAGCCCCCATCCACCGGCAACGCTGTGCCGGTGATCTGGGCGGCGGCGTCCGAGGAAAGGAACACCACCATTTCTCCCAGCTGCTCGGGGGTGACGAACTGCAACGAGGGCTGCTTTTCGGCCAGCAGCGCACGCGCGGCAGACTCCTGATCGATGCCCTCGCGCTTGGCCAACGCGGTGATCTGCTGCTCCACCAGCGCCGTGCGCACCCACCCCGGGCAGAGGGCATTGGCGGTGATGCCGGTGCCGGCATTCTCCAGCGCGGTCACCTTGGTGAACCCCACCACGCCGTGCTTGGCCGCCACATAGGCCGACTTGTTCACCGAGCCCACCAGCCCATGCGCCGAGGCGATGTTGATGATGCGGCCGGCGCCCTGCTGCTTCATGTGGAGCAAGGCCGCCGCCGTGGCATGGAACACCGCCGAGAGATTCAGCGCCAGGATCGCGTCCCACTTCTCGACGGGAAATTCCTCGATCGGTGCGGTGTGCTGGATGCCCGCGTTGTTCACCAGGATGTCGATACGGCCCATCCTCGCAACGGCGTTGGCGATCATGTTCCGTACAGCCTCGCCCCGGGACAGATCGGCGCCGTCATGCGCCACCCGCACACCGAACTCCGCTTCGAGGTTGGCGCGGAGGCTCTCGATCTGCGCCGCATCGCCGAAGCCATTCAGCACGATGTCGGCGCCCTGTCGCGCCAACGCCGTGGCGATGCCAAGGCCAATACCACTGGTGGAACCGGTGACCACCGCGACCTTTCCGTTCAACATGGGCGAGCTTCCATCACGTGCAGGGGGCCAGTGTAGCTCCGCAACTGCACGCCACGCGTGGATGCGCCCCTCTCGGCAGGAATTCATATTGGCTCTATAGTCGGCGCCATCCACCCAAGGATGGCTCGATGAACCCCAGCAAGGCCCTGCTGCCGGCGGCCCTCGCCGCACTGCTCGCTCCTTCCCTCAGCCAAGCCGCATCGCCCGAGCAGCTGGCAACGCCGCTCACCACTGGCAGTGTGCGCCTGGATATCGCCAGTGGCCGCGTGGAGGGCGATGCATGCCTGTCCAATCGCCCCGCCGACGCACAGGGCCACTTCGTGCTCAATGCCGGTCTGAACGTCGCACGGGTCACCGATGACGAGGGCAAGCCGGTCGGATTCGATGGCTGGTACGACCCGGGCGTGGATGGCGAGGCGCGCGTCTACACTCTGGCCGAGCCCACGGCCACGCTCTGCGTGCAGTACGTGGGCGCGTTCCCGCTGTACCCGAAGCACGATGCCATGGGCGACTTCAAAGGCATGATGGCCTTCAACGGCGACAGCGCCCGTTTTACCGAGCAGTCTGCATGGCTGCCTCAGGCGTTCGACCCCAAGGCCCGCGTGCGCGGCAGCGAAAGCCGCTACGACCTGCAGGTGGACTGCCGCGGCTGCCGCTTCCTGTACCTCAATGGCAGCCCCGCCATCGAAGGCACGCAGGGCCGCTTTCGCAGCGACAACGCGCGGCCCATCCTGCTGTTCGGTGGCAGCGGCCCGATCACCCACACCGCGCAGGTCACCCTCCTCAACGAGAGCCTGCCCACGCCCAAGGTCGACGCGCTGTCCCGCGTCGTGCAGCAGGTGGCCGACGTGCACGCGCGCTACATGGGCGTGCCGCTGGCCGACCGCCCCACCTTCCTGCGCATGGTCACGCTCAACCAGGCCGAGCGCGACCGCGACGGCAGCGAATGGGGCTTTGCCACCTGGCCGACCATCGCCATGAGCGGCAGCATCGGCAACGTGGCCGATTCGCTGCTGGCCGGCGGTGAACAGGCCGAACGGCGCGTGCAGTACATCGCGCACGAAATGGGCCACTACTACTTCGGCACGCTCAACCGGCCGCAGGGGCCGTACTACTGGGTGCTGCTGGAATCCAGCGCCGAATTCCTGTCGATCAAGGCGCTGCGTCAGATCAGTGGTGACGCTGCGGCGGACCACTATGTTGCAAGGTTGCAGGCCACCGTCGATGCGCTCGATACGCCGCTGCCGGCGCTTGATGCCGTCGATGGCCACTCGGACCTGGGCGAGATGTATCGCTACGTCTATGGTCCGTTGCTGCTACTTTCGCTGGAAAAGCAGGTGGGTGAGGCGAAGATGCAGGCCTTCATGCGCGGGCTGCTGGCCGCGCCTTCACCGAAAGACTGGGCGGAGCTGCAGGCCATTGCACTGAAGGCCAGTATCGATGCCGAGGCCTGGCAGCACTGGCAGGCCAGCTGTGTGGCAGGGGGCAGGCCGAGGTGTCGGGGCTGATGCCGGGACGGGCAATCATCGCCTGATCGCATCACCAACAAGGGCGCCCATTGGCGCCCTTGTTGATTGCAGGGGAATCAAGGCCGAAATGTCGCTTACGCCCCACTGGCATGGGTAGAATTGGCCAAACCCTGTCGTATAAGGCCATGCCATGGAAAACCCTCTTGTCGAGGTTCGGGGCGCTGCCCAAGCGCTCAGGGAGTTCGCCGAAGCCCGTGACTGGGCCCAGTTTCACTCCCCCAAGAATCTTGTCATGGCCCTTTCCGGCGAAGTTGGAGAGCTGAACGAGATCTTCCAGTGGATGACAGAGGCCGACTCGTTCAAGGCGGCGACTTCGGAAACCACCGCCAAGGCCGTACGCGATGAAGTTGCCGATGTAGCCCTGTACCTCATCCGGCTGTCGGACGTGCTCGGCATCGATCTGAACGAAGCCGTCAGCAGCAAGCTGGCCACCAATGCCGCCAAGTACCCGGTGGACCTCTCGCGGGGCGTCAGCACCAAGTACAACAAGCTGTCGCAGCCATGATCGTCTACCAGGCAGACAAGGCGTCCTTCCTTCGCCAATGCAACGACGAGGAGATCGAGGAGGTCATCCGCGCCAGCTTCAAGGCGGCGACGAAGGGCGACGTAGGCGAGTCCGAGATCCGTTCCTGGCGCGAGTCGCTTCGGTACGTCGCGCGTGCACTCACCCATCACTCCATTCCCGATGACATCGGTGTGGCCGTGGAGTTCATTCTTCCCCAGTCGAAGAAGCGCATCGACGTCGTCCTGACCGGTCGCTCCGAGGACGGCTCGCCCCACGTCATCATCGTCGAGCTCAAGCAATGGTCCGCCATCAAGCCGACCAAACGCGACGCCATCGTGGAGCTTCGCGAAGGGCAGTCTCTCGTTCACCCCAGCTATCAGGCGTGGTCCTATGCTGCGTTCCTGGAAGGCTTCAACGAAGCGGTCCATGAAGGAAAACTCCAGCTCCACCCCTGCGCCTACCTGCACAACTATGTGCCGGACGGTGTGATCGATTCGCCCCACTATCAGCCCTACATCGAACGTGCCCCGCTCTTCCTGAAGAGCACCTGGGACCTCGAAAAGCTGCGTGGCTTCATCAGTCAGCACACCAGCAAAGGCGATGGCGCGTCCGTGCTTGCCGAGCTGGAGAATGGGCGAATCCGCCCTTCCAAGGCGCTCGCCGACGATGTGCATCGGCTGTTGAGGGGAAATAGTGCCTTTGCGCTGCTTGATGAGCAGAAGCAGGTATTTGAAGCCGCCAAGGCCGCGTGTGCCCAAGCGCACGCCAGCGGAAAGCCCCGTGTCGTCATTGTTGAGGGTGGCCCGGGCACGGGCAAGTCGATTGTCGCGGTGAATCTTCTTGCCGCGCTTCGCGATGGGTTGACCGTCAAGTACATCTCCAAGAATGCGGCACCTCGCGCCGTCTACAGCAACACGCTCATCCAGAAGCCCGAGAACGCCCATCTGGTGCATCTTTTCGGCGGGTCCGGCTCCTTTACCGAGTCGGCACAGAACGCGTATGACGTTTTGGTCGTGGACGAGGCACACCGCCTTACCGAGAAGAGCGGGTTCTATGGAAACCTGGGCACGCACCAGATCCAGGAACTGATAAATGCCGCACTATGCAGTGTGTTCTTCATCGATGAAGACCAGCGCGTCACGCTGAAGGATGTCGGCACCAAAGAGGCCATCCGGGACTTCGCGATTGCCCGTGGAGCGATGGTGGAGGAATACGTACTGTCTTCGCAGTTCCGTTGCGCGGGTTCAGACGGCTATCTGGCGTGGCTGGACGATGTACTGCAGATCCGGCCCACCGCAAACACAACGCTGGACGAGAACAGCTACGACTTCCAGGTATTCGATGATCCGTCCGCGCTGCATGCCGCCATCGAAGCGAGGAACACCGGCAACCGTGCGCGCGTTGTGGCCGGCTACTGCTGGCCTTGGAACAGCAAGAAGAACAGCAAGGAGATGGACATTGTCATCGGCAGCTACCAGCGCCAATGGAACCTCAATGACGACGGAAGCCTCTGGATCATCTCGCCGGACTCGATCGACCAGGTGGGATGCATCCATACCTGCCAGGGTCTGGAAGTGGACTACATCGGGGTGATCATCGGGCCGGACCTCGTCATGCAGGACGGCGCGCTCAAGACCGTGCCGCGCGCGCGGGACCGGCACGACAAAACCATGAAGGGTTTCGTGAAGCTGTCAAAGGCTCATCCCGCCCACGCCGCTGAACTCGCGGACACCATCATCAAGAACACCTACCGCACCTTGATGACCCGAGGGATGAAGGGCTGCTACGTCTACGCGACCGATCCGCAGGTTGCCGCCTACTTCAGGGCCCGACTGCAGTCCGTCGCCAGCGTTGAGCACGCTGTAGAGGTGGAGGCCTGAGCGCCTCCACCTGACAGGCCATCAGCGGTAGATTCACGCGGGGCGAAGATGCTCCCCCTCAACCCATCACTTCCAGTGATCCGGCCCCAGAAACGGCAGGCTCAACACAAACACCGGAACCGCCACAGGAATCAAAGCGGCGCCCAGCACCTTGCCCGCCGCTGACCCCACGCCCGGCCCGTCCTCCCGCTCCGGCAGGATACGCTCGGCGCGCGCGTTGATCGGCTGCGCCAGCGCCGCCTTCTCCGCCAGCGCCGCAGCGTGCGGCAACTGCACGCGCTCGCCATCGCCCTCGAACAAGGCGCTGTAATAGCTGCCGCCCTTCTTTGAAAGGTCGCAGGCGCGATCAAAGGCCAGCGAGTAACGGCTCCGCTCCAGCGGCAGGTAGTAGCGCGCGCGCTCATCGACCACCTTGGCTTCTCGCGGTGTGACGTCAATCCGTTCCAGCCTGAACTGCAACGCCTGTTGCGGCGTCACCTGCTCCGGCCGCAGCAGCAGCGCGTAGCTGCCATGCACCTTGGCCTTGTTGGCTGGGTCGCGCCAATCCTCGTGGAAGTACATCTGCGCGCACACCACCGCCTCGCGCAGCGGGCTGTCCATCAGGGCGCGGTAGTCACGGAACGGCGCGGCATCGAAGCGCATCGGTTCGTCGTAGCGCGGCAGCAGGTACAGCTGGCCATCGTCGGCCACGAAGGCACCGGTGATTTCACGGATCGAGGTGTGCTGCTCCGGGCCACTGGCGCACCCGGACAGCAGGCCCAGGCACAGAGCGGAAAGAATGAAGAAGGACGTTCGCATGTCGTGTCGAGGGCTTCCCTGGCAAAGGGCCTCGCCAGAACCCGCGAGGCCAATCCGCCATGGTGCCACGCCGGCCATCACACACCCAATCAACCGGCTTACTTCAACCGTTCAAGCAGCCGCTGCCCCACTTCCAGCGCCGAGGCCGGGTTCTGCCCGGTAATCAGCTCGCGGTCCCCCACCACATGGCCGGTCCACGGCGTGGTGTTGCTGCTGAACTTTGCGCCGGCCCGCTGCAACGCGGTCTGCGGGTAGAACTTCATCTCGCCGCCGCCCAGCAGCGGCTTGGCCTGTTCTTCTTCCTGGTTGCTGATCACCGTCATCCGGTAGCCGCTGTAGATCCACTTCGGCGTGGCCGGCGTCGCACCCGCGTCCAGCTTTGCCACAAAACCCGCTGCATCCGGCAGTGTGGACAGCAGCGCGATCGGCCCGTGGCAGACCAGCGCGGTGGTTTTGCTGCGCTGGTGGAAGTCGGCCAGCAGCCGGCCCAGCGCCGGGCTCTTCAGCAGGTCCTGCATCGGCGCGTGGCCACCGGGAATGTAGACCGCATCGAAGCGCGCGTAACCCTGCTGCTCGATGCGCGCCAGGCTGACCACCGGTGAGGTGGTCGGCGAGGTCAAGGCCAGCTTGTCCAGCAGATCCTTGTGCAGCTTCAATTGCGCGGCATCGTCGCCGAAGTACGCGGGCGTCACCGAGGACGCATCCACCGTCGGCGCCCGCCCCTGCGGCGTGGCGAAGGTCACCTCGTGGCCGGCGTCCAGCAGCAGCTTGACCGGCTGCATCAGCTCGTTGAGATAGAAGCCGGTGGACAGCACCTTGCCGTCCTTCAGGTCCAGGTGGTTTTCGTCGGACAGCACCACCAGCACGTTGGCGGCCTGCGCGCCGCTGGCGGCCAGGGTCAGGGCCAGCGCTGCGGCCAGCCGGGTCATCAGGTTCATGGGGTAGCTCCTATCGGGGAATGGCGGCCACTTTATTCATCGCCCCAGCGGCGATAAATTGGCCACATCGCAAAACATCTGTTCCCCGGAGAGCCAAATGAGCCGCAAGTTCGACTATCTGGGCGATGTGGAGGTGTTCCTGGCGGTGGTGGAGCACGGCTCGTTCACGGCGGGCGCAGTGGCGCTGTCCACCACGCCGTCGGTATTGAGCCGCGCGGTCACCCGTCTGGAAGCGCGGCTGGGCCGGCAGCTGCTGCAGCGGACCACCCGCCGCGTGGGCCTGACCGACGCCGGGCGGCTCTATCGGGAACAGGTGCGCACGGCCTTTGGCCTGCTGGACGACGCCGAGCGCGACGTACTGGCCCAGGACGGTGCGCTGGCCGGCCGCGTGCGCCTGAGCGTGCCGACCACGTATGGCCACTACCGGCTGCCGCCCGTGCTGGCGCGCTTTGCGCAGCAGTACCCGCAGGTGCAGGTGGAACTGAACATCACCAACCGCAACGTGGACCTGGTGGCCGAAGGCTTCGACCTGGCCATCCGCCTGGGCCAGCTGCCGGACAGCGGGCTGGTGGGGCGGAAGCTGGAAGACGCGCCGCTGCTGCTGGTGGCCGCGCCGGACTACCTGCAACGCCGTGGCACGCCGCAGACGCTGGACGACCTGCAGCAGCACCTGTGCCTGCCCTTCGTTATGCCGCGTACCGGGCGGCTGGCGCCGTGGATCTTCCGTGACGACGGGCGCGACGTGGACTGGCTGCCGCGTTCGTCCATCGAGACCTCCGACGATGTGCTGGGCGTGGTGTCGCTGGCCGAACAGGGCATCGGCATCTGCCAGAGCTATGAGTTCATCGTGCGCGAGCGGTTGCAGCGTGGGCAGCTGGTGGAGGTGCTGCCGCAGCTGCGGGGGCGGTCACGGCCGTTCTCGGTGATCTATGCGCCGCATCGGCGGCAGTCGGCGGCGGCGCGGGCGATGATTGAGTTGCTGGTGGGGAATGCGGCCGAAGCTGAGGACGGCGTTGGTTGAGGGTGCGATGCCTGCTGGCCGTGTCGTGATTGAACCGCTTTTTGAGGTGCGCGGGTGATCGGGCAGCGACGCCAGCCGATTTTGAGCCGAAAGGGATGTTAAGAAGGCTGTCGCGCTATTCGCTTGCGGCATGGGCGATTACGCCAGTTTGATTCGCAATCAGCAGGGTGACTGCGCGAATGCGTCTGGCGATGTCGCGTGCTGCACGAATGGTGCGTGCCACAATAGTTCTTCGCTCTCGATTCGTGCGATTTCTTCGGGAATTTCTATTGGCATTCGGAGCGACGGCGTAAACACCATGGCGCGCCACCGACAACGGGTGGCCGGGCGTCCAAACCCGAGACAGAGAGTTGTTTACGCTTACCCGTCGGCACCGTCTTAAACCGGTGCCGGCGGGTAATCCGTCGGCCTTTATGGCGGGCGGTGCGTGGGGGTCTCCGGACCCGCCGGTCTTCTGACAACTGTCTGTCCCGGTTTGGAACCCGCACCGTCCGCCACCCTCTTCGCGGTGGCGCTGTTAAGCACAGCCAGGGAAGCCGACAGCATGAACGATTCCGAGAACTTCTCCTCGTATACCGCCGTTGAGCCCATCAACGACGACACCCCGCCGCCCGACCTCAACTCCCTCATTGGCATCCTCAAGCGCATCCGTCGCTGCGAAGGCGCGGACGGGCTGCCTTGGCCGGAGAACGATGTATCACCCGGGCGCCGCGTCAGCCTCGCCAGGAGTGAGCGCGCGATGGTGGGGGCGCTGACGGTGCTGGAGGTGCTGCACGCCGCGGATCGATGCCGGGTGGCGGTTGACCCGGAGCGGCATTTGGATGAGGGGGTGGTGGATGGGTTGTTTCTGGCTTGCCGAGGGTTGGTTGAGTGGGCTTGTCGGGAGGTTAGGCCGGAGTAGTTTCCCTTCGCCACTTGGATGCCTGCTGACGAACCCGGTGTCCGTTTTCGGCCAAGAACAGACACTCCCAAACTCAGCCCTTCATAACGCAGGCATAACCTCTCCCTATGCGCCACAGGTTTGACGCTCACCTTTCGCGGGCGGCGGCCAAGAATTATGCTCTTCCCACTTCCGACTCCATGATCAACTGGCAGAATGGTAGCTTAGAGTGACCGTCCTCAGCGAGACGGGCGGAAGACAGATGGAAGTCGGCTTCACTGGAGGAAATCAATGGATGTTGATGTCGATTTTTGCCGCGAGAACGTGGTTTACCAAAGTTGGGCCGAACACACCCTAAATTTCGCGGTAGAAGGGCCAGCCAATGGGTTTACCGGATTTCGGAAGCCTCAACGCGCTGCTGCATTTGCTGTTTTTTCCCATCTGGACTCCGATCCCGAAGTGCCAGGGACCGTTGTTATGCCTACCGGCACCGGAAAAACGGACACGATCTTCGCAATCATCATAGCCGGTCGGTTCCGACGCACACTGCTGATCGTGCCATCTGATGCGCTTCGCACCCAAATAGGTGATCGATTGGCCAGCTTGCAACGTCTACGGACCATCAATGCGATTTCAGACGACGTTCTTTCACCGATCGTCCATCGCATCGATGGTCGCAATGCTGCAGTCGACGTGCAAGCCATCGAAGCCTCCAACGTCACCATCGCGACGCCTGCCGCATTGGCCCAACTAGATGACAACGAACTGAAAGCCTTTTCAGCGCACTTCAGTCACCTCATCTTTGACGAGGCTCATCACGTTGCCGCCATGACGTGGGGGCGCATTCGAAATGCATTCGGCTCCAAACCAGCCATCTACTTCACTGCGACGCCATTCCGCCTCGACCAGCAACGGTTAGAAGGCAAGATCATCTTCAACTATAGCCTGAGCCAAGCGCAGCGAGACAACTACTTTCAGAAGATTGATTTCTTTCCTGTTCGCGAGTATCTAACCAGCGAAATTGATCGAACCATCGCCGCCAAAGCCGTTGATCTGCTAACCAACGACCTGGAAGAAGGTTTCGATCACATTCTCATGGCGCGATGCGCCACGATATCTAAGGCTAATCGGATCATTGAGGTGTATCGGGAACTGGGGCCGGAATTTGATCCAGTTATCATCCACAGCAAGAACAATAGAACCAAGGAGCGGGATCTAGAGCGCATACGAACCCGTCAAAGCCGTATCGTAGTCTGCGTTGACATGTTCGGCGAGGGCTTTGATCTGCCCGAGTTAAAGATCGCCGCAATCCACGATCAGCATCAAAGCCCAGCGGTCACACTGCAATTTATCGGTCGCCTGACCCGAACGGATACACGCCTGGGAACCGCAAAGTTCGTCGCCAATATCGCTAACCAGCGTTCGGACAGCCCCATGAAGCGCCTCTTTGAAGAAAGCGCGGACTGGAGCTTGATCATTCGTGAAGTCAGTACTGAGCGCATCGGACGAGAGCTGCGGCGCCAAGAATTTGAATCAAGGTTCGAAGGAGATTCTGAGGGAGCGAAGATCGCGGCCCTTAATCCAGCACCTAACATCAGTTGCCTCGCTTACCGCCTGACGAGATCGAACTGGCGCCCCCATGCCGCAAAAGGCCTAGGGTCGCCGAGCGAGGCGCTTCAGTTGCACTCAGTGAGTGACGACGGGTCGATTGTAATCGCTGTTTCCCGTGAGAAAGCTCCCATTGCCTGGGCGAAAAGCGAGTCCATCTATGGCTCAACTTGGCACCTATATCTCGCCTACTACCGGCAAAGCGACTCAACCCTTTTCATCTCGTGCACTGGAGACGAGCGGCAAACCTCGCGCTTCCAAGCTCTTGTTGCACCGTCTGCACGACGCATTAGCGGCGACGACGTCTTTCGCATCATGCATGGAATCAACCGACTTAAGCTACAGAACGTTGGCCTTAGCAGATCTGGTCGTGACGTAAGGTTTACCATGCACGTTGGGCAAGACGTTAACCGGGTCATGGACGATCTTGAGAGTGGCCGGTCTATCAAATCCAACATTTTCGGCGTTGGACATGCAGACGGAGAAAGCACTACCGCAGGTTGTTCGGCCAAAGGCAAGCTCTGGAAGATGGATTCCGGCACCATTGACGATTGGGTGCGTTGGTGCGATATCGTCGCCTCGAAGATCAATAATTCCGCAATCGATACAGCCGCCATTCTTCGAAATGTCATGCGGGCGGAGAAGCTTAGCGGCCGTTGGCCGGACGGAATCTTCTTCGCCGACTGGCCGGATGCGCTGGGTGTCGAAACCGAAGGGCGCTGCGCGATCACCGTCAATGGGGAATCCTACCCATTGCTGAACACCAAACTGGGACAACCGGTCAGGGAAAGTGATGACACGCTTGCCATTGCGCTGTCGGCCATCTCGTCCAACGGCGAAGAACGGGCCCTAACAACCATTCGAATCCGCCTTGAGAGTGATGGCTACCGCTATTCGAGCGACCGCGCCACTCTGCTTATTGGCAGTAAAGAGCACGATCTCAATGATTACCTGGATCGCGAGCGTATGCGATTACTACAGGCTGACGGCTCCATCCTCATTGGCGACTATCGCTACTTCACCCACGCTGCGCTTAACGTCCCGCTGCCGTCCACTCTTCTATCGACCTGGGATTGGGGAAGCACCAACATCCATAGGGAGTCGATGGCCCATCCCGCGGACTTCGATTCGGTCCAAGGCTTCACACTTCAGAAGATTTTCGATAGCTACGACATCATCTTCAACGATGACGGCGCCGGTGAGATTGCTGACCTTGTCGCGATCCGGGAAGCACCCGATCACATCGCGGTTGATCTCTATCACTGCAAATACTGCGGCAGCGGCCAACAACCTGGAGCACGTGTAGATGATGCGTATGTGGTAGCTGGGCAGGCAAGCAGGTCTGCGAAATGGCTCCATAAGGGCCCGGCGCTCTTCCAGCGCCTGCTGGAGCGTTACAGCGCTGGCGAAGGAAGCGGCACCCAACGACTGCTGAAAGGCACGCCGCCGCAGATCGACATCTTGAGGCTCAAAGCGCGGGATATTGAAATGCGAATGAGCTTTTTTATCGTGCAGCCCGCTATCTCTGCCGCTAGAGTTACAGATAGTGTGATGACCGTGCTTGGCACTAGTTACATGTACCTGCGTGATATTGCGGACGTTGACCTGCGAGTAATCGCTAGCCCTTGAGGGAACTGGATTTCTCAAGTAAGCATAGACATGCGATGTCCGAATCGGTCAAAAACGGACTCCAGAATTATTGGCCGCGCTGTCTGAAGCCCGCGCCTCTACTTCTGACCAGGAACTGTCGTTTGGAATTCTGCAATTAGTTCGCTCAGCGAAGCAACTTCGGCTTGAATGAATTGCTATGCTTCTCGGCGATACAACAAATGAAATGATCTCTCACCGGTACCGTCGTAAGCATAGATGGCGTTGAATACTTGGGCCGACTTACTTGAGATCAGTTCGGCAACTGCGGAGGCCTCACCGTTAGCCACGGACTCAGCATTAGTGAAAGGGGAAAAGACTCCGACGAGCAAGATGCCTGGACCGAAATCTGCAGCGATTGAGCACATCG
This sequence comes from Stenotrophomonas sp. GD03680, assembly GCF_029844625.1. Taxonomy (NCBI): domain Bacteria; kingdom Pseudomonadati; phylum Pseudomonadota; class Gammaproteobacteria; order Lysobacterales; family Lysobacteraceae; genus Stenotrophomonas; species Stenotrophomonas sp. GD03680. The sequence continues at coordinate 247,810 of NZ_JAOCKC010000002.1, read as the reverse complement.
ACGCCTTGTCGTACTTTGCCCCAATGACAGTGTGCAGAACCTTTGAGAACATTGCATCTGGATCAATAACAAGTCTGCCGTCATCAGGGATGTGATCCACGTCATCAGCGGCGCCAGAAGTCAGCGCGATCGCATGCTTTATGTCAAGGAATGCGTCGGTAATCTCAATCCAAGTCCTTTCGCCGTTCAAATTTACGATTGCTTCTGGTGGATCTGGCCTCTCTAAGACTTCCAGACAGGCATCATACTTCTCAAGATGAGACGCGAATTGGCGAAGAACCGCCTCCTCATGCACTTTCTTTAGATCTCTTCGGCTAATCATAATTTTCGTTGGAAGCGCAGCTACGCGATGGCTGGACCACTACGTCCGGTTACACGAACTATTGACAAAGCACCTATATGGAGCGCTTTTCCTTGTGCAACTCCATGTTATAGGGACCAAGTTCCACTAGCAATTCGACATATAACCGGCCCAAGAAATAGGATCTGAAACGTCGCCTAGCTCCAACCTGATGGCAGACGGAATTCGGCTTGGGGTCGCATGATGTCCTGCGATTGGGATGGCTGCTCGGCGGCGCCAGCAAACTACGAGCGCCTTATGCGAAAAGCAGCGATTTCATATACTTGTTATTCGCATACAGACTTTTTCAGACTTGTCATGCACCACTACCGTTCACGGGAGCCTTTGGAAGCGCCCTCCCAATTCGCTCAACAAAAGCGACAGACTTCTCCAATACCGAGATATCTGGAAGCGAGGTGTCAGCGCGGGTAAATGCATTCGACTCAGATATATTCCAATGTTCGAAGGCCTCTTTAACCTGCGACCATTCTGCTGCCGCCCCATAAGACTCTAGATAAAACTTTCCGAAATTGATGGCATGCCGGCGATCTGCATTCTTCAGAGACTCCTGCATGTAGTAACTACTGAATAGAAAAGCATACTTAGCCAAGCCTGCCACTAATGCCACAGAAATCAGACCCTTGAAAACAGAGAATGCCAGGAATGGCCACGTAATGTCAGCGGAAACCGTCATCGCCGAAGTCAAGCTTATATAAACGAAAAATGCAAGACCACCAATTAGCCCAATCGCTCCAATGCCTCCCCAAAGCTTGGATATGAAATGAAACTGACCCTCCTTTTTTTCAAGCAAATCAAGCGCCTCAGATACATAGCTCCTTGACGTTGCTTCTACACGCTTGAGATTTTCCTCTTTATAGCGACTCTTCTCTTGTTCAAACTCAACTAGCGCCTGTTGAAGCCTTGCCTCTCTGCTCGAAATCTCGAACTGCAGATGATCTCTCAGCGCTTCTAATTCTGCTTCCCTCTTTGAAAAGTTCCGTTCAAAATCTCGCTGCCGATCCACCACCTTCTTTTCGCGATCTGTAAATAGCCTCTCCCGCTCTTCAAACTCACGCTGGAATTGCCGCTCTCGCTGTAGCTGTTCTTCCATGAACTTTGCGCGCTGGGCCTCGAACTCTTGCTCGCGCCTTCCAATGAGGTCGCGAAATTCCTTCAGTTCCCGGTCCCGCATCGACATTCTCGCGATATCTTCCTCAGAATACTTCTGATAGCGAGATTCTTCCATTTTGTCCTGCACTACGACCCCCTATAAGACGAAGCTGCCAATAACCAGGCCTTTTGGGCGCGGTTGCACGATCATACAATAAGCTAGAAGTGCACCCCCTCCTAGATCAAACAGGAAAAGCTCTTCGGAGTTCAGAAGTTCTTTCCAGCCGAGGTTCTATGGGATCCATATTGCGCCATAAGACTCGCAGCGTGGACGCGTGAGCAAGCTCCCCATGCAACAAGGGCGCCTCTCGGCGCCCTCGTTCTTTCAACTCACTCCCACTCAATAGTAGCCGGCGGCTTCCCCGAGATGTCATAAACCACCCGCGACACCCCCCGCAGCTCATTGATGATCCGGTTGCTCACCGTACCCAGGAACTCATACGGCAGATGCGCCCAATGCGCCGTCATGAAGTCGATCGTCTCCACGGCCCGCAGCGCAATCACCCACTCATAAGCGCGCGCATCGCCCACCACGCCCACCGACTTCACCGGCAGGAACACGGCAAACGCCTGGCTGGTCTTGTCGTACAGGTCCGCCTTGCGCAGCTCATCAATGAAAATGGCATCGGCCTTGGCCAGCAGTTCGGCGTATTCCGGCTTCACTTCACCCAGAATGCGCACGCCCAGGCCCGGGCCCGGGAACGGATGGCGGTAGACCATGGTGCGCGGCAGGCCCAGCTCGACGCCCAGGCGGCGCACTTCGTCCTTGAACAGCTCGCGCAGCGGTTCCACCAGGCCCAGCTTCATGTGCTCCGGCAGGCCGCCCACGTTGTGGTGGCTCTTGATCACATGCGCCTTGCCAGTCTTGCTGCCGGCCGACTCGATCACGTCCGGGTAGATGGTGCCCTGCGCCAGCCACTTGGCGTTGCTCAGCTTGTTCGACTCTTCGTCGAAGATCTCAACGAACAGGTTGCCGATGATCTTGCGCTTGGCTTCCGGGTCGCTCACGCCTTCCAGCGCCTTGAAGTAGCGGTCGGCGGCATTCACGCGCACCACCTTCACGCCCATGTGCTCGGCGAACATCGCCATCACCTGGTCGCCTTCCTGCCAGCGCAGCAGGCCGGTATCCACAAACACGCAGGTCAGCTTCTCGCCGATGGCCTTGTGCAGCAGCGCAGCCACCACGGACGAATCGACGCCGCCGGACAGGCCCAGGATCACTTCGTCATCGCCCACCTGTTCGCGCACGCGGGCGATCTGGTCGTCGATGATGTTGGCGGCGGTCCACAGGGTCTGGCAGCCGCACACGTCCACCACGAAGCGGCGCAGCAGCGCCTGGCCCTGCAGGGTGTGGGTCACTTCCGGGTGGAACTGCACGCCGTACCAGCGCTTTTCTTCGTTGGCCATGGCGGCCACCGGAATGCGGTCGGTGGTGGCGGTGATGGTGAAGCCCGGCGGCGCAACGGAGACGTGGTCGCCGTGGCTCATCCAGACATTCAGCTTCGGCTCGCCGCCGTGGTCGCTCAGGCCCTTGAACAGTGCATCCGGGTTGATCACGTTCACTTCGGCGTGGCCGAACTCGCGCTGGTCAGCGGCTTCGGTGGCACCGCCCAGCTGGGCCGCCAGAGTCTGCATGCCGTAGCAGATGCCGAAGATCGGCAGGCCGCTGTCGAACACTTCCTGCGGTGCGGCCGGGGCGCCCGGCAGCGTGGTCGATTCCGGGCCACCGGACAGGATGATGCCCTTGGCGCCGAAGCCGGCGATCTCGGCCGGGTTGTGGTCCCACGCCCAGATTTCGCAGTAGACGCCCAGCTCGCGGATGCGGCGGGCAATCAGCTGCGTGTACTGCGCGCCGAAATCGAGGATGAGGATCTTGTCGTTATGGATGTTGGTCATGGTGCCGTTCCAGTGGTGTTTTTCGCAGCGCCCGGCGCTTCAAGGCTCTGCGTCAGCGTGGCGATGAACGCCTCGCGTTGTTGAATATGTGAGGGGTCTTCCTCGTCCCAGCGCAGCATCAGCAGGCCGTGCGGTGCGGTGGGGTTGGAGCGGTCAGCGCGCGGGAGCTCGGCGATTTCCTGCACTTCGGTGCCGGGCACGATGCGCCGTTGAAAGGCGTGCATCGGGTAACCGGAATCCACGGCGTTGCCCCAGAACGCGGACTGCACGCTCATCCGTTTCGGCTCCAGCGGCCCCAGCTCGGCGGTGACCACAGGATCTTCAAGCCTGTCACCCAGATCGGTAACGCACCGCAGGATGACCTGCAGCGGGCGCTCGCCGGTGCCTTTCAGCAGCCAGCGCTGCTCGCCAGCGGCCTGCACCTGCCAGCCCTTCGGCAGCGAGAACGCGTTCTGGCACGCCTGCACGTGCTGCAATTGCGAAACCGCCGCGCCCGGAGACCCGGAGCGCGGCGGCGGTTCGGACAACGAACAGCCTGCCATCAGCAGGCTGCCCGTAATCGCAAGAGCAGTTCGCAAGCGCATCAGGCGCGGTAGTTCGGCGGCTCTTTGGTGATCGTCACGTCGTGGACGTGGCTCTCACGCTGGCCGGCGCCGCTGATCTTCACGAACTTGGGCTTGCTGCGCATCTCGTCGATGGTGGCGCAGCCCACGTAGCCCATGGTGGCGCGCAGGCCGCCCATCAGCTGGTGGATGATGCCGCCCACCGGGCCGCGGTACGGCACGCGGCCTTCGATGCCTTCCGGCACCAGCTTGTCGGCGGTGGCGGCGTCCTGGAAGTAGCGGTCCTTGGACCCCTTCTCCATGGCAGCCAGCGAACCCATGCCGCGGTAGCTCTTGTACGAACGGCCCTGGTACAGCTCGGTCTCGCCCGGCGATTCCTCGGTACCGGCCAGCAGGCCGCCGACCATGATGGTCGAGGCACCGGCGGCCAGCGCCTTGCCGATGTCGCCCGAGTAGCGGATGCCACCGTCGGCGATCAGCGGGATGCGGTCCTGCAGCGCTTCGGCCACCAGATCGATGGCGGTGACCTGCGGCACGCCGACGCCGGCAACCACGCGGGTGGTGCAGATCGAGCCCGGGCCGATGCCGACCTTGACCGCGTCCGCGCCGCTGTCCAGCAGCGCCAGTGCGGCTTCGCCGGTGCAGATGTTGCCGCCGATGACCTGCACGTTCGGGAAGTTCTTCTTGACCCAGCTGACGCGGTCCAGCACGCCCTGCGAGTGGCCGTGCGCGGTATCGACCACGATCACGTCCACGCCGGCGGCGACCAGCGCTTCCACGCGGTGATCGGTATCGCCCCCCACGCCGACGGCGGCGCCGACCAGCAGGCGGGTCGACAGATCCTTGGCGGCGTTCGGGAAGTCGGTGTTCTTCTGGATGTCCTTGACGGTGATCAGGCCACGCAGTTCGAACGAGTCATTGACCACCAGCACCTTCTCGATGCGGTTGCGGTGCAGCAGCTGCAGCACTTCATCAGACGCGGCGCCTTCCTTGACCGTGATCAGGCGATCCTTCTTGGTCATGATGTGGCGGACCGGATCGTCCAGCTCGGTCTCGAAGCGCATGTCGCGGTGGGTCACGATGCCGGCCAGCAGGCCGTCGCTGCCCACCACCGGCACGCCGGAGATGTTGTGCGCCTGGGTCAGGGCCAGCACGTCACGGATGGTGGTTTCCGGGCCGACGGTGATCGGGTCGCGGATGACACCGGCCTCGAACTTCTTCACCTTGGCCACTTCCGCGGCCTGCTGTTCCAGGCTGAGATTCTTGTGGATGATGCCCATGCCGCCGAGCTGGGCCATGGCGATGGCCAGGCGGGCTTCGGTGACGGTGTCCATCGCGGCGGACAGGATCGGAAGCTTGAGCTTCAGGTCTCGGGTCAACCGCGTTTCAAGGTTGACGTCCTTGGGCAGGATGGTCGAGTGGGCGGGGACGAGCGAGACGTCGTCGTAAGTGAGTGCTTCAGCCTGGATGCGCAGCATCGGCATACCCGAGATGTGGGGAAGCGCGACATTTTACCTTGTTTTCGCGCCGCGTGGCAGGGGGTGGATGCGACGCAGTGTCGCGCGGGCGGCGGTCCATTCAGGGGGCCGGCCACCGCTTTGGTGGGTGCCAACCTTGGTTGGCACGCTTCGTCCGGTGCCTGGACCCCAGATGGGGTGAAGGCCTCTCCCTGTTTGTGCCAACCAAGGTTGGCACCCACACAGGCGACCGACGACGGTTGGCACCCACCACAGGCAGGCCGACGACCGGCTCCTGGTAGGTGCCAACCTTGGTTGGCACAAACAGAGAGGCCTCCACCCCATCTGGGGTCCAGACGCCGGATGAAGCGTGCCAACCAAGGTTGGCACCCACCACAGGCAGGCCGACGACGGTTGGCGCCTACCAACAGCCGCTCGCTGCGATCAGCTCAGCGCTTCCGCCGCTTCCAGGGTGTTCTGCATCAACGTGGCCACGGTCATCGGGCCGACACCACCCGGCACCGGGGTGATCCAGCTCGCCCGCTGCGCCGCCGCATCGAAGCCGACGTCGCCCACCAGGCGGCCGTCATCCAACCGGTTGATGCCGACGTCGATCACCACCGCGCCCGGCTTCACCCACTCGCCCGGCACGATGCCCGGGCGGCCCACCGCCACCACCAGGATGTCGGCGTTGCGCACGGCCTGTTCCAGCACGTCCTTCGGGGTGAACTTGTGGCAGCTGGTGACGGTGCAGCCGGCAATCAGCAGTTCCAGGCCCATCGGGCGGCCGACGTGGTTGCTGACACCGACGATGGTGGCGTTGCGACCGCGCACCGGCTGGTCGGTGTGGCCCAGCAGCGTGGTGATGCCGCGCGGCGTGCACGGGCGCAGGCCGAACTCGCGCAGGGCCAGATGGCCGACGTTCTCCGGGTGGAAGCCATCGACGTCCTTGCGCGGGTCGATGCGCTGGATCAGCCGGCGTGCATCGGGGATGCCCGGCAGCGGCAGCTGGATCAGGATGCCGTTGATCTTCGGATCGGCATTGAGCTGGTCGATCAGGTCCAGCAGTTCGGCCTCGGTGGTGCCGGCCGGCAGGTCGTAATCGTGTGCTTCGATGCCGACCTTCTCGGCGGCACGGCGCTTGTTGCGCACGTATACGGTCGAGGCCGGGTCGCCGCCCACCAGCACCACGGCCAGCCCCGGACGGCTGCCACCGGCCGCGATGCGGGCATCGACACGCACCTTCAGGCTGTCGAGCAGGTCTTCAGCGATGCGGCGGCCATCGAGAATGCGGGCAGGATGCGGGGCGGCGGAATCGTTCATCGAATGCGGGGGCGGCGGCGGTGGGGAGGCTATTGTCCCCGATTCAGGCCCCCTCGCCCACCGCCAATGCGGCCGCTGCGCTCGCCGGGCATGGCCCGGCGCTACCTTGGAACGCTGACCCCGGGTGACGTTACGGGTCGCATCCCTCATTCTTCCTCTTCGGGCACGTCCTGCGGGTTCAAGGTCTTGCTTGCCCGCTTCGGCGCGGTGAACGGGGTCGGCGTCGGTACGCCCTGGCCGGAGTTGCCAAACACCATCTTGGCGCCGGCGTTCAGGCCGCCACCGGCGATTTCCAGCTCGAAACGCTCGGCGTCGCGGCGACGGATCTGCTCGGCGATCTCGATCGCGTCGTCCTCGTCGGCGCCCAGCTCGATCAGGGCGGCCTGACCGAACAGCACGGCCGATTCAAAGGTCTCGCGGATCTGGAAATCGACGCCGGCATGGATCAGCCGCAGTGAATGCTCGCGGTCGAACGAGCGCACCATCAGTTTGGCCTGCGGGAATTCGTGCGCGACCAGCTCGACGATGCGGTCGGCGGCGTCGGCCTTGTCCACGCACACCGCGATCGCGCGCGCGGTCGCGGCGCCGGAAGCATGCAGCACGTCCAGACGGGTGCCATCGCCGTAGTAGATCTTGAAGCCGAACCGCGCCGCGCTCTGGATCATCTCCACATCGTTGTCGATGATGGTCACGTCCACGTCGCGCGCCAGCAGCGACTGGCTGGCCACCTGGCCGAAGCGGCCGAAGCCGATCAGCAGCACGCTGCCGGACAGGCCGTCGGCCTCGTCCACGCCCTCCAGGTTCACCGTCGGCTTCGGTGCCACGCGCTTGTAGACCAGCACCACCAGCGGGGTCAGCGCCATCGACAGCACCACCACGGCGGTGAAGTTGGCATTGATGTCCACGTCGATCACACCGGCGGCCGCCGCTGCGGAGAACAGCACGAAGGCGAACTCACCGCCCTGCGCCATCAGCACGCCACGGTCCAGCGCCTGCGCGTGGTCGCTGCCCATCAGACGCGCAACGACGTAGATGCACAGTGCCTTGGCCGCCATCAGCGCCAGCACCAGGCCGGCGATCAGCTGCCAGTGCGAGGCCACTACGCCCAGGTCCAGCGCCATGCCGACGCTGAGGAAGAACAGGCCGAGCAGGATGCCGCGGAACGGTTCGATGTCGGCTTCAATCTGGTGACGGAAGGTCGATTCGCTCAGCAGCACGCCGGCCAGGAACGCGCCCATCGCCATCGACAGGCCGGACAGCTGCATCAGCAGTGCCGCGCCCAGCACCACCAGCAACGCGGCGGCGGTCATCACCTCGCGTGCCTTCGATTCGGCCAGCAGGCGGAACAGCGGGTTGAGCAGGAAGCGGCCGACCAGCACCAGACCGACGATGGCACCGACACCGATCACCACCGACAGCCAGCGCGAGCCCTCGCCATCGGAGCTGCCCGCGCTGGGCGCCATCCACGCCACCAGGGCCAGCAGCGGCACGATCAGCAGGTCTTCGAACAGCAGGATGGAGACGATCTTCTGCCCCGAAGGCAGCGCGATATCACCGCGCTCGGCCAGCAGCTGCATCACCACGGCGGTGGAGGTCAGCACGAAGCCGGTGGCACCGATGAAGGCCACCTGCCACGGGAAGCCGAACAGCTTGGCGATACTGGTCAGCACCAGCGCGCAGGTGACGATCTGCAGCGTGCCCAGCCCGAAGATTTCCTTGCGCAGGCTCCACAGGTGCGAGGGCCGCATCTCCAGGCCGATCACGAACAGGAACATCACCACGCCGAGTTCGGCGGTATGCAGGATGGCCTGCGGATCGGAGAACCAGCCCAGCCCGAACGGTCCGATTGCCAGGCCGGCGGCGAAGTAGCCCAGTACCGACCCCAGGCCCAGCCGCCGGAACAAGGGCACCATCACCACCGCCGCGCCCAGCAGGGCAACCACCTTGACCAGCTCGCTGGTCGCTGCTTCTACCGCCATGCGGTGCTTTCCCCGGAATCCAGAATCGCTCACCACGATAGAGCAATGTGGATGACGGCAATAGCACGCATGTTGCGCCGGATTGTCTTGAAGGTGGAACGATGCCGGCAGCCACCCCACACATCATTCTGAAACGATCAACGGTGGCGCCGGGCCAGGCTTGGCGGATGTGCCTGCGCGCCCCGCTGCGCTCGCCGGGCGTGGCCCGGCGCTACCGGAATCACCCGCCCCGGCAGAAGGCGGCGTAATCGATATAGCCCGGGAACGGCACGCCCGGCGCGCAGACCGGGCATTGCGGGTCCGGGCCGATGCCGGTTTCGCGGAAGCGCATGCCCAGTGCATCGAAACGCAGCAGACGCCCCACCAGGGGCTCGCCGATGCCCAGCAGCAGTTTCAACACCTCGGTGGCCTGCAGCACGCCGGCCAACCCTGGCAGCACGCCCAGCACGCCGGCCTCGGAACAGTTCGGCGCGAACTCCGGCGGCGGCGGCTCCGGGAACAGGCAGCGGTAGCAGGGCGCGACGCCGCGCTGGCGGCCGGCGTCGAACACGCTCACCTGGCCGTCGAAGCGCTCGATTGCCGCATACACCAGCGGCAGCCGGTGCTTGATGCACGCATCGTTGAGCAGGTAGCGCAGCGGGAAGTTGTCCGAGCCATCCAGCACCACGTCCACCCCGTCCAGCAGCGCGTCGACGTTGTCGGAGGTGACCCGCTGCGGCACGGCTTCAATGTCAATGGCGGGATTCAGCGCCAGCAGGCGCTCGCGTGCGGAGTCGACCTTGAGCTGGCCGACACTGGCTTCGGTATGCACGATCTGGCGGTGCAGGTTGCTGCGTTCGACCCGGTCGTGGTCGGCGAAGCGCAGGTGCCCGACCCCGGCGGCGGCCAGGTAGAAGCCGGCCGGTGCCCCCAGGCCGCCCGCGCCCAGCACCAGCACACGCGACTGCTGCAGGCGACGCTGGCCCGCCTCGCCGATCTGCGGCAGAAGCAGGTGGCGCGAGTAGCGATCGAAGAAATCGCGGTCGGCAGCGCTGGCCACGGGCTGCACCAGCGGCAGCGCCTGCTCGCGCCAGGCCACGGTGCCCCCGGCGACCGACGCCACGTTCGCGTAGCCAGCGTCGAGCAGGGCCTGCGCGGCGTCGGCCGAACGCTTGCCGGTCTGGCAGATCAGCAGGATTTCCTGTTCCGGGCGTGGCAGGTGCGCGGCCGGGTCGGCCCGCAGTTCCGCCCCGGCCACACCACGGGCGCCTTCGGCCATGCCACCGGCGCGCTCGTGCGCCTCCCGCACGTCGATCAGCACGGCGCCATGGGCCAGGCGGTCATGCGCCTGCGCGGGGGAAAGCTCTCGGATGCTCATGGCGCCATTATCGCGCAGGCCCTGCCCGCCGAGCGTCCCAGGGGTCAGATCCCTGTTCCGGAGGAAAAGGGATCTGACCCCATTCCCCGTCAAACGAAAAAGGCGGCCCTGCGGCCGCCTTTCCGGTTACTTGCCCTTGACGTGTTTCATCAAGCGCCGCTTGGCCTTGATCTGCCGTTCGGTCAGCACGTTCTTCTTGCCCTCGTACGGGTTGGCACCTTCGCGGAACAGGAACACCACCGGCGTGCCGATCAGCTTGAAGCGCTTGCGGAAGAAGTTCTCCAGGTAGCGCTTGTACGACTCCTGCAGCTCCTTCAGGCGCGTGCCATGCACGATGAAGGTGGGCGGGTTGGCGCCGGCCGGGTGCACGTAACGCAGCTTGGAGACGTGGCCGCGGATGGTCGGCGGCGGGTTGGTCTCGTAGGCCACTTCCAGCGCCTTGTTCACTTCGCTGGTGGTGAACGTCTTGTTCGCCGATTCGTGGGCGCGGTGCACCGCACGGAACAGCTCACGCAGGCCCGAGCCATGCTTGGCCGAGATGCGTACCGATTCCGCCCACGGCACGAAGCCCAGCTTCAGCGACAGCATGGTTTCGGCCTGCTCGCGCTGGTACTCGGTCAGGCCATCCCACTTGTTGATGGCGATCACCAGGGCGCGGCCGGCGTCGAGCACGGCCCCCAGCACGGTGGCGTCCTGGTCGGTCACGCCTTCGGTGGCGTCCAGCATGAGCACGGCCACCTGGCACTGCTCGATGGACTGCATGGTCTTGACCACCGAGAACTTCTCGACCACCTCGTCCACCCGCGAGCGGCGACGCAGGCCGGCGGTGTCGATCAGGCGGTACTCGCGGCCATCGCGTTCCAGGTCCACCGCGATCGAATCGCGGGTGGTGCCGGGCACGTCGGAGGCGATCATGCGCTCCTCGCCGAGGATGCGGTTGACCAGGGTAGACTTGCCCACGTTGGGGCGGCCGACAAAGGCGATGCGCACACGGTTCGGATCGTTGTCCAGCTCTTCGCCACTGCCCTCTTCCGGCAGGCGCTGGATCACTTCATCGAGCAGATCGTCCAGGCCCTGACGATGCGCGGCCGAAACCGTCAGCATCTCGCTGAAACCGTAGCGCGCGAATTCCGAGCGCACGGCCATCTCGTCGGTGCCGTCGATCTTGTTGATGAGCAGCAGGGTCGGACGCGACAGCTTGCGCAGCCACGACAGGATCTCGTCATCCAGCGCCGACGTGCCCTCGCGGGCATCGACGACGAACAGGATCAGGTCGGCTTCGGCGGCAGCGGCCCGCGCCTGACGCGTGGTAGCGCCCGCCAGGCCCTCGTCTTCCCCGGCGATACCGCCGGTGTCCACGACGAGGAAATGATTGTCCTCGTCGAGGCGGCAGACGCCGTAGTTGCGATCACGGGTGACGCCGGGCTGGTCATGGACCAGGGCGTCACGGGTGCGGGTCAACGCATTGAAAATGGTCGACTTGCCGACATTCGGCCGTCCAACCAGGGCGACCAAAGGCAGCATCGCGATTACTCCGTATTAATTTGCCAACCGGAAGGCGGTCAGCTTGCCATCCACGTTCTGCACCAGCAGCACCCCGTCGACGACGATCGGCTGGGCCAGCAGAGCTTCACCGCCGCTCTTGGCCCGCGCCGCCATCGCGCCATCGGACGTCTGCAGCCAGTGCACGTATCCCTTGTAGTCGCCGACCACCACGTAGTCGCCGTGCAGTGCCGGGCCGGTCAGCAGGCGCCGGGCGAGCCCGGTCTGCGACCACATCGCCGCGCCACTGGCCTTGTCCAGGCCGAACACGCCACCCTTGTTGTCGGTGACGAACACATTGCCCGACGAGACCGCCACGCCACCGGCACCGCCGTGGTCGCGCGCCCACAGCGGGCGACCGGTCGGGCCTTCGATGGCCATCGTCTGGTTCTTGAAGCTGCTCACGAACAGCGTGTTGCCATCGAGCACCGGCGCACCGTCGATGTCGGCCATGCGCTCCAGCTCGGTGCGCCCTTCAGCGCTGCCCACGTTCTGTTCCCACAGGGTGCGGCCATCCTGCATGGCCAGCGCGGCGATGGCGCCGTCATCCCTGCCGATGAACAGCACGCCCGGACCGGTCACCACCGGCGCATTGCCACGCACGGTCAGCGCCGGCAGTTCGCTCGGGTTGAACCAGCGCTGGGTGCCGTTGCCCACGTCGAAGGCGGTGATGCGGCCGTCGTTGCTGCGCACGAACACCATGCCCTGGGCCACCGCCGGCGCGGCGATCACTTCGCCGGGCACGCGGGCGCGCCACTTCTCGCTGCCGTCATTGATGTCCAGCGCGATGACCTGGCCGTCGAGCGTGCCGATCACGACGAGGTTCTCGCCAACACCCGGGCCACCGGACAGGCGCAGCTTGTCCTTCTTCTTTTCCTTCTTCGGCTCCCAGGTCCAGACCTTCTTGCCGGTCTGCAGGTCGATGGCATGCACGCCACCGGTGATCGCCGCAGCGAACACGTGGCCGTTGGCCACCGCCGGGCCCTGGCGCACGCCGATGCGACGCTCACCCTTGCCCAGATTGACCGACCAGGCCTTGTTGACCTTCAGGGTCGGCTCGAACTTGACCAGTTCGGCCGGCTCCTGCGCCTTCTTCGCTTCCGCGTCCTTGCCGGCGAACCAGCCCTTCATGGTGCTGCAGCCGGACAGCGCCACGCCGAGCAGCAGCACGGTGGCGACGCGGGTGATCATGACCTTCTGACTCATCAAACCGACTCCGCAGGGGCGGCGACGGTGCCGCCGGCGTCCATAACCTTGGTTTCCAGCAGGCGCCGCTGCGGCGCCGCCACGTCCAGCGTCTTCAACGCCTTCTCGTACTGTTCGCGGGCGGCATCGCGCTTGCCCTGGGCCATCAGCGCATCGCCGTGGATCTCCAGGCTGCCGCTGTCGGTGGCGCTGCCCAGCAGGGAGATCGCCTCGTCGGCCTTGCCGGTGGCGACCAGCAGGCGGGCCACGCGCTGGTCGACCACGCGCTGCAGGTCTCCTTCGACCTTCACGCTGCGCAGCGTCGCCAGGGCTTCTTCATTCTTGCCGGCGTCGACCTGGGCCTTGGCCAGTTGCAGCGCCGCGAGGTCGCCGTAGATGCTGGAGGGACCGGCTTCGAGCGCCTTCACCGCCTTGGCGGCGTCGTCGAGCTTGTTCTGCTGCAGACCCACCAGTGCCTTCTGGTATTCGACATTGGCCGAGGCCAGCTTGCCGCCCTGCTGCGTCTGCCACCACTGCCAGCCGGCGATGGCGCCGATGGCGATGGCCACGCCACCGATGATGCTGGCGCCATTCTTCCGCAGCCAGCTGCGGACGCGTTCACTTTGTTCGTGCTCGTCGAGCAGATCGTCGATCGCCATGCGTACTCTCGCCCCGCCCATCGGGAGGGACCATTGGGATTATCGAAGGTGGTGAAACCGCGCCTCAGTGCGAAACCGGGACCACGGAGCCTTCAGAGGATACCTGAAAGCGTGCCACGTTGGCTCGCTGGTAGGGCGCCAGATCGACGATAGCGCCGTTCTGCTGAACCTGGACCGCCGAGGCGTTGCCCAGAGTGACCCGGGTCACCTGGCCCGGGGTGAAGCTTCGGCTCTCGCCCGACCGGATCAGCGCCTTCTCGACGGTGCTGCCATCGGGGCCGCCGATGTCGACCCAGCTGTCTCCGTTGAACTGCATCTCCAGCGTGGTGCCGGCACCCGCCGCAGTGGCGGCCGGACGCGGGACCGGCGCCAGCGAGGCGACGTACGGGGTCGCGGCCGGCTTGGCGGTGGACGCCACCGAGGTCTCCGTCGATGCCACCGGCTCGGCGCCGTCGGCGGCGGGGGTGACCGGCACGGTCGCCGGGATCACGTCCAGCGAGGCGGTGTTCGGCGACGGCGTGCCGCCATCGAAATGGCCGCGCGTGGCGAACCACACCGGCACGGCCAGCACCGCGGTGATGCCGACATACAGCACGCGCCGGCCGAGGTTCTCGGCGATCCGGCGCGCACGCGGGGTATGGGTATGGCTGACCAGGGTCGGCGGGACCACCGGGCCCACCTGGGCCTGCTCCAGCAGTTCGCTCACATCCACATTCAGCAGGCGCGCATAGCTGCGCAGCTGGCCGCGGACGAACACCGGCGCACCGAGCTTCTGCCACTGTTCTTCTTCCAGCGACCTGACCACCTGGACCGGCATGCGCAGCCGCTGTCCGACGTCGTCAAGGGTCAGTCCGGCCGCCTCGCGGGCCTGGCGAAGGCGGGTGCCACAGCCGGCCGCAGTCTCGAGAGCGCTCACAGTCTGGTCATCAATCACAATGCATCAACCCTGGAGTTAGGAGCCCGCATCCTGCGGAAATTCCTGTCGAATCCGCTGCAGATAGCGATCGGATGCTGCGTGATCGCCCAGCCGCGCCTCGATTTGAGACGCAAGTTGTAACACGGAACGTGTTGCGGGTGCAGCCGAAATCCTGCGCTCGGCGAAGGCCCGGGCCTCCATGTAGCGGCCCTGGCGGAAGCTCAGCTGGGCCATCGCCTCCAGGGCGACCGGGTTGGCCGGAGCCACCGCGAGTGCGGCACGCAGGTCGCGCTCGGCCCGTTCGGGCTGCCCCGCGTCAAGCGCACAGCCCCCCGCGTTGGCCTGCGCCTCGGCCGGCGTGGCATAGCCCGGCGCCTGCAGCGCACGATCGAACCACACCAGCGACTCGGCGGCCTGCCCCTGCTGGCACAGCCAGGCGCCATAGTTGTTGAGTACGTCACCGCGCTGCGGGGCCAGCTCTGCGGCCCTGCGGAAGCCCTCGCCCGCCTGCCGGGTACGGCCGCGGCGGTCATCGATGCCGGCCAGCAGGACCAGTGCGTCAGGCTCGTCGGGCTGCAGCTTCAGCACCTGGCGGGCCTTGCTCTCGGCACCGTCCAGATTGCCCAGCTGCATGTCCCGCGAGGCCAGCACCAGCAGATCGTTCACGCGCACCTGGCGACGCACGCCGTCCGGGTCGCGCACCGAATAGACCGGCGCTTCGCTGGGACCGAGCCGGCCCTTGGGCGTGGAGGAGCAGGCACCGACCGCCATGGCCAGCACGCCCGCAAGCAGCGCCAGCCGGAAGCGGTCAGGCGGCCGCATCGCTCCCCTTCCCCGCCTGCAGCGTCTTGTTGAACTCCGCCTGGCGGCGGGTGCGGTCCATCACCTGGCCCTTGAGCTGGCCACAGGCGGCGTCGATGTCGTCGCCGCGCGTGCGGCGGACCATCGTCAGCACGTTGCTGTCGAGCAGGATCTTCTGGAACGCGCGGATGTCGGCTTCCTCGGAACGCTCGTAACGGGTGCCCGGGAACGGATTGAACGGGATCAGGTTGACCTTGCCCGAGTCCTTGGCCTGCACCGCGTTGTCGAACTGGCGCATCAGCCGGGCCAGCTGCCGGGCATGCTCGGGCTGGTCGTTGATGCCCTTCATCAGGGTGTATTCGAAGGTCACCGACTCGCGACGCTTGTTGGCGCGCAGGTAGCGCGCGCACGAGGCCATCAGCTCGGCGATCGGGTACTTCTTGTTGAGCGGCACCAGCGTCTCGCGCAGCTCGTCGTTCGGTGCGTGCAGCGACACCGCCAGGGAGACATCACTCTCGCTGGACAGGCGGTCGATCTGCGGCACCAGGCCGGACGTGGACAGCGTCACGCGCTTGTTCGCCAGGCCATAGCCCAGATCGTCGCGCATCACGCTCATGGCACGCACGACGTTGTCGAAATTCATCAGCGGCTCGCCCATGCCCATCATCACCACGTTGGTGAGACGGCGCATCTGGTGCGGCACGTTGCCCAGGTGGCGCGCAGCCACCCACACCTGGCCGATGATCTCGGCGGTGGTCAGGTTGCGGTTGAAGCCCTGGGTGGCGGTGGAGCAGAACGTGCAGTTCAGCCCGCAGCCGACCTGCGAGGACACGCACAGCGTGCCGCGGGTCTTGTCCGGGATGTACACGGTCTCGATGGCGTTCTTGCCATCCACGCCCATCGCCAGCAGCCACTTGTGGGTGCCGTCGGCGGAGGGCTTGTCGAACACGATGTTGGGAACGACGACCTCGGCATGATCCTGCAGCTTGGCGCGCAGGACCTTGCCGAGATCGGTCATCTCATCGAAGTCGGTGACGTAGCGGTGGTGGATCCACTTCATCACCTGGTGGGCACGGAACTTCTTCTCGCCGAGAACCTCGACGAAAAACGTCTCCAGGCCCGCGCGATCGAGGTCGAGCAGGTTCTGCTTGCCGGCCGTGGGTGCCGACTTCGGCAGCGGCTGGATGGCGGGTGTCTGTACGACCTCGTTCACGGCATCACTCTCAGCGCGAGACGACTTCGGTCGCGGCGAAGAAGTAGGCGATTTCGATCGCGGCATTCTCGACCGAGTCCGAGCCGTGGGCGGCATTGGCATCGATGGATTCAGCGAAGTCGGCGCGGATGGTGCCCGGCGCGGCTTCCTTCGGATTGGTGGCGCCCAGCAGGTCGCGGTGGGCCAGCACGGCGTTCTCGCCTTCCAGGGCCTGGATCATCACCGGGCCGGAGATCATGAACTCGACCAGAGCGTTGAAGAACGGACGCTCGCGGTGCACGGCGTAGAAGCCTTCGGCTTCACGGCGCGACAGCTGCTTGTACTTGGCGGCGACGACCTTCAGGCCGGCCTTTTCAAAGCGGGCGTAGATTTCGCCGATGACGTTCTTGGCAACGGCGTCCGGCTTGATGATCGAAAGGGTGCGCTCCAGCGCCATGGGATGTCTCCAATGGAATCGGGCCGCTGATGGCCCGAAGGGTACATGAAAAAAACCCGCGTCGGAACGCGGGCTTAGCCTGATAAACGTAGGCGAATTGTAAAAGATCCCACTAAGTAGTGCCAGCCCATGGCTGGCAGGCCTCATGCCGGCCGGGGTCAGGCCCCCGCAGGGGCCCTGACCCCATCCCCAAGCCCGACAGGGATCGGAGCGCCTTCGGGGATCCGACCCCGCACCCGGGGGTGAATGCCCTCTGACTGGCCCGGCAGTTTTGCTGCACTGCAAAATGCCATACGCTACCGTCTGGTTCTAGTATCAAACAATCGTTTGATTAAGGTCCGCCTGCCCGATGGCCAAGCCCGCCCACTTCTCGACCAAGGACCGGATCCTCGGTGCCGCGGAGGAGCTGTTCGCCCTGCACGGCTTTGCCGGCACGTCGCTGCGCCAGGTCACCAGCCAGGCCGACGTCAACATCGCCGCCGTCAACTACCACTTCGGTTCCAAGGAAAACCTGGTCAACGAGGTGTTCCGCCGTCGCATGGACGAGATGACCGGCGCCCGCATGGCCCAGCTCGAACGCGCCCGCAGCGAACACCCCGGTGAACTGCGCCCGGTGCTGGCCGCCTTCGTGGAGCCGGCGCTGGCGCTGGCCCAGGACCGCCAGAGCGGCGGCGCCTTCGTCCGCGTGATCGCCCGCGCCTACGCCGAAAAAAACGACAACCTGCGCAAGTTCCTGTCCGACCATTACGGCCACGTGCTGCGTGCGTTCGGCAAGGCCATCGCCGAGTGCGTGCCTGACCTGAGCAA
This sequence comes from Stenotrophomonas sp. GD03680, assembly GCF_029844625.1. Taxonomy (NCBI): domain Bacteria; kingdom Pseudomonadati; phylum Pseudomonadota; class Gammaproteobacteria; order Lysobacterales; family Lysobacteraceae; genus Stenotrophomonas; species Stenotrophomonas sp. GD03680. Next base: position 230,166 of record NZ_JAOCKC010000002.1, on the reverse strand, counting down.
GGAAGAGCTGTACTGGCGGCTGGATTTCCTGGCCGGCTCGCTCACCTACGCCATGGCCGATTTCGGGCTGATCAAGCGTCCCGCCGGTGTCACCGAAGCGGCGCATCGTGCCCAGGCAGCCCACGAGCTCATCCATTTCGCCGAAGCCGGGTTCCGCGCCGCCGCACGCAGCGGCAGCGCCCTGCCCGCCTCCGCCTGATTCCACCCAGTAACTGCTGACCAACAAAGGCCCTTACACCATGTCCAATTCCCTGCTAGTCCGCCGCGCCGCCGTGCTGGGTGCCGGCGTCATGGGTGCCCAGATCGCCGCCCACCTCACCAACGCCGGCGTCGACACCGTGCTGTTCGACCTGCCCGCCAAGGAAGGTCCGGCCGATGGCATCGTGCTGAAGGCAATCGCCAACCTGGGCAAGCTCAGCCCGGCGCCGCTGGCCAGCAAGTCGCTGGCCGAAGCGATCACCCCGGCCAACTACGAGTCGGGGCTGGAGCAGCTGAAGGACTGCGACCTGATCATCGAGGCCATTGCCGAGCGCATGGACTGGAAGCAGGACCTTTACAAGAAGATCGCACCGTTCGTGGCCGATCACGCCGTGCTGGCGTCCAACACCTCCGGCCTGGGCATCAACAAGCTGGCCGACGTGCTGCCGGAACAGCTGCGCCACCGCTTCTGCGGCGTGCACTTCTTCAATCCGCCGCGCTACATGCACCTGGCCGAACTGATCCCGGCCTCGACCACCGATGCCGCCGTGCTGGAAGGCCTGGAAGAGTTCCTGGTCACCACCCTGGGCAAGGGTGTGGTCTACGCCAAGGACACCCCGAACTTCATCGGCAACCGCATCGGCGTGTTCTCGATCCTGTCGACCATCCACCACACCCAGCAGTTCGGCCTGGGCTTCGATGAAGTCGATGGCCTGACCGGGCCGCTGGTCGGGCGCCCGAAGTCGGCGACCTACCGCACCTCCGACGTGGTCGGCCTGGACACCATGGCGCACGTGATCAAGACCATGGGCGACACCCTGCCGAACGACCCGTGGCATGAATTCTTCAAGTCGCCCAAGTGGCTGGACGCGCTGATTTCCAAGGGCGCACTGGGCCAGAAGACCGGAGCCGGCATCTTCCGCAAGGTCGGCAAGGACATCGTCGTGCTCGATCTGGAAAAGCAGGACTACCGTCCGGCCGACCGCAGCGCCGCACCGGAGGTGGTCGAGATCCTGAAGATCAGGAACCCGGCCGAGAAGTTCGCCAAGCTGCGCGAGAGCCAGCATCCGCAGGCACAGTTCCTGTGGGCGACCTTCCGCGATCTGTTCCACTACAGCGCCTACCACCTGGCCGACATCGCCGAGACCGCGCGCGACGTCGATCTCGCGATCCGCTGGGGCTACGGCTGGTCGCTGGGCCCGTTCGAGACCTGGCAGGCCGCGGGCTGGAAGCAGGTCGCGCAGTGGATCGCCGATGACATCGTCGCCGGCAAGAGCATGAGCAACGCCCCGCTGCCGGACTGGGTCTTCGATGGCCGCGACGGCGTGCACGCCGCCGAGGGCAGCTACAGCCCGTCGCGCAACGCCAAGCTGCCGCGCTCGTCGCTGCCGGTGTACCAGCGCCAGCGCTTCCCGGATCCGCTGCTGGGCGAAACGTTCGCGCCGGGCGAGACCGTGTTCGAGAACGATGGCCTGCGCATGTGGCACGACGGCGACGGTATCGCCGTGGTCAGCTTCAAGACCAAGATGAACACCGTCTCCGACCAGGTACTCGATGGCCTGCAGGAATGCGTCTCGCGCGCCGAGAAGGACTTCCAGGGCCTGGTGATCTGGCAGCAGAAGGAACCGTTCTCCGCCGGTGCCGATCTGGCCGGCGCCCTGGGCCTGCTGCAGGCCGGCAAGGTCGACCAGTTCGAGCAGATGGTCGCCAACTTCCAGCGCACCAGCCAGCGCATCAAGTACTCGCTGGTGCCGGTGGTGGCTGCCGTGCGCGGCCTGGCCCTGGGCGGTGGCTGCGAGTTCCAGATGCACAGCGCCAAGACCGTGGCCTTCCTGGAAAGCTATATCGGCCTGGTGGAAGCCGGCGTCGGCCTGCTGCCAGCCGGTGGCGGCCTGAAGGAACTGGCCGTGCGCGCCTCGCAGGCGGCCGGCCCGGGCGGCGACGTGTTTGCCGAACTGAAGAAGACCTTCGAGACCGTGGCCATGGCCAAGGTGTCCAACTCGGCGGTCAATGCCAAGGAGCTGGGTCTGCTGCGCAGCACCGACAAGGTGGTGTTCAACAGCTACGAGGCGCTGTACATCGCCAAGGCCGAAGCCCGCGCGTTGGCCGAAGCCGGCTACCGTCCGCCGCTGCCGGCACGCCGCATCCAGGTGGCCGGCGACGTCGGCATCGCCACCTTCAAGATGATGCTGGTCAACATGCTGGAAGGTCGCTTCATCAGCCCGTACGACTACGAGATTGCAGAGCGCATCGCCACCGTGCTGTGCGGCGGCAAGGTCGATCGCGGCACCCTGGTCGATGAAGAGTGGCTGCTGACCCTGGAGCGCAAGCACTTCGTCGAACTGGCCCAGCAGGAAAAGACCCAGGCCCGCATCGCGCACATGCTCAAGACCGGCAAGCCGCTGCGCAACTGATTGATGGCGGATGCCGGCCCCGGGCCGGCATCACCTGCTGTGGCAGTCGAGCATGGCTCGACTCTACAAAACCTATTCGAGAGATCACTGCAATGACCAAGCAAATCCAGGACGCCTACATCGTCGCCGCCACCCGTACCCCGGTGGGCAAGGCGCCCAAGGGCATGTTCCGCAATACCCGCCCCGACGACATGCTTGCCCACGTGCTGCGCAGCGTTGTCGCGCAGGCGCCGGGCGTGGACGTCAACCGCATCGATGATGCGATCATCGGCTGCGCGATGCCGGAAGCCGAGCAGGGCATGAACGTGGCGCGCATCGGCGTGCTGCTGGCCGGCCTGCCGAACACCATCGCGGCGCAGACCGTCAATCGCTTCTGCTCCTCCGGCCTGCAGGCCGTTGCGCAGGCCGCCGATGCGATCCGCCTGGGCAACGCCGACCTGATGCTGGCCGGCGGCACCGAGTCGATGTCGATGGTGCCGATGATGGGCAACAAGATCGCGATGGCACCGAGCGTGTTCGACAACGACCATGTGGCCATCGCCTACGGCATGGGCATCACCGCCGAGAAGGTGGCCGAAGAGTGGAAGGTCTCGCGCGAAGAGCAGGACGCGTTCGCCCTGGCCTCGCACCAGAAGGCGATGGCTGCGATCCAGAAGGGCGAGTTCAAGGACGAGATCAGCCCGTATGAGATCGTCTCGCACCTGCCGGACCTGACCGATGGCCAGCGCATCATCACCCGCAACAAGGTTGCCGATACCGACGAAGGCCCGCGCCCGGATTCCTCGGCCGAAGGCCTGGCCAAGCTGCGCCCGGTATTCCGCAATGGCCAGTTCGGTGGCACCGTCACTGCCGGCAACTCGTCGCAGATGAGCGACGGCGCCGGTGCCGTGCTGCTGGCGTCGGAACAGGCGATCAAGGACTACGGCCTGACCCCGCTGGCGCGCTTCGTCAGCTTCTCGGTGGCCGGCGTGCGCCCGGAAGTGATGGGCATCGGCCCGATCGCCGCGATCCCGAAGGCACTCAAGCAGGCTGGCCTGAACCAGGATCAGCTGGACTGGATCGAGCTCAATGAAGCCTTCGCCGCGCAGTCGCTGGCGGTGATCCGTGACTGCGGCCTGGACCCGGACAAGGTGAACCCGCTGGGTGGTGCGATCGCCCTGGGCCACCCGCTGGGTGCCACCGGTGCGATCCGTACCGCGACCCTGCTGCACGGCCTGCGTCGTCGCCAGCAGAAGTACGGCATGGTGACGATGTGCATCGGCACCGGCATGGGCGCGGCGGGTATTTTCGAGGCGCTGTAAGGTTCAAAGCGTTGCCTCGTTGGGCTTCATGGCGTGGGCCGGGTTGGCAGGGCTGCCTGGGACACGCCGTGAACCCATCCATGGGGGCTCGATGGCGCCATCCATGGCGCCAACGGTCCTGCAAAGGCCCACCCGTACCGCCTGTCAGATTTCCTGCGGGCGCGGACGGGAAGGGCGGAATCAAAGACAAGAGCAAAAGCAAAAAGGCAGCCATCGGCTGCCTTTTTGCTTGTTGGGGTCAGATCCCTTTGCGCAGCAAAGGGATCTGACCCCAGCTCTTGCTCATCCCTCCGCCGCGGGGAGGCTGGAAGGGCCGGGTTGGCAGGGCTGCCTGGGACCGTTGGCGCCATGGATGGCGCCATCGAGCCCCCATGGATGGGTTTACGGCGTGTCCTGCAAAGGCCCACCCGTACCGCCCACCACGTATCAATCAAGGCGCCGCGAACGGAGCGCTTGATAAACCTTATTCCGCCAGCATCGCCGTCAGCTTCTCGCGCGCCGGGCCCGCCAGCTTCGGGTTGTCCAGCGCGAAGCGGATCGTCGCCTCGACCAGCCCCAGGTGCGTGCCGCAGTCGAAACGGGTGCCCTCGAAACGGTAGGCATCGACCTGCTCGGTCTTCAGCAGCTGCGCGATCGCATCGGTCAGCTGGATCTCGCCACCGGCACCACTGCCGGTCTGCTCCAGCAGATCGAAGATCTTCGGGCTCAGCACATAGCGGCCGACCACCGCCAGATCGCTGGGGGCGTCCTCCGGCTTCGGCTTCTCCACGATCTGCGAGATACGGCCCTTGCGGCCATCGAAGGCCTCGGTGGCCACGATGCCGTAACTGGCGGTCTTGTCGTGCGGCACGTCCTCGACGGCGATCACGCTGGCACCGCTGGCCTCATTGAGGTCGGCCATCTGCTTCAACGCACCGTCGCCGCGGTTCCAGATCAGATCGTCCGGCAGCAGCACGGCGAACGGCTCGTCACCGATCACGGCCTTGGCACACAGCACCGCGTGGCCCAGACCCAACGCTTCGGCCTGCGTCACGAAGACCGCACGCACGCCGTTGGGCAGCACGTGGCGGATCATCTCCAGCTGCTCCTGCTTGCCGGCGCGCTCGAGCTTCTGTTCCAGCTCATACGCCTTGTCGAAATAGTCGGCGACCGCGTGCTTGTAGCGGTTGGTGATGAACACCAGCGTGTCACAGCCGGCTTCTATGGCCTCATCAACAGCGTACTGGATAAGCGGACGATCGATGATCGGCAGCATTTCTTTCGGCACCGTCTTGGTCGCCGGCAGGAAGCGCGTCCCGAGCCCTGCCACGGGAAAAACTGCTTTACGAATTCGCTTGCTCATTAGTGCCTGTTGGCCTCGCGTGTCGGAAACGGCACGACTTTAGCGGATGAGATGTAAGCATCCTGTTCGATTGGAGAAAACTCCGGCATCGTCGCGAACAGGATCTCCTGGATGGTGTCGATGTCGTAGCTGCTGATCGCTTCGCGCAGCTTCGGAACGTTGCCGAGCACCATGTCACGCGAGAACGCGCGCACGCCGGCTTCGAGGATCTTGGGGTGCGCGGTCGAACGATAGTCCTCGTCGGAATAGAACAGCGTCTCGTGCAGCTTCTCACCCGGGCGCAGCCCGGTGTAGATGATCGGAATATCCTTGTACGGCTGCTTGCCGGCCAGCCGGATCATCTGCTCGGCCAGCACCCGGATCGGCACCGGCTCACCCATGTCGAGCGTGTAGATGGCGCCATGCGACGCCGAGGCGGCCGCCTGCAGGATGAGCTGGCAGGCCTCGGGGATCGTCATGAAATAGCGGCTGACCTCCGGGTCGGTGACCGTGACCGGCCCGCCCTTGAGGATCTGCTCGCGGAACAACGGCACGACGCTGCCCGCCGACGCCAGCACGTTGCCGAAGCGCACGGTGACGAAGCGGGTATGCGTGGACTTCTGGTCCAGGCTCTGGCAGATCATCTCGGCGTAGCGCTTGCTGGCACCCAGCGCATTGACCGGATCGACCGCCTTGTCGGTGGAGATGAACACGAAGTGCTCGACGTGTGCCTCCAGGCAGGCACGGGCGACGTTCTCCGTGGCCAGGATGTTGTTGCGCACCGCCTCGCGCAGCTGCCGTTCCAGTACCGGCACATGCTTGTAGGCGGCAGCATGGAAGGCCGTATCCACCGGGTGCAGCGACAGCGCATGGCGGATCACTGCGGGGTCACCGCAGTCACCCAGCACGGCTTCGATCTCGATGTCGGGAAAACTGCGGCGCAGTTCGCCTTCGATGGTCAACAGCAGCAGTTCGCTGATCTCCAGCAGGACGATGCGGCCTGCACCGTGGCGCGCGCACTGGCGGCACAGTTCTGAACCGATCGATCCACCGGCGCCGGTCACCATCACGGTGCGCCCGCCCAGCCAGCCACGGATCAGGTTCCAGTCCGGCATGATCGGCTTGCGGCCCAGCAGATCCTCGATCGCCACTTCCTTCAGCTGGCCCGGCAGCGACTGCCCCTGCAGGATGTCACTGAGCTTGGGCACGGTGCGGAACGGAACCCCGGTGCTCTCGCAGATGGCGACCACGCGCTGCATGCCGGCGGCATCCAGCGACGGAATGGCAATGACCAGCAGCTTGGCTGCGGTTTCGCGGGCCACGGCCGGCGCATCGTCCAGCGTGCCCAGGATCGGCAGGCCCTGCAGTTTCGCGCCACGCAGGTGCGGGGCGTCATCAAGCAGGCCGACCGGCTCGAAATTGCCGGAACGGCGCAGATCGCGGACCAGCGTTTCAGCGGCCTGGCCGGCGCCCAGGATCAGCACCCGCCGCGCGCTCGAATCGGACTGCAGCGCCTGGTAGTCCTTCCATGCGCGATACAGCAGGCGCGGGGCACCCAGCAGGGCCGACAGCGCGAAGGGATAGATCACCAGCACCGACATCGGCACGCCGTTGAAGCGCTTCCACATCAGCACCAGGACGATGGCGACCATGCCGATGAAGCTGGCTTTGAAGATGTTCAGCAGGTCGCTGACGCTGGCAAACCGCCACAGGCCGCGATACAGGCCGACGCGCCAGAACACCAGTCCCTGCAGCAGCAGGACCAGGGTGGTATCGACATTCCACAACGGTAGCGCAGGCGCGTCCGGCAGGATCGAGTAACGACCGGCGTGGAGCAGCTGCCAGCATGCCCAGACCATGAACAGGTCGTGGCAGACAATGGCCGTACGCGGCAACAGGCCGAGGATTCTATCCCGCCAGGGTGAAGACATATTTCAAGGAGTTCCTTGTCGGAGGCGCATTCCATTGCGCAGGAGGAGCCACAGCATGCTCAGCGTGATGAACCAAGCAATTGCCACGACAGCCTCCCACCTCGGCTGCAGATTCGAACTGACATTGAACACTGTAATGCTGAATAGGCCCAAAACAAAGTACATCCCTGTCACCAGGGCGTGGCTGGCTCCTGCCTGCACAGCGCGCTGATAGACGTGCTGGGTGTGGGGTTCCATCCAGCGTTGTCCGGAAATGATGCGCGCCAGCAGTGTGAAGCCCGCGTCCACGAGGAACGGTGACAGCGGCACCAGCAGGAGGATCCAGTTGATGTCCGTGCGCAGGCTGGCCACGGCCACAACGGCCGCCACCGCGTAGCCCAGCGCTCCGCTGCCGACATCCCCGAGGAAGATGCGTGCGCGCGGAAAGTTGAAGGGCAGGAAACCCACGCAGGCCAGCCCGAGGGCGATGGCCAGCAATGACCACGGCCAGGGCAGCACCGGAGCGAACCCCAGCGCGACCACGATGGCCTGGCTGCTGGCAATGCCGTTGATGCCATCCATGAAGTTCCAGATGTTGATCAACGAGGCGGTGAAGAACAGCACCAGCAGGGCCAGCAGCCAGCTGCCGCCGTGGATCTTCACCAGCCCGGCCAGCAGGCCGGCAGCAATGAAATGAACAAGCAGCCTGCGCATGGCCGGCAGCGGGCGATGGTCGTCCCACCAGCCGATGCCGGCGACCAGCAGCAGGCCGGCAGCGGCGACCAGCAGGCTCGGCATGGCCTGCGGCCACGCCCACATGGCCACGGCTGCGGTGGCCAGCAGGCTGATGACAATGGCGATGCCGCCGCCGCGTGGCGTGGCGACGCTATGACTGCGGCGTTCCCCGGGGTGGTCCATCAGCTGCCGGCGCAGCGCGTAGCCGCGCGCCGCCCAGGTCAGGGCGGCGCTCAGCAGGGACAACGCCAGCAGCGCGCCCATCACGAGCCAGGGCATGATTCAGAGCACCGCGTAGTTCAGCAGCGGCTTGACCGTACCCCATTCCTTGCAGCTCGGGCACTGCCAGTGGTGGGTGCGCGCGCCGAAGCCGCAGCGTGTGCAGCGGTAGGCCGGATTGCGCACCAGCAGCTGGTCGGTGATGTGCTTGAGATCGTGCAGGGTGGCGGTGGAATCGGCACCTTCGGCGAGGGTCAGGTCGATCAACGCCGATTCGCCGCGCACCGAAGGGCGGTCCTTGAGCTGGCGGCCCAGATAGGCGCGCGCAGGGGCGACACCTTCCTGTTCCTCCATCAGCCGGGTCAGCGCCAGCACCGGCGCGATACCGCGGTAGTGCTCGGTCATTTCCGAAAGGAAGGCGCGGGCGCCGCCCAGGTCGCCGACCTTGCGGTAGTTCTGCATCAGCGCCGGCAGCAGTTCCGGCAGATACTCCGGGTCATTGCGCGCAGCACGCTCGAAGGCTCGCACCGCCGCTTCGGGATTGCCGGCATCGCTCTCCAGGCGTCCTTCGATGATGCCGGCGCGCACCGACATCGCATCGGCCTGGTAGGCACGGGCAATGGCCGCCCTCGCCTCTTCCAGCTTGCCGGCGCCACGGAAGCGTTCGGCCAGCTCGCACTCGAACTGCCCGATCAGCTTGCCCATCGGCTCGCCGGTGACATCCTCGAAGCGGGTGGCGTTGTCGATCGCCTTCTCCCAGTCGCGCTCGGCCTGGTAGATCCCGATCAGGTGCTTGAGCGCCTGCGGCGCACGCTGGTCCAGCTGGGCCAGCTCGGTGAACACGGTTTCGGCGCGGTCCAGCAGGCCGGACTTCATGTAGTCCTCGCCCAGCGCCAGCAGCGCCTGCACGCGCTGCGCATCGCTCAGATCGTTGCGGTTGACCAGGCCCTGGTGCAGGCGGATGGCGCGGTCCACTTCGCCGCGGCGACGGAACAGATGGCCCAGCGCGACCTGGGTCTCGAAGGTTTCCTTGTCGAGCTCGGCGATGTGCAGGAACAGCTCGATGGCCTTGTCCGGCTGCTCGTTGAGCAGGTAGTTCAGGCCACGGAAGTAGGTGCTGGACAGTCGGCTGACCTGGTTGTCACCGTGGCGCTGACCGCCACGCCGTCCGATCACCCAGCCGGCCAGGGCGGCCAGCGGCACGAACAGGAAAAACCAGAACCACTCGGTGACGAAATCCATCTTCGATCAACGTCCGTCAAAAGATTGGGGGGAAGCGGCCGGTGCCGGCGTCGCGGCAGCGGACTTGTTGGCGCGGCGCAGCTGGCTGTAGAGCGGAACGACCACGCTCACCAGCACCAGGCCGGCGCCGACCACCACGCCCACCAGCAGGGCGGCGATCAATGCCACGCCGACGGAGGTATGCAGCTCGGTGAACAGCAGGTTGATCGACATCGCGGTCATGTTGACCGCACCGATGATCAATCCAAGGATCAGCACCGCCAGCAGGACCAGCAGACGAAAGACCTTCATGCGACAGCTCCAGGGGCGGGAGACCGTAGCTTATCCGACTCGCGGCTGGATTCGCACGCGGTGGCGCGACGGGACGCTCAGGCGGGATCGGCGTCCAGCGGCAGCACGCTGCTGACCCGCTCGCGCAGTTCCTTGCCCGGCTTGAAATGGGGAACGTGCTTGCCCGGCAGGGCAACCGATTCACCGGTCTTGGGGTTGCGACCCAGGCGCGGCGGGCGGTAGTGCAGCGAGAAGCTGCCAAAACCGCGGATTTCGATGCGATCCCCGACAGAGAGGGAACCGCCCATCATTTCCAGCAACGACTTCACCGCCAGATCGACATCATCGGCCTTCAGGTGCGCCTGACGGCGCGCAAGGATTTCGATCAGTTCGGATTTGGTCATCACCGGCTCACATCAGGGGCATTTCAGCCTGAAACGGCCCGGGCAGTGCCCGGGCCGTCCAGGAAACAACGAACAACGGGCCCGATTACTCGGACTTGCTACCGTTCAGCTGGGCACGCAGCAGCGCGCCGAGCTGGGTGGTGCCACCCGAAGCGGACTGGTATTCCTCCAGCACTTCGCGCATTTCCGCGTCGTCCTTGGCCTTGATCGACAGCTGCAGGGTACGGCCCTTGCGGTCCATGCCCACGAACTTGGCTTCGACCTTGTCGCCGACCTTCAGGTGCTGGGTGGCGTCGTCAACGCGCTCGTTGGCGATGTCGCGAGCCGAAACGTAGCCTTCGATGCCGTCGGCCAGTTCGATCACGGCGCCCTTGGCGTCGACTTCCTTCACCACGCCTTCGACCTTGGAGCCCTTCGGATTGGCCGCCATGTACTGGCCGAACGGATCCTGCTCCAGCTGCTTCACGCCCAGGGAGATGCGCTCGCGCTCCGGGTCGACGGCCAGGACGACGGCGTCCAGGGTATCGCCCTTCTTGAAGTTGCGAACGACGTCTTCGCCGGTGGTGTTCCAGCTGATGTCGGACAGGTGGACCAGGCCATCGATGCCGCCGTCCAGGCCGATGAAGATGCCGAAGTCGGTGATCGACTTGATCTGGCCGGACACCTTGTCACCCTTCTTGTGGGTGGCAGCGAAGGTTTCCCACGGATTGGCGGCAACCTGCTTCATGCCCAGCGAGATGCGGCGACGCTCTTCATCGACGTCCAGCACCATCACTTCGACTTCGTCACCGACCTGCACGACCTTGGACGGGTTGACGTTCTTGTTGGTCCAATCCATCTCGGAGACGTGCACCAGGCCTTCGACGCCCGGCTCGATCTCGACGAACGCGCCGTAATCGGTGACGTTGGAGACCTTGCCGAAGACGCGGCTGTTGGCCGGGTAACGACGGGCGATGTTGTCCCACGGATCTTCGCCCAGCTGCTTCAGGCCCAGCGAAACGCGGTTGCGCTCGCGGTCGAACTTCAGCACGCGCACGTCCAGCTCGTCGCCGACGTTCACGACTTCGGACGGATGGCGCACGCGCTTCCATGCCATGTCGGTGATGTGCAGCAGGCCGTCGATACCGCCCAGGTCCACGAACGCGCCGTAGTCGGTCAGGTTCTTGACGACACCCTTCAGGATCGCGCCTTCCTGCAGCTTGTCCATCAGCTGCTCGCGCTCTTCCGAGTGCTCGCTTTCGACGACAGCCCGGCGCGAGACCACGACGTTGTTACGCTTGCGGTCCAGCTTGATGAGCTTGAATTCCAGCTCCTTGCCTTCCAGGTAGGCCGGATCGCGCACCGGGCGCACATCGACCAGGGAACCCGGCAGGAAGGCGCGGACATCCTTGATGTCCACGGTGAAACCACCCTTGACCTTGCCACTGATGCGGCCGGTGATGGTTTCGTTCTTTTCCAACGCTTCTTCCAGCTCGTCCCACACCATCGCGCGCTTGGCCTTCTCGCGCGACAGGACGGTTTCGCCGAAGCCGTTCTCGATGGAGTCGAGGGCGACCTTGACGATATCGCCTTCGGCGACATCGATCTCGCCAGCGTCGTTACGGAACTGTTCGATCGGCACGATGCCTTCGGACTTCAGGCCAGCGTTGATCACCACGACGTCGCCGCGGACTTCAACAACGGTACCGCTGACGATGGCGCCCGGCTTCAGCTTGGCCAGATTGGCCTGGCTGGCTTCAAACAGTTCGGCAAATGATTCGGTCATTAGATTTACTCTGTTGGACACATGGGTCGGTGGCGTCCCTTCGGGGATGGGCGACCGCCCGCCTGTTGGTCGACCCCGGAAAAGCAGGTCGTGTGTGAAGTAGGAAAACCGCCACGCATCATTGCGCGACGGAGCTTGTACAGCACTGCTATTGCGCGACCACCACCGATGCGGCTGGCAGTGCTCCCGCGCGAACGGATCAGGCAGCCGGAACCGGAAGCAGATCCATCACTCGGGCAACGACATCTGCGATGCCGATGCCTGTGGTGTCGATGAGGACGGCATCGTCTGCCGGCTTCAGGGGCGCCACGGTACGCTGAGCATCACGGGCGTCGCGGGCCATGATCTCGCGCAGGAGGTCATCAAAGTTAACAGAAACCCCCTTGTCTTTCAACTGCTTATGCCGGCGCTCGGCGCGCTCTTCGGCACTGGCGGTCAGGAACACCTTGTAGGGGGCATCCGGGAAGATCACCGTACCCATGTCGCGACCGTCCGCGACCAGGCCCGGCAGCTCCCTGAATGCGCGCTGCCGCTCCTTCAGGGCCGCCCGGACTTCGGGAATGGCCGCGATGGCCGACGCCAGCGCGCCGGTGGTCTCCAGCCGCAGTTCGTCGGTGGCATCGCTGCCATTGACCAGGACCCGCATCGCATCACCCTGTTCAACAAACTGAACATGGGTATCGAACGTGCACCGCACCAGTGCCGAGGCGTCGGAGGTATCGATGTCGGCCCAGCTGGCGGCCACGCCCACCGCCCGGTACAGGGCGCCTGAATCCAGGTAATGCCAGCCCATCCGGCGCGCCACGATGCGGCTGATGGTACCCTTGCCGGCCCCTGATGGGCCGTCGATGGTCAGGACGGGAGCGAGTGGATTCATGGGGGTCCCAGTACGTGTGAAGGGGGCATTCTAGCCCCTGCCAGACACCCCGCGACGGATCTTTTGTGCAACCACTTGAAACCATGAGGAAAAGCCCGGTAGAATGGCGGGCTTGAACGAGCGTCAACTGCCGATTGTCTTTCGCATATCGCGGCCACGCTCCACCCGAACAACTACTGTTTACGCCGAGGTATGCCATGAAAGTCCTGTCCTCCCTGAAGTCGGCGAAGGCCCGTCACCGTGACTGCAAGGTCGTCCGTCGCCGTGGCAAGATCTTCGTGATCTGCAAGTCGAACCCGCGTTTCAAGGCGCGTCAGCGCTGAGCCCAACAGCCTTCGTGGCTGCGGCTGGTCCCGCGCGGGACCGACCCGATGCAAAAAGCCGCCTTCGGGCGGTTTTTTGTTTATGCGGCTTTTTCCTGCCGATTTTGCTGTAATCGCCTTTCTTGACCACTGGGGAGTAGATCGAGATGAAGCGTTACCTGTCCACCCTGGCCGTGCTGGCCACTCTGGCTGCCGCCACGCCGGCGCTGGCCGACACTCTGCTTGTCGACCGCGCCCGCGAGAAGCCGGCCGGCGCCCTGCCCCTTCGTGGCCAGTCCATGCAGCAGGTGCAGAGCCAGTTCGGTGCGCCCAGCGAGCAGCTGCAGCCGCGCGGCGGGCAGAAGCGGCAATGGCCGACCATCAACCGCTGGGTGTACCCACAGTTCACTGTCTACTTCGAGAAGCAGAAGGTGATCGACGTGGTGGCCAACCAGGCGGACCCGAACGAAATCGGCCCGAAACCGCCGATCCGTTGACCCCTTTACCCGCCCCGGGCGGGCCTGTGTAGCGAGACCATGAACCAGACCCTTCGTTTTCCTGCCGAGTGGGAAGCCCAGAGCGGCGTCCTGATTGCCTGGCCCAGCGCCGATACCGACTGGGCCGACCGCCTGGGACAGGTGGAGGAAACCTATATCGCACTGGTTGCAGCGATCACCCGCTTCCAGCCGGTGCTGATCTGCGTGGCCGATGACGATGTGGAGACCTATGCCGAAATGCGGCTGCGCTCCAACCGCATCGACATGGACAGGGTGCACTTCACCACGGCGGCCTACGACGACACCTGGCTGCGCGACTCGGGCCCGATCACCCTGCGACGTGCCGACGGCGGTTTCCAGCTGCTGGACTTCCGCTTCACCGGCTGGGGCGGCAAGTTCGATGCCACCCTCGACGATCAGCTGGTGGGCGCGCTCGACCAGGCCGGCGTTTTCAACGACGCGCCGGTGCGCAGCATCCCGTTCGCGCTGGAAGGCGGCGCCATCGAAACCGACGGTGAAGGCACCCTGCTGACCACCTGGAAGTGCCTGCACGAACGCCACCCGGATCGTGACCGCGCCAGCCTGAGCACCGACCTCGCCGACTGGCTGCAGCAGGAGCGCGTGCTGTGGCTCGACCACGGCTACCTGGAAGGCGACGATACCGATGCCCACATCGATACCCTCGCCCGCTTCGCCTCGGCGGACAGCATCGTCTACCAGGCCTGCGACGACGAGAACGACTCGCACTACGCCGAGCTGCAGGCGATGGGCAGGGAACTGGCTGCGCTGCGCACCCGTGACGGTCAGCCATACCGCCTGTTCCCGCTGCCGTGGGCACAGCCGGTGATCGACCAAGGCCGCCGCCTGGCGGCCTCGTACGCCAACTACCTGATCGTCAACGGCGCGGTGCTGATGCCGGCGTACGGTGATCCGGCCGACGATCTGGCCCGCGACGTGCTGGCCAAGGCCCATCCGGGCCGCGAGATCGTCCAGGTACCCTGCCGCTCGCTGATCTGGCAGAACGGCAGCCTGCACTGCATCACCATGCAGCTGCCGGAAGGCCTGCTGAAGGCGTAGCACGATGCGGTAGCGCTGGGCCACGCCCGGCGAGCACAGCGGCATTCGGTTCGTACGCCGGGCATGGCCCGGCGATACCGGCTGCGTGCACCTGTTCAGCGGCCGACACGCTGCGGCATCGCATACGCGCTAACATGCGGGTTTTCCCCCGCAGGAACACCCGCATGAACTCGCGCAGCCCGCTTACCGTCGCCCTGATCCAGGAGCGCAACCACGGCGATGCCGCCGCCAATCTGGCGGTGATCGAGGCACGCGTGGCCGAAGCGGCAGCGCAGGGCGCCAAGCTGGTGCTGCTGCAGGAACTGCACAACGGCCCCTACTTCTGCCAGCACGAGTCGGTTGACGAGTTCGATCTGGCCGAACCGATCCCGGGCCCGAGCACCGAGCGCCTGGGTACGCTGGCGAAGAAGCATGGCGTGGTGCTGGTCGGTTCGCTGTTCGAGCGCCGCGCCGCCGGCCTGTACCACAACACCGCGGTGGTGTTCGAGAAGGACGGCACCCTGCTCGGCAAGTACCGCAAGATGCACATCCCGGACGATCCGGGCTTCTACGAGAAGTTCTACTTCACCCCGGGCGACATCGGCTTCACCCCGATCGACACCTCGGTGGGCCGCCTGGGCGTGCTGGTGTGCTGGGACCAGTGGTATCCGGAGGCGGCGCGCCTGATGGCGCTGGCCGGCGCCGAACTGCTGCTGTACCCGACTGCGATCGGCTGGGACCCGGACGACGTGCAGGACGAGAAGACCCGCCAGCGCGATGCCTGGGTACTGAGCCACCGTGGCCATGCCGTCGCCAACGGCCTGCCGGTGCTGAGCTGCAACCGCGTCGGCCATGAGGCCTCGCCGCTGGGCGCGTCGGGCATCCAGTTCTGGGGCAACAGCCACGTGCTCGGCCCGCAGGGCGAGTTCCTGGCCGAAGCCGGCACCGATGCCGCTGTGCTGGTATGCGACGTCGACCTGCAGCGCAGCGAGCACGTGCGCCGCATCTGGCCGTTCCTGCGCGATCGCCGCATCGATGCCTACGGCGATCTGCTCAAGCGCTACATCGACTGAACCGGAGCCGCGCATGGCCGTCCTCATCCGTGATGCCGGCCCGGCCGACATCGCCGCGATCACCGCGATCTACGCGGTCGAAGTGACCGACTTCGTCAACACGTACGAGTACGACATCCCGGACCAGGCCGAGATGCTGCGCCGCATGCGCGACATCATCGACCGCGGTTTTCCCTATCTGGTCGCCGAGATCGACGGCCAGGTCGCCGGCTACGCCTACGCCAACACCTACCGCACGCGCATTGCCTACCAGTGGACCGTGGAGAACTCGGTCTATGTCGATGCACGGTTCCAGGGCCAGGGCGTCGGCACCGGCCTGTTGCAGGCGCTGATCGACGCATGCGTCGCACGTGGCTTCCGGCAGATGGTGGCGGTGATCGGCGAACCGACCAATACCGCTTCGATCAGGCTGCACGAGCGTTTCGGCTTCGAGCTGGTCGGCGTGTTCCGCGGCCTCGGCCGCAAGCACGGCCGCTGGCTGGACACCGTGCAGATGCAACGCGCGCTCGGCGACGGCGCCGACACCGCACCTTCCAATGAATGACTCCATGACCGAAATCCTTCCCGAGACCGGCGACGATCTGTTCGCCGGCCAGCCGGTGCGCGTCGTTGAACGCGACGGCGTGCGCTACACCCTTCTGGGCACCGCCCACGTTTCCCACGCCAGCGTCGAGGCGGTGGAGAAAGCAATCAACAGCGGCCGCTTCGATGCCGTCGCGGTCGAACTGGACCCCCAGCGCCTGCAGGCCCTGAGCGATCCGGACACGTTGGCCAAGCTGGACCTGGTCGAGGTGATCCGCAAGGGTCGCGTTGCCCTGTTCGCCGCCAACCTGGCGCTTTCCGCCTACCAGCGTCGTCTGGCCGAACAGCTCGGCATCGAGCCGGGTGCGGAACTGAAGCGCGCCGTCGAACTGGGGCGTGAGCGCGGCCTGCCCGTCCACCTGATCGACCGCGAGGTGGGCCTGACCTTCCGCCGCGCCTCGCAGCGGCTGGGCTTCTTCGGCAAGCTGAAGCTGGTTGCGGGCCTAGGCGCCGGCCTGTTCTCATCGGAAGAGGTGGGCGAAAACGAAATCGAGAAGCTCAAGCAGGGCGACATGCTGGAGTCGAGCTTCGGCGAGTTCGCGACCGAGAATCCCGCGCTGTACGAAACCATCATCGGCGAACGCGACCGCTACATGGCCACGCGCCTGCGCGAAGAACACGACCCGCGGCAGCGCGAAGTGCTGGCGGTGGTCGGCGCCGGCCATCTGGCGGGCCTGGCGCGATACCTCGAAACGGATACCGATGCACCGGCACCGTTGCGCGCCGAACTCGAAGCCGTGCCGAAGAAGCGCAACATCCCGTGGTTCACGCTGGGCATCCTTGCCATCGTCATCACCGGCATCGCCGTCGGCTTCTACCGCGGAGGCCTGGGCGTGGGCACCGAACTGCTGGCCACGTGGGCGATGTACACCGGCGGCCTGGCCGGCCTCGGCTGTCTGCTGGCCGGCAGTCACCCGCTGAGCATTCTCACGGCGATCGTGGTCGCCCCGTTCAAGCCGTTCCGGCTCAGCATTCCCACCGGCGCGTTCTCGGCGCTGGTCGAGGCACGCCTGCGCAAGCCGGCGTACCAGGATTTCCTGCAGCTGCGCGACGATGCACAGTCGTTGAAGGGCTGGTACCGCAATCGGGTCACCCGCGTGGTGCTGACGTTCATGCTGACCAATCTCGGCAGCATGCTCGGCCTGTGGCTGACCGGCTTCCAGGTGTGGGGCAAGGTCGCAGGTTGATTGCAACGCCCCGCCGGGCATGGCCCGGCGCTACCGCGTGGCGGCGAATTGCGACACCCGGCGATACCGCGAGGCGGTGATGGTAGCGCCGGGCCATGCCCGGCAAAAAAAGGGGGAGGCCGCCCCACTACGACCGGCCTCCCCACACCACAACACGTTGTCGTTCCCCGTAGTCGGGCAAGCTCGACGCTAGGCGGCCGTTGCCGCCACCTTTTCCAGGCCGCGCGCGCGGCGGATCAGCCGCGTCACGGCATTGCGCAGGTCGTCCAGCACCGCGTAGATCGTCGGCAGGAACAGCAGGCTGACCACGGTCGAGAACGCCAGTCCACCGGCGATGGCACGGGCCATCGGCGCGTACTCCGGACCGTCGCCGAACATCTGCGTGTTGGTCAGCGAAATCGGCACCATCGCCAGGATCGCCGTCCCCATGGTCATCATGATCGGGCGCAGCCGCTCGCGTGAGCCCTCCACCAGCGCCTGGGTACGCCCCATGCCGCTGCGCCGGAGGTTGTTGATGTGCTCGATCATCACGATGCCGTTGTTCACCACCACGCCCATCAGCACCAGGATGCCGATGAAGGACATGATTCCGAACGAGGTGCCGGTGATCCAGAACAGCCAGAACACGCCGAAGATCGAGAACAGCACGCCGCTCATGATCGCCGCCGGGAACAGTAGCGATTCGAACACCGCCGCCATCACCACGTAGATCATCACCAGCGCGATGAGCAGGTTGAACACCATCTGCTGCATCGCCTCGTCATCGTTGCCATAGTCGCCGCCATCGAAGGTGTAGCCATAGCCGGCCGGGAAGCTCATCGGCTTGAGTACGGCCTCGATCGCCTTGCGTCCGTCCGGTGCGGTGATCTTCTCGGCCAGGTTGGCCTTGATCGTCAGCGTGGTCTGCCGGTTGGTTCGGCCGATCTGGGTGGCGGACGAACCGACATCGACGCTGACCAGACTCAGCAGCGGCACGCTGCGGCCGTCGCCGGTACGCACGCTGAAGCCGGCCAGGTCCTCCGGACTGCTCTGCTCGGCCCCGGCGAAGCGCACCCAGACCGGAACCTCGTTGTCGCCTCTCCGGAACTCACGCATCGGTGCGCCGCGCAATGCCAGGCCGACAAAGCTGGCCACCTGCTCGGCGTTGAAGCCGAAGGCGGCGGCACGCTCGCGATCGACGCGCACCTTGAGTTCACCGCCCTTCTCGCCATTGTCGATGCGCACGTCGCGCAGCTCCGCACGCTGGGCCAGCAGGGGCAGCACTTCCTGGCCGATTTCCTGCAGCATGCTGCTGGAATCGCCGATCAACTGCACCTGCACGCCCTGGTTGCCGCCACCACCATCACCGCCCTGGTTGCCGACGAAGTAGTCGGTACGCGCGGACTTCGGCAGGCCCTTGCGCAGCTCCTCCTGCAGTGACTTGATGTCCTTGGCGTACTTCTCGTCCAGGGTGACGACCGTCGAGCTGCCTTCCTGCTCGCTGTACCAGGAGTACACCTGCTTGACGTGCAGGCGCTCACGGTTCTCGTCGATCCAGTTCTCCACCCGCGCCACTTCCTCGGACATCTGCCGGTAGGTGTAGGCACCCTTCCACATGTAGCCGATGAAGATGTCCTTGCCACCTTCACCACCGAACATGTCCACCTTGGTCAGTTTCATCGGCACCAGGCTGACGGCCACCACCAGCACGATGCCCAGCAGGCTCCAGCCACGATGGTGCAGCGACCAGTCCAGCACCTGCGCGTAGCGCCGCTGCAGGCGCGCGATCAGGCCGGTCTGCGAGTGCACGAGCTTGGGCGTGGCCATGCGCGCGGACAGCATCGGAATCAGGCTGACCGCCACCAGCCAAGACGCCAGCAGCGATACCGAAATGGTGATCGCGATCTGTGCCATGAAGATGCTGATGTTGTTGGTCTCGCCGAACAGGTTCGGCACGAACACGATGCAATGGCACAGCGTGCCGGCGCTGAGCGCGATGGCGACGTTGCGGGTGCCGATGATCGAGGCCAGCCGTGGCTGTCCCGGCATGCGCTCGCGCTCCTGGTAGATGCTCTCCACCACCACCACGGCGTTGTCCACCAGCATGCCCACCGCCAGCAGCAGGCCCATCATGGTCAGGATGTTCAGCGTCACCCCGACGAAGTACATGAAGCCCAGGGTGATGGTGAAGCAGATCGGGATGGCCAGCGTCACCATCAGCGTGGACGGCCAGTGGCGCAGGAAGAAGAACAGCACCGTCACCGACAGGATCAGGCCCACCGCACCGGCTTCGGCCAGCTCCAGCAGCGAGGAGGTCACCGCCTTGCCCTGGTTGTCGATGACCTTGATCTGCACATCGCGCATCGAGGCCTGTGCGCGGATCGCTTCGACTTCGGCCAGCGCCGCGCGCGAGACGTCGACCAGATTGGCGCTGCGCTCCTTGAAGATGTCCAGGCCCACTGCCGGGTTGCCATCCAGGCGGCGGCCATAATTCATCCGCGCCGGCTTCAGCCGCACATCAGCGATGTCACCCAGCCGCAGGCCCTTGGCGTTGATCACCAGGTCGCGCAGTTCCTGCAGGTCGGTGATCTCGCCGACCGGTTGCACGCGCACACGCTGGCCGTTGTCATCGATCTGCCCGGCCGAGATCGAAAAGTTCAGCGTGCGCAACCGTTCGCTCAGCTCGTTGATGCTCAGCCCGTGCGCGTTGAGCCGGTTGGGATCGATCGCGATCTCGACTTCATTCGGCGGTGCACCGGTGATGTCCACGCGCGCAACGCCCGGAATGCGCTCGATGCGCCGCTTGAACTCGCGGTCGAGCATGTCATAGGCGGTCGTCAGGTCGGTGGTGCTGGCCAGGCGCACCTTCAGCACCGGCTGGTCGCTGCTGGACCACTTGAACACGTTGTAGCGCTGCAGGTCGTCAGGCAGGTCGCTGCGGATCGCATCGATACGTTCGCGCGCGTCCGAAGCGGCGATGGCGATGTCACGGTCCCAGTCGCTGAACTCGATGAAGATCAGCGCCGCTTCGGACGTGGCCGAGGAGCGCATGCGCTTGATCCCGGTCATCGTTGCCAATGACTCTTCCACCGGCCGGATGATGGTCCGCTCCACTTCTTCCGGTGTCGAGCCCGTGTACGGAATCTGCACGAACAGGAACGGCGCGGAGATGTCCGGCAGAGCCTCCAGTGGCAGCCGGAATGAAGCGATCAGGCCGATCACCACCAGCGATACGAAGCACATGATGGTGGTGACCGGACGGCGGATGGAGAACTCGGCGACACTCATGCCGGCTCCTCGCCGCCGACGCGGCCACCTTCTGCGATTCGCAGTCCGTCGCCGGCGTGCTTGCGGCCGCGTTCGCGGTAGTAAGCGTCGCCGCGGCGATCCATCAGGTCGTAGACCACCGGGATCACCAGCAGGGTCAGCAGGGTGGAGACCAGCAGGCCGCCGATGACGGTGATCGCCATCGGCGCACGTACTTCAGCGCCCTCGCCCATCGCCACCGCCAGTGGCAGGAAGCCGAACAGCGTGCACAGGGTGGTCATGATGATCGGACGCAGGCGCGAGCGCGCGCCTTCCACCAGCGCCTCGTGTTTGGCCACGCCGGCCTCGCGCAGCTGGTTGACCTTGTCGATCAGGATGATCGCGTTCTTGGTGACCAGTCCCACCAGCAGGATCAGGCCGATGAACACCACCACCGAGATCGGCTTGCCGGTCAGCATCAGTGCCAGGATCGCGCCGACCAGCGCCAGCGGGATGGTGAACAGGATCACGAACGGATGCAGAAGCGACTCGAACTGCGACGCCATCACCAGATAGACCAGGAAGATCGCCAGCCCGAAGGCGAAGATCAGCGACGTTGCCGCCTGCGCCAGTTCCTCGCCCTGGCCGCCGATATGCAGGCCGACGCCCGCACCAAGCGGCTGTTCGGCGACCATCTGCTGCACTTCGCGCATGGCCGCGCCCAGATCGATGTCACGCAGGTTGGCCGAGACCACCGCGACGCGGGTCTGATCGGCACGGTGGATCTCGCTCGGACCGGTGGTGGCCACCACGTCGGCCACGGCGTCCAGGGTGACCGGACGGGTACTGCCCGGGTTGACGATCAAGCGGCGGATGCTCTCCACGCTGGCCCGGTCGCCTTCCTGTGCCCGTACCAGCACGTCGATCTTGCGGTCGCGGAAGCTGTAGCGGGTGGCCACGTCGCCGCGCACCTTCTTCACCACGACGTCGGCGATCTGGCGGGTGGTCAGGCCCAGCGCACCGGCGCGCTCCTGGTCGAAGCGGATCTGGATCTCCGGGAAGCCCTCCTCCACCGTCGACTTCACGTCGGCGTAGTGCGCATTGCCGCGCAGCAGGGCAGCCAGCCGCTGGCCGGCCTGCTCCAGCGTGGCCATGTCCTGACCACGCAGTTCGATTTCCAGCGGCGTGGAGAAACTGAACAGTGCCGGCCGCGCGAAGTCGACCTGCGCGCCGGGGTGCCCGGCCATGGTGCCACGCAGGCGCTCGGTGATGGCCGCTTCGGTGCGCGCATCCCCACCGCCTTCCATCACCACGGTCAGTTTGCCGATGTTCTCACCGCTCTCGGTCGGGCTTGCGTCCAGCCGGGTACCGCTGCCACTGACGCCGTACAGCGAGGCCACGCCCTCGCCCTTGCCGTGCGCCAGCTGCAGTTCGCGGACCAGTGCATCGGTCTGCTTCAACGGCGTGCCGGCCGGCAGCTTGACGGTCATCTCGAAGCGGTCCTGGGCCAGCTGCGGGATGAGGTCGGCGCCCAGCATCGGCACCAGCGCCATGGTGGCTGCAAACGCCAGCGCGGCCAGGCCCAGCACCTTGCCGGGGTGCGCCAGCGCGCTCGGCAACAGCCGCAGGTAGCCACGTTCGGCCCCCGCATAGGGCTTCATCGCGATATCGCTGGCCTTGCGCATGACCGGACCGATCACGGCGGCAACGCCGCGGCAGGCACGCACCACCAGCCAGGCCAGCGCATAGAAGGTCCAGCGCACCGCAGCGACGAAGCCACGACGGCCGGCTGCAACGGGCTTCTGCCAGCGACGCTCCGGCTGCCACGCCTCGCTGGCGGGCTCTTCGGGGAACGCCAGCGGCGGCCGCCCCTTCAGCGAGCTGAGCATCGGAATCAGTGTCATCGATACCAGCAGCGAAATGGCGATGGCGATCGCCACGGTCAGCGCCTGGTCGCGGAACAGCTGGCCGGCGATACCGTCGACGAACACCAGTGGCAGGAACACCGCGATGGTGGTCAGGGTGGAGGCGACCACCGCCATGCTCACTTCGCGGGTGCCTTCGATCGCGGCCTGCAGGATGCCCAGCCCGCGCTCGCGCGCCTTGGCGATGCTCTCCAGCACCACGATCGAATCGTCCACCACCAGGCCCGTCGCCAGCGCCAGGCCGCCCAGCGACATGACGTTCAGGCTGAGACCCAGCTGGCCCATGAAGAAGAACGTGGCGATGATCGACACCGGCAGCGACAGGCTGATGACGAACGTGCTCCAGCCATCGCGGAGGAACAGGAAGATGATCAGGATCGCCAGCAGGCCGCCGATCACCGCATCCTTCTTGACGTCGCTGATCGCATGCTCGATGAAGCGCGACTGGTCCTCGATGGTGGTCAGTTCGGCATCGCCGGGGAACGTGCCCTTGATCTGCTCCAGGCGTTTGCGCAGCGCTTCGGCGGTGGCGACGGTGTTGGCGTCGCCTTCCTTGTAGATCGCCAGCTCGACCGATTCCTTGCCGCCCAGGCGGATGATCGCTTCACGCTCCTTGTAGCCCTGGCGCACAGTGGCCACGTCCTTCAACCGGACGGGAATGCCATTGGCAACCACGCTGGAGCCACCGCCGGACGATGCGCTCTGTGCGGCCGAGGCTGCGGCGATGGCCGCAGCGGAACCGGTGGAGGCGGCAATGTTGAACATCTGCTGCAGCGCGGAGTCTGCCGCGCTGCCATTGGACGCCTGGGTGGTGACCAGCAGGTTGCGGATCTCCTCCAGGTCGGCGAACTGGTTGACGGTGCGAACCAGGAAGCGCTGCGAGCCCTCTTCCAACCGACCGCCGGAGATGTTGATGTTCTCGTCCTTCAGGCGCTTGATGACGGTATCGATCGGCAGATTCAGCTGCGCGAGCTTCTGCTGGTCGATGTCGACCTGGATCTCGTCCTCCAGGCCGCCGCCGACCTTGACCGCCGCCACGCCGGTGACCGGTTCCAGCTTCTTCTTCAGATCCTCGTCGGCGTAGCGGCGTAGGATGGTCAGCTCGCGGATGGCGTCGGCATCGCTGGACGGGGCCGCCTTGCTGGACAGCACCAGGCGCATGATCGGCTCGGTGGACGGATTGAAGCGCAGCAGCACCGGGGCTTTCGCCTCCAGCGGCAGGTTCAGCGCTTCCATCTTGTCGCGCACTTCCAGGCTGGCCTGGTCCATGTTGGTGCCCCAGGCGAACTCCAGCACCACATCGCTCTGGCCGGTGCGCGAGACCGACTTCAGCTTGCGCAGGTTCTTGACCACGCCCACGGCTTCTTCCACCGGCTGGGTGATCAGGGTTTCGATCTCGGTCGGTGCCGCACCGGTGTATTCGGTGCGTACCGTCAGCGTCGGGTAGCTCAGGTCCGGCAGCAGGTTGACCTTGAGACTGCCCAGCGCAATCAGGCCGAACAGCAGCAGGGTGACCGTGCACATGGCAATGGTGACGCGGCGGCGGGTAGCGAACTCCACCAGGCCGCCGCGCATGCCGGCGGCGGCGCTTTCGCCGTGGGGCGAAGCACCGTGGTCGTGGTCAGGATGGCTCATTGCCGGCTCCCGGCCTTGTCTGCCGGCTTGGCCGAGGCCGTCGCCGTCTTCGCTTTCGGATCAGCGATCACCTGCACGGCGGTGCCGTCGCGCAGCGCGACCTTGCCTGCGGTGACCACCTGGTCTCCGGCCGCCAGGCCATCACGGATCTCCACCCATGGCCCCTCGGCGTAACCCAGCTTGACCGGAACGCGTGCGACCTTGCCGTCGCGCACCCGGAACACCGCCGGCTCACCATCGTCGAGCAGCGCCAGGCGCGGCACGACCAGGGCGTCGGCACGCTGGTCGTAATCGATGCGGATCCGGCCGAACATGCCCGGCTGCAGGGAATGGGCAGTGCCGTCGAAGGCACTGACAACACGGAACGTGCCGCTGCCCGAATCCACCACCGGTGCGATGCGATCAACGATGCCGGTGAAGCTCTGGCCCGGCAGTGCATCCGCCGACAGGGTCACCGGCTGGCCGGCACGCAGCGTTGCCAGCTCGCGTTCGGGAACGTTGAGCGTGGCTTCCAGGCGCGAGTTGTCGACGATGCGGAAGATCGGCGTGTTGATCTGCACGAAATTGCCGGTCTTGATCGAGCGCGAGGCGATCACGCCGGAGATCGGTGCGACCACCGTGGTGTACGACAGCTCCAGCGTGGCCAGGCGATACTGCGCGCGCACGTTTTCCAGATCGAAGCGCAGCTGGTCGACGTCGGCGGCACTGACCATCTGCTGGCCGACCAGCTTCTGTGCGCGCTGGTAGTTGTTCTCGAGCTTGCGCATCTGTGCCTCGCTCTGGGCAACCGCCAGGCGTGCGCGGTCCGGATCGAGCCGTACCAGCGGCTGCCCCGCGCTGACCCGCTGGCCTTCCTCGACCAGCACCGCCAGCGCCACGCCAGAGGTCTTGGCAACCACCTGCGACTCGGCGCGCGGCTCCAGCGCGGCGGTGCCGGTGTAGCTGGCCGCCACCGCGCGGCGGCTGGCCACCGCGACCTCGACCGGCACGGACTCGACTTTTTTCTCATCCTTGGTTTCGGCGGCCTTGGCCTCGCTGTTGGGGCCCGCGGCGCAACCGCCCAGCATCAGCGTGGTGGAGATCAGCAGGGCGGCGGCGCAGAGTCCGCTGCGGCGGCCATGCAGGAAGATTGGGTGCGACATCGTCAGGTCCCTGGAGGATGCGTGGGCAGGTGTGGTAGCAAAGTAATGCACCACTTCACGGCAACACCATATCCCAAAGGTCATGGTGTCTTCACGCCGCTGGTCGGCCCACCCCCATTTCAGCTAGATGAAACCTGAGGCTATACTCGGGTCGTTCCGTACCCCACGCCGGAACGACCAGACCCGAATCCCCGGAAACGACATCATGCGCCCGCAGCCGCTCGCCGCTTGTCTCGCTCTGGCCGTCCTCCTGCCCCTCGGGGCCGCCGCACAGCCCGCTCCAGCTACCACGACCGCAGCACCCGCCCCAGCCCCGGCACCCGCCGCTGCTGCCGCCGCCGCACCTGCCGGCAATTACGACAATGGCCGGGTGCTGGCCTACACCTGCCAGGGGTGCCATGGCATCACCGGTTACAAGAACGCCTACCCGAGTTACCGGGTACCGAAGATCGGTGGCCAGACCCAGCAGTACCTGACCCAGGCCCTGACCGAGTACCGCCAGGGCAAGCGCCGGCATCCGACGATGCAGGCCCAGTCGATGAGTTTCAGCGAACAGGAGATCGCCGATCTCTCTGTTTACCTGTCCACCGTCAAGTAAGGCCCGCCCATGTCGAAAGCCGCGCATCCACTGCGTCATGCCATCGCCCTGTCCGTCGCCCTGCTGCTGGCGGCCTGCTCGCAGTCACAGGTGGAGAACAGCGAGAAATCCGCCGCCGATCCGGGCCATGCCAGCGGCGAGCACGGCTCTTCATCGTCGGCAGGCCTGCCCACCGGCCGTGAGGCTGCCGGTGAAGCCCGGGCCAAGGTGAAGGGCAAGGCCACCAACCAGAGCTGCATCGATTGCCATGGTGCCGACGGCAACGCCCCGATCGATCCGACCTACCCGAAACTGGGTGGGCAGTACGGTGATTACCTCGCGCATGCGCTGCAGGCCTACCGTTCCGGCGACCGCCAGCACGCGTTGATGACGCCGCAGGCGACGGACCTGAGCGATCAGGACATCGCCGACCTGGCGGCGTACTTCGGCAGCCGGCCAAGCCAGCTGCGGGATCTGCACGGGGTCAAATAGGATCAGGGCGCCGTGGCGCCCTTGCATCCCTGGCGCCGGGCCATGCCCGGCGGAACGCCAGAAGCCCGCGCTGTGCGCCCGCGGGGCATGGCCCCGCGCTACCCTTGCACCGCCAGCGTCGGTCAACGATCAGCCTTCCAGCTCTTCCCAGCGCGCGTACGCGGCGTCCAGTTCGGCCTGCACCTTGGCCAGCTGCTGCGTGTGTGCCGTCACCTCGGCGCTGCTGCGGGTGTAGAACGAGGGATCATTCATCGCTGAGGTGAGGCCTTCGACGTCACCTTCCAGCTTCTCGATCGTCTTCGGCAGCTGCTCCAGTTCGCGCGCTTCCTTGTAGCTGAGCTTGCGCTTGACCGCGGCAGGTTCCGCGGCAGCCACAGGCGCAGCCGCTGCCGCCGGCCTGGCTGCGGCGGGCACTGCTGCCGCTGCGGTACTGGCCGCGTAGCGCTGCCAGTCGGTATAGCCTCCAACGTACTCGCCGATCACGCCGTCGCCCTCCATCACCAGCGTGGACGTCACCACGTTGTCGATGAAATCACGATCGTGGCTGACCAGCAGCAGCGTGCCGGTGTACTCGCCAAGCAGCTCTTCCAGCAGCTCAAGCGTTTCCACGTCCAGGTCGTTGGTGGGTTCGTCCATCACCAGCAGGTTGGACGGCTGCGCGAACAGCTTGGCCAGCAGCAGGCGGTTGCGCTCCCCACCGGACAGCCGGGTGATCGGCGCGCGCGCGCGCTCGGGCGTGAACATGAAGTCCTGCAGATAGGCATGCACGTGCTTCCGCTTGCCGTTGAACTCGAGGAAATCACGGCCTTCGGCCACGTTCTCGATGGCGCTCCAGTCCTCGCGCAACACGGCACGATACTGGTCGAAATAGGCCACCTGCAGGTTGGTGCCGGCGTTGACCTCGCCCTTCTGCGGCTGCAGTTCACCCAGCAGCAGCTTCAACAGGGTGGTCTTGCCGCTGCCGTTGGGGCCGATCAGGCCGATCCGGTCGCCGCGCAGGATGGTGGTGGTGAAGTCGCGGACCATGGTGCGGTCGCCGAACGCGAACGAAATGTCCTTGACGTCGATGACCTTCTTGCCGGAGCTCACGCCCTGTGCCCCTTCCATCCGGACATTGCCGCTCAGCTCGCGTCGCTGCGACCGTTCGGTGCGCATCGCTTTCAGCCGGCGCACGCGACCTTCATCGCGGGTGCGGCGCGCCTTGATGCCCTGCCGGATCCACACTTCTTCCTGTGCCAGCAGCTTGTCGAAGCGCGCGTTCTCCTGCGCCTGCGCGTTGAGGCGCTCTTCGCGGCGGCGTTCGTAGTTGGCCCAGTCGCCGGGCCAGCTGGTGACCTGGCCGCGATCGATCTCGACGATGCGGGTGGCCAGCGCACGCAGGAAGCGGCGGTCATGGGTGACGAACACCACGCTGCCGCTCCAGCCCTTCAGGAATGCTTCCAGCCAGTCGATGGCTTCGATGTCCAGGTGGTTGGTCGGCTCGTCCAGCAGCAGCAGGTCCGGGCTGGAGACCAGCGCGCGGCCCAACAGGACGCGGCGCTTCATGCCACCGGACAGGCGCGCGAACTCCGCATCGCCATCCAGGTCGAGCTTGGTCAGTGTCTCGGCCACGCGCTGGTCCAGACCCCAGCCATTGGCCGCGTCGATCTTGGCCTGCACCCGGCCGAGTGCATCGCCGTCGAACTCGTCGGCATGGCTGAGGTGGTGGAACTCGGCCAGCCACTGGCCCAGCTCACCCAGGCCATCGGCCACCACGTCGAACACCGAGCCGGCCGCGCCGTGCGGCACTTCCTGTTCCAGGCGGGTCACACGGACGCCCTGCTGGACGCGTACTTCGCCATCATCGGGCTTGTGGTCGCCGGACAGGAGCTTGAGCAGGGTGGATTTGCCGGCGCCGTTGCGGCCGATCAGGGCGATGCGTTCACCCGGCTCGATCGACAGTTCGGCTTTTTCCAGCAACAACGGGCCGCCGACGCTGAAGTCGACGTTCTGCAGAGTAATCAGAGGCATCCGGATATTGTACGGGTTGGGGGCGCCGGCCGGGCTGCTCCCGGAGATCGATCAGCCCACCTCCCCCAGCAACGCCTGCAGACCCGGCAACCATTGCTTGCCGGGGTGGCGCACCAGCCACAGCGTGCGCTGCAGCGCGGGTAGCGGGGTATCCAGCACACGCAGGCGACCCAGTGCCAGCGGCTCCTCCAATGCGTGACGTGACAGGCAGGCCACGCCGAGGCCGGCGATCGCGGCTTGCTTGATCGCCTCGGTATTGCCCAGCTGCAGGGTCTGCGCGAAGCCGCGCAGATGCGGCAGAAGCGCCTGCTCCACGGCCTCGCGGGTGCCGGACCCGGGTTCGCGCAGCAGCCAGCGCGCCGCGCGCAGATCCTCCAGCGACCAGCGCGCCGCCGCGTCGGCGGCGGCAACGATCACCAGCGGATCCTGCTGCCACGCGGTCACCTGCAAACCCCGCTCGTGGCATGGCCCCTCGATCAGGCCGGCATCCACATCCAGCCGCTGGACGGCGGCGACCACGCCGGCGCTGTTGTCGATGCGCAGATCGACTTCCGCCTGTGGCGCCTGCCGCAACAGGTCGGCGATGCGCGCCGGCAGCAGGTAGTTGCCGATGGTGGTGCTGGCCGCCAGCACCAGCCGCAACGGTGCCCCCTGCGCGGGGTCCCCGCCGGCAGCGAGCTGGCGCTCGAGATCAACGGCATTGACCAGCAGCGCGCGGGCCGGTTCCAGCAGCGCGCGGCCATGGCCGTTCAGCACCAGGCGGCGACCGACACGGTCGAACAGGGGCGTGCCGAAGTGCGCCTCCAGCTCCTGCAGGGCGGCACTGCTGGCCGACTGCGAGAGCGCGATGGCCTGGCCGGCCGCGGAGGTACTTCCATGGTCGGCAATGGCGACGAAGACCTGTAGCTGGCGCAGAGTCAGGCGCATGGCATTTACCTATAAATCAGGTAGATTCTACTTATATTATTCGTTTTACAGGTCATTGGCGCAGGCGCACGCTTTTCATCGTTCCCCCACACCGGTCCCGCGATGAGCACCTCCACCCCCTCCACCTGGTCCCTGCCCGTTCTGCGGCAGCGCTGGCAGCCGCGCCTGCCCGGGCTGCTGCTGGCGGGCCTGCTCGCTGCGGCATCGCTTCATCTGGCGGACCTGCCATGGCTGCAGGCGCATGGCCTGAGCGCGCTGACCGTGGCGATCGTCGCCGGTATCGCGGTCGGCAATACCCTCTACCCGCGGCTGGCGCCGCGCAGCGCGGCAGGCATCGGCTTCGCCAAGCACTGGCTGCTGCGTGCCGGCATTGTGCTGTATGGCCTGCGCCTGACGTTCCAGGACATCGGCCATGTCGGCATCGCCGGCGTGCTGATGGACGTGCTGGTGGTCGCCAGCACATTTGGCCTGGCCTGTTGGCTGGGCACGCGCGTGTTCAGGATGGAGCGTGAGGCGGCGATGCTGATCGGCGCCGGCAGTGCCATCTGTGGCGCGGCGGCAGTGATGGCGGCCGAGCCGGTGGTGCGTGGTCGTGCGGCACAGGTAACGGTGGCGGTATCGACCGTGGTGGTGTTCGGTACGCTTGCCATGTTCCTGTATCCGGCGCTGTATGCGTTGCTGCAGTCGCACGGCTGGCTGGCGATGGGCGCGCAGCAGTACGGCCTGTTCACTGGGGCGACCGTGCACGAAGTGGCGCAGGTGGTGGCTGCCGGCCGTGCCGTGGGTGAGGCGGCTGCCGATACCGCCGTCATCACCAAGATGGTCCGGGTGATGCTGCTTGCGCCCTTCCTGGTCGTGCTGTCGCTCTGGCTGGCACGCGGCAGCAGGGCAACGTCCGAGGGCAGCAAGGCCCGCATCGTTGTGCCGTGGTTCGCGTTCGGTTTCGTCGCCGTGGCCGGCATGAACTCGCTGCAGCTGCTGCCCGCCGGACTTCACGCAGCGCTGGTGCAGCTGGACACGGTGCTGCTGGCGATGGCGATGGCGGCGCTGGGCGTGACCACCCATGTCTCCGCGCTGCGCCAGGCGGGCCTGAAGCCGCTGCTGCTGGCGCTGCTCCTGTTCGCCTGGCTGCTGTTCGGTGGCCTGGCGATCCACCAGGGCGTGCTGGCGATGCTGCACTGAGCGCAGGTCTGCCGATACGGCCGCTGCCCCGGGAGACGGTGACGGCCGCGCGCGCAGGTACAATGCGCCATGACTGATTTCTCGACCCTGCCGCTGAGCCCGGCCCTGCAGCCCGGCCTGGATGCCCTCGGCTACACCACCCTGACCCCTGTGCAGGCCCAGAGCCTGCCCGCCATCCTCGATGGCCGCGACGTGATCGCGCAGGCTCCGACCGGCAGCGGCAAGACCGCTGCGTTTGGCCTGGGGCTGCTGCAGGCGATCGATCCGAGCCTGATCCGCGTGCAGGCGCTGGTGCTGTGCCCGACCCGCGAACTGGCCGACCAGGTCGGCAAGCAGATCCGCAAGCTGGCCACCGGCATCCCCAACCTGAAGCTGCTGCTGCTGGTCGGCGGCGTGCCGCTGGGACCGCAGCTGGCTTCGCTGGAAGGCCACGAC
This sequence comes from Stenotrophomonas sp. GD03680, assembly GCF_029844625.1. Taxonomy (NCBI): domain Bacteria; kingdom Pseudomonadati; phylum Pseudomonadota; class Gammaproteobacteria; order Lysobacterales; family Lysobacteraceae; genus Stenotrophomonas; species Stenotrophomonas sp. GD03680. The sequence continues at coordinate 199,263 of NZ_JAOCKC010000002.1, read as the reverse complement.
CCGCACGTGGTGGTCGGCACCCCTGGCCGCGTGCAGGAGCTGGCACGCAAGCGCGCGCTGAATCTTGGCGCGGTGCGCACGCTGGTGCTGGACGAAGCCGATCGCATGCTCGACATGGGCTTTGAAGAGCCCATCCGCGAAATCGCCGGACGCACCCACAAGGACCGGCAGAGCCTGCTGTTCTCGGCCACCTTCCCCGACAGCATCCGTGCCATTGCACGTGATCTGCTGCGCGATGCCGTTGAAGTCACGGTGGAAGGCGCTGACCAGGCGCCGGCCATCCGCCACCTGTTCTGCGAGGTCGAGCCGGCCCATCGGCAGAAGGCGCTGGCCGGCCTGCTGCTCAAGTACACGCCCGAATCGGCGGTGGTGTTCTGCAATACCCGCAAGGACGTGGATGAGGTCGCCCATTCGCTGCAGCAGTTCGGCTTCTCGGCGCTGGCCCTGCACGGTGACATGGAGCAGCGTGACCGTGAGGAAGTGCTGCTGCTCCTGGCCAACCGCAGTTGCAACGTGCTGGTCGCCAGCGACGTCGCCGCGCGCGGTCTGGACGTGGAAGAGCTGGCGGCGGTGATCAACTACGAGCTGCCGACCGATGTCGAAAGCTACCAGCACCGCGTTGGACGTACCGGCCGTGCCGGCGCCAGCGGCCTGGCCATCAGCCTGGTGGCGGGCCGCGAAAAGACCCGCGCCGAAGCGATCGAAGCACAGATGGGGCGCTCGCTGGACTGGCAGAAAACGCCGCTGGCGACGTCACGCCCCGCCGAGTTGCCGCAGGCAGCGATGCGCACCCTGCGCATCGACGGTGGCAAGACAGACAAGCTGCGCCCGGGCGACATCCTCGGCGCCTTGACCGGCGACGCCGGCCTGTCGGGCAAGTTCATCGGCAAGATCGCGATCTTCCCGACCCGCTCCTACGTGGCGATTGCGCGCGAGCAGGCCAGCAAGGCCGTGGCGAAACTGGAGGCCGGCAAGATCAAGGGCCGCCGCTTCCGCGTACGGATGATGTAAGGCCCAGCGACAGGTAGCGCCGGGCCATGCCCGGCGGCAGTTCCAGATCCGGTAGCGCCGGGCCATGCCCGGCGACAGTCTCAGAACACCAGCTCGGTGTGCAGCGGCAGGTCCGCCTGCCAACGGGCGCGGCCACCCAGGCCATCCAGCTCGACCAGGACGCCAGCACCGACCACGTCCACGCCCAGCCGGCGCACCAGCGACAATGCGGCCACCAGCGTGCCGCCGGTCGCCAGCACGTCATCGATGATCGCCACGCGCGCGCCGGCCGCCAGCGCATCGGCATGCACTTCGATGCAGTCGCTGCGGTACTCCAGTGTGTATTCCTCGCGCAGCACCTGGCCGGGCAGCTTGCCCGGCTTGCGCACCGGCACGAAGCCGACGCCCAGTTCCAGTGCCATCGCGGCGCCCAGGATGAAACCACGCGATTCGATACCCACCACCGCGTCCAGCTTCTGGTCGCGCCAGCGGTCGGCCATCGCGCGGATGGCATCACGGAAGTCCTCGCCGTGCGCGAGCAGCGGCATGATGTCCTTGAACAGGATGCCGGGCTTGGGGAAATCGGCGATGTCGCGCAGGCGCGAGGCCCACGCGGGGACGGCCACGGTGGCGTCGGTCATTGCAGCTACCAGCTTGTATGGCGGCATAGGGTAACCGGTTCGTCCGTACGCTGCCCGTTCCCGGCATCTTCGCGCCGCTGCGTTCCATCAATGGCGCCACAGCATCACGCAAAAATCGCACACGCGTGCGATAATCGCCGTGATCGGTCATTCACCCGCCTTGCGTCATAAGCAGATCGACGCCTGCACGCCGTCACGGCCCGCAGCCGCCCTGGATGCCGTCGGCCCCCGCCACGCCTGGCGCGCGCGGGGCTTCCCCGCCTTCGCGCGGGTTCCTGCAATGAGGTTCATGCAACGTGGACGAGACGACGAAGGTTCCGGCCGTGTGCCGTGTGCTGGTGATCCTGCTCGGCATCCTGGTGACGCTGTTCGGCCTGGCTCTGCTGGTCGGCGGCGTACGCCTGGTGCAGCTGGGGGGCAGCTGGTACTTCCTGCTGATGGGTGTAGCGTCTGCCGTGGCCGGCGTGCTGCTGGTGATGCGCCGGCCGAACGGTGCGCTGCTGTACGGCCTGGCGTTCGTGGCCACGCTGCTGTGGGCGCTGGTGGATGCCGGCTGGAATTTCTGGCCGCTGGTTTCGCGCCTGGTGATGCCCGCCGTGCTCGCCCTGCTGGTCGCCTTGGCCTGGCCGGTGCTGCGCCGCAGCCGCGGCCAGGTGTCCGGTCGCGGCGCCTATGGCGTGGCTGCAGTGCTGCTGGTGGGTCTGCTGGGTACTGCATTCGCAGCGTTCCAGCCGCGTCCCGTGCAGGCGGCGCAGGGCACCACACCCCCCGTAGTGCCCGTGGCCAAGGGCGCTGAACAGCGCGACTGGATGCACTGGGGCAATACCACCGCCGGTACCCGCTTTGCCGCACTGGACCAGATCACCCCGGCCAATGTGAAAGAGCTACAGGTGGCCTGGACCGCGCGTACCGGCGATGTACCGGAAAGCAACGGCTTCGGCGCCGAAGACCAGAACACCCCGCTGCAGATCGGCGACACCCTGTACCTGTGCACCCCGCACAACCAGGTGATCGCCGTTGATGCCGATTCGGGCAAGCAGCGCTGGGCCTTCGATCCCAAGGCCACCGCACCGAACTGGCAGCGTTGCCGGGGCCTGGGCTATTTCGATGCGACTACCGCACCGGCCGCCGCGACGACGGCTGCACCGGCACCAGTGCCGGCCACTGACGTGGCGAGCACCGGCCCGGCGCTGTGCGGGAAGCGCATCCTGATGACCTCCATCGACGCCCGCCTGTTCGCGCTGGATGCGAACACCGGTGCCCTTTGCCCGGACTTTGGCAGCAACGGGGTGGTCGACCTGAAGGTCGGCATGGGCGAGATCAAGCCCGGTTTCTACACCCTCACCGCCGCGCCGCTGGTGGCGGGCGAGCTGATCGTGGTCGGCGGCCGGGTGGCCGACAACATCGAAGTGGGTGAACCGTCCGGCGTGGTGCGTGCGTACAACGTGCGCACCGGTGAGCTGGTCTGGATCTGGGATCTTTCAAAGGAGACCCCGGACGTGCCGCTGGATCCGTCGATCCACTACACCCGTGCGACGCCGAATGTGTGGACGTCGATGGCCTACGACCCGCAACTGGGCCTGGTCTACCTGCCCACCGGCAACACCACGCCGGACCAGTGGGCCGGCGAACGCACGCCGCAGGACGACAAGTACAGCTCTGCCGTGGTCGCGCTCGACGTCGCCACCGGCAAGGAACGCTGGGTGTACCAGACCGTACACCACGATCTGTGGGACTACGATCTGCCCGCGCAGCCGACCCTGATCGATGTACCCGACGGCAAGGGCGGCACATTGCCGGCGCTGCTGCAGGTCACCAAGGCCGGGCAGATCTTCATGCTCAACCGGCAGACCGGCGTGCCGATCAGCGAAGTGCGCGACATTCCGGCGCCGCAGGGCAACGCCGAGGGCGAGCGCTACGCCGCCACCCAGCCGCTGTCGGTGGGCCTGCCGCAGATCGGCGCGGAAACGCTGACCGAGTCGGACATGTGGGGAGCCACCCCGATCGACCAGATGCTGTGCCGCATCCAGTTCAAGCAGTTCCGCTACGACGGCATGTACACGCCGCCGGGCGAAGACCTGGCGCTGCAATGGCCGGGTTCGCTGGGCGGCATGAACTGGGGCAGCGCCTCGGTCGACCCGACCACGGGCTATCTGTTCGTCAATGACATGCGCCTGGGCCTGTGGACCAAGCTGATTCCGCGCGCGCAGATGAGCAGCGGCGACGGCGGCGTGGAAATGGGCGCGGCCTCGCAGACCGGCACGCCCTATGGTTCGCTGCGCGACCGCTTCCTGTCCAAGCTTGGCATTCCCTGCCAGAAGCCCCCGTTCGGCACGATGTCGGCGATCAACCTGGCGACCCGCAAACTGGTCTGGCAGGTACCGGTGGGCACGGTGAAGGACACCGGTCCGATGGGCATCAAGATGGGCCTGTCGATCCCGATCGGCATGCCGACCCTGGGCGGTTCGCTGGCCACCCAGTCAGGCCTGCTGTTCTTCGCGGGCACGCAGGATTACTACCTGCGTGCCTACGACAGCCGTACCGGCGATGAGCTGTGGAAGGCACGCATGCCGGTGGGTAGCCAGGGCACGCCGATGACCTATGTCTCGCCAAAGACCGGCCGTCAGTACGTGGTGATCTCCGCCGGTGGCGCCCGCCAGTCGCCGGACCGCGGCGATTACGTGATTGCCTACGCGCTGCCCGAGCACAGGTGAACCCTGCCCCGTAGCGTCGCCTGCCAGGCGGCGCTACCCGGGTACCGGTTGCTGGTGCGAGCGCTTACCATGCAAGGTCGAACCCGATGAAAGCTGCTGCCATGCCTGCCGCCGTTCCTCCCAGCCGTCGCCCCAAGCGCGCTCCTGCCCCGCCGCAGGACCGTGGCCTGGCCCATGAGCTGATGCAGCAGATCCAGGACAACCAGGGCGATCCGGACTTCATGACATCGCTCGGTCGCGGCCTGGCCGTGCTGAGCGTGTTCTCGCAGCACCCGCGCGAAGTGACCATGTCACAGATCAGCACCGATACCGGCATCTCGCGTGCCGCGGTGCGGCGCGTGCTGTATACGCTGGAAAAGCTGGGCTATGTCGGCGAACAGGGCCGTGGCTACGTGCTGCTGCCGCGCGTGCTGGGCATGGGCGGTGCCTATGTGGCGTCGTCGTCGATGACCGCCGCAGCGCAGCCGGTGCTCGACGCCCTGCGCGACGACGTGCATGAATCCTGCTCGCTGGGCGTGCTGGACGGCGACGACATCCTGTACGTGGCACGTGCGGAAACCGTGCGCATCATGTCGATTGGACTGCGCGCGGGCAGCCGTCTGCCTGCCTACTGCACATCGATGGGCCGCGTGTTGCTCGCGGCGTTGCCGCGCGACACGCTGGAAGGCTATCTGGAACGCAATCCGCTGCGGCCGCGCACCGAGCGCACCATCACCCGCATGGATGATTTCCTGGACACGCTGGAGAAGGTGCGCCGCGAAGGTGTGTCCCTGGTCGACCAGGAACTGGAGATCGGCCTGCGCTCGATCGCAGTGCCTGTGCGTTCGCGCAGCGGTGACGTGATTGGTGCGTTGAACATCGGCACCCAGGCGGGCCGTATCGGTCTGGGCGTGATGCAGACCCAGCTGCTGCCGCGCCTGCGCGAAGCGGCGCAGCGATTGGGCACGTTGTTGAATTGAGGCACGCCGCCGGGCATGGCCCGGCGTCATCGTGGGCCGCTGCGCTCGCCCGGCGGAAGTGGGCCGCGTTGTGGTAGCGCCGGGCCATGCCCGGCGGGCCCGGTGGATCAGGCCTTGTCGCCGCCGCGGTCGACGCAGCCCCAGTTGAGGATGCGGGTGCCCGCCGGCAGTACGCTGCGGAAGAACGCCACCTTGCCCGGCTTCGGGTTGACCACCACCGGCGCCTTCGCCGCCAGCAGCAGCGGCAGATCCGCAGTGCTGTCGGAGTAGGCAATGTCGATGTCGCCATAGCCACGTTCACGCAGCATGCGCATCTTCTCTTCGTTGTGGCAGTGACGGGTCGGCCCCACCCCTCCCAGGCGCGGCCCGACCTCCGTGCCGATGACCGGCACGTCCTGGTGCGCAACGAAGGCCAGGATCGCGCGGGCCAGTTCGGGCGGGGCGCCCGTGGCCACCACCACGCGATCCCCCTTTGCACGGTGCGCGGCGAACACCTCCAGCGCCTGCGGCAGCAGCTTGGCGCGCATCTGCGCCTCGTTCCTGATCACGTAGGCGTCGATCACCCGGTTGAACTCGCGCGCACGATGCAGGCCGAAGCTGCCGATCCACACGTAGATCGAAATGCCGGCACGGCGGGTCGGCAGCATCGCCACCATAGGCCCGGCAATCGGGGTGACCAGCAGCGCCGCGAGCATGCGCAACGGGTTGCGCTTGATCAGCGAGGCGAACAGGTGCGTGCCCGAATCACCGTCGTACAGGGTGTGATCGAAGTCGAAGACCACCAGCGGCGCATCCGCGCGTGGCGTCGGGTAATGCGTTTTCATGCCGCGAAGAATAGCTGACGCAGGCCCTCGCCCGGCTCTTCCACGCGCATGAAGGCCTCGCCGACCAGGAACGCGTGGATGCCGGCATCACGCATCAGCGCCACGTCCTGGGGCCCGAGGATGCCGCTCTCGGTCACCAGCAGGCGGTCGCGCGGCACGGCCAGGCGCATGTCCAGGGTGGTCTGCAGCGAGACCTCGAAGGTGCGCAGGTTGCGGTTGTTGATGCCGATCATCGGCGCCGGCACCTGCAGCGCACGCTCCAGCTCGTCGATGTCGTGCACTTCCACCAGCACGTCCATGCCCAGCGACAGTGCCAGTTCCGACAGCGTGGCCAGCTGGGTATCGTCCAGCGCCGCCACGATCAGCAGGATGCAGTCAGCGCCCAGCACGCGCGCCTCGTACACCTGGTAGGCATCGATCACGAAGTCCTTGCGCAGCACCGGCAGCGTGCAGGCCTCGCGGGCCTGCTGCAGGTAGGCGTCGGCGCCCTGGAAGAAATCCACGTCGGTCAGCACCGACAGGCAGCTGGCACCACCGAACTCGTAGCTGACCGCGATGTCGGCCGGGCGGAAATCCGGGCGGATCACGCCCTTGGAGGGGCTGGCCTTCTTCACTTCGGCGATCACCGCGGGGTCGCCGTTGGCCACCGCCGCCTGCAACGCGCGCACGAAGCCACGTACCGGCGGGGCGCTGGCCACGGCGGCCTGAAGCTCCTCGAGCGGGCGCTGGGCGCGACGCTGGGCTACTTCTTCGGCCTTGCGGGCCAGGATCGTCTGCAGGATGTCGCTCATCGTCTTCGGTTCGGTGCGGGGGCGGTGAGGACGGCCATTATCGGCCATCGACGGGGTCAGGCTGAACCACGCGCTCAGGCAACCAGTGCGCGGGTGGTCTCGATGTACTGGTGCAGGCGCTGGCGGGCGCTGCCATTGGCGATCGCGGCGCGGGCGCGGGCCAGGCCATCGCCGATGTCGTCGGCCACGCCGGCCACGTACAGGGCGGCGCCGGCATTGAGCGCGACGATGTCCAGCGCGGGGCCGGGCGTGTTGTCCAGCACCGCGCGCAGCAGGGCGATGGACTGCTCCGGGCCATCCACGCGCAGGTTGCGGCTGGCCGACATGGCGATGCCGAAGTCCTCCGGGTGGATCTCGTACTCGCGCACCTTGCCGGCGCGCAATTCGCCGACCAGGGTGCCGGCGCCCAGCGAGATCTCGTCCATGTTGTCGCGGCCCCAGACCACCATGGCGCGCTCGGTACCCAGTTCGCGCAGCACGCGCGCCTGGATGCCCACCAGATCGGGGTGGAACACGCCCATCAGCACCGACGGTGCGCTGGCCGGATTGGTGAGCGGACCGAGGATGTTGAAGATGGTGCGCACGCCCATCTCGCGGCGCACCGGCGCCACCACCTTCATCGACGGGTGGTGGATCGGCGCGAACATGAAACCGATCCCGGTCCGCTCGATGGCCGCGGCCACCTGCTCCGGCTGCAGCTCGATCACCGCGCCCAGCGCCTCCAGCGCGTCGGCGCTGCCGGACTTGGACGACACGCTGCGGTTGCCATGCTTGGCCACGCGCGCGCCGGCAGCCGCCGCGACGAACATCGCGCAGGTGGAGATGTTGAAGGTATGCGAACCATCGCCCCCCGTGCCGACGATATCGACCAGGTTGGAGGTATCGGCCACCGGCACCGGCCGGGCGAATTCACGCATCACGGTGGCCGCCGCGGCGATTTCGTCCACGGTCTCCTTCTTCACGCGCAGGCCGGTGAGGATGGCTGCCGTCATCATCGGCGAAACATCGCCGCGCATGATCTGCCGCATCAGGTCGACCATCTCGTCGAAGAAGATCTCGCGGTGCTCGATGGTGCGGTGCAAGGCTTCCTGGGGGGAGAAGCTCATCGGGATTGCTCCTTGGACTCAGGCGGCCGGTCGCTGCAGGAAATTGCGCAGCAGGGCGTGGCCGTGTTCGGTGAGGATGGATTCGGGGTGGAACTGCACGCCTTCCACCGGGAAGTGGCGATGGCGCAGGCCCATGATCTCTTCGATCGAGCCGTCGTCGTTCTCCGTCCAAGCGGTCACTTCCAGCACATCGGGCAGGCTGTTCTTGTCCACCACCAGCGAGTGGTAACGGGTAGCCTGGTAGCGGTCCGGCAGGCCGGCGAAGACGCCCTTGCCTTCATGGCGGATCGGCGAAGTCTTGCCGTGCATGATGTTGCCCGCGCGGATCACCGTGCCGCCGTAGACCTGGCCGATGCCCTGGTGGCCCAGGCACACGCCAAGGATCGGCGTGGTCGGACCGAGGCGCTGGATCAGTTCCAGCGACACACCCGCCTCGTTGGGCGTGCACGGGCCGGGCGAAATGACGATGCGTTCGGGCTTCTGCGCGGCGATCTCATCCACGCTCATTGCATCGTTGCGCACCACCTTCACCTCGGCACCCAGCGTCTGCAGGTACTGCACGAGGTTGTAGGTGAAGCTGTCGTAGTTGTCGATCATCCACAACATGGTCGGGTTCCGTCGCTTATCGGGAGTGGGCGTACACGTGGGTGCCGCACAGGGAGAGGGCCAGGTACAGCGGAGGGTGCCGCAGCGCAGGCCACGGCACGGAGTGCCTTACAGGCCCTTGGCAGCCTGGGCGACGGCGCGGAACAGCGCGCGGCCCTTGTTCATCGTCTCGTCCCATTCCTTGTCCGGGTCCGAGTCGTAGACGATGCCGGCGCCGGCCTGCACGTACAGGCGGCCGTCCTTGATCACCGCGGTGCGGATCGCGATCGCGGTATCGGCATCGCCGTGCCAACCGATGTAGCCGATGCTGCCGGCGTACACATTGCGCTTGATCGGCTCCAGTTCGCGGATCACTTCCAGCGCGCGGATCTTCGGTGCGCCGCTGACGGTGCCGGCCGGGAAGGTGGCGCGCAGCACGTCGGCATAGCTCAAGCCCGGCTGCAGCTGCCCGGTCACCTCGCTGACGATGTGCATGACGTGGCTGTAGCGTTCAATCACGAACTGCTCGCCCACTTCCACCGTGCCGGCCTTTGATACGCGACCGGCATCGTTGCGGCCGAGATCGATCAGCATCAGGTGCTCGGCACGTTCTTTCGGATCGGCCAGCAGCTCGGCTTCCAGTGCCAGGTCCTGCTCGACGGTGGCGCCGCGCGGACGCGTGCCGGCGATCGGGCGTACGGTGACTTCGCCGTCCTGCAGGCGCACCAGGATTTCCGGCGAGGAGCCAACCACCTGCAGGTCGCCGACATCCAGGAAATACATGTACGGCGACGGGTTCAATGCGCGCAGCGCGCGGTACACGTCCACCGGGCGTGCGTTGAACGGCACGCTCAGGCGCTGGCTGAGCACCACCTGGAAGATGTCGCCGGCGCGGATGTATTCCTTGCTGCGCTGGACCGCATCGACGAAGCCATCGCGGGTGAAACCGGAGACGAAATCGGATTCATCCAGCACATCGCTGTTGAGCGGTGCGGGATAACCGGCACCCGGTGCACGCAGCTTTGCGGTGAGCGCATCCAGGCGCGCCTGCGCCTGCTCGAACGCGCCGTGGACGCGCGGGTCCGCGTGCACGATCAGGTACAGGCGGCCCTTGAGATTGTCGAATACCGCCAGCTCGTTGGAGTGCAGCAGCAGGATGTCCGGCGTGCCCAGTTCATCGCGGCCGGCCGGCGGTGCCAGGCGCGGCTCGATATAGCCGATGCACTCGAAACCGAACCAGCCGACCAGGCCACCGGTGAAGCCCGGCAGGCCCTCCAGCTTCGGCACCGAGTGGGCGCTGCGCAGCGCCTCGACTTCGGCAAACGGGTCGGCCACCTCGCGGGTTTCCACCACCTGGCCGTCTTCGCGCACGGTCAGCGTATGGCCATGGAAGGCATACACGCGGCGCGCCGGCAGGCCAATGATCGAGTAACGACCAAAGCGTTCGCCGCCTTCGACGGATTCAAACAGGTAGGTATTGGGGCCGTCGGCGAGCTTCAGATAGACCGAAAGCGGCGTGTCCAGGTCGGACAGCACTTCGCGGACAACGGGAATGTGGGTGTGGCCTTCAGCGGCCTGCAGCTGAAACTGAGCGTGCGAGTTCAAGACGACTTTCCTTCCGGGACACAGCGTTATGGGGGCGGACGACGGCAACGGGCCACCATCGCCACCAACGGCGTGCGGAAGAAAGGGTATGCGGGGTCGTCAGGCTGGACACCCCTTGACTGTATCGCAGCTTGGACGGGAGTGGAACCCCGCAGCGCCAGGCGTGGCAGCCACCTTACGTGGCCAGCAGCGGGCAATCGGCCGGCAGATGCATACGCACCCGGCCAGCCACGCAGTCGATGCGGAACCGCCGCGCCTGCACGGGCTCACCGTCCAGGTTCAGGGTCAGTGGCTGCGCCGACTCGAGCTGCAGCCAGGGCAGCCGGACGCGGGTGGCCACCCGTTCCAGCGCCGCTTCCTTGCCACCTGTCAGCATCTGCCCCAGCGTCGACGCCACCTCCCCCTCCAGTTCGGGTACGACGGTGACATCCAGCAGGCCGTCATCGATCAGTGCCTGTGGGCACAGCTGCTGGCCACCACCGGCCTGCCGGCCGTTGCCGATCCCCAGCGCGATGAAGCCGCCTTCCCAGGCGAAGTCCGGACCGTGCAGACGCGCGGTAATCGGCTCGATCCGCCCCAGCTTGGCGATGCCGGTGATCACGTAGGCCAGGCCACCGAGCATCTTCTTCAGGCCGGCATCGGTTTCCACGGTGACCTGCGTGCCGAAACCGCCACTGGCCAGGTTGGCGCACCACCAGGACGTGCCATCGGCATCCACGCGCAGCAGATCGATGGCATGTGCCGTGGTCTGCCCGATCAGCGCGAGCGCGGCCTCCGGCTCGGTCGGAATGTTCGCCGAGGTGGCGAAGTCATTGGCGGTGCCCATCGGGACCAACGCCAGCGAAGGCAGGGCATCGGCGGATTCATCGCGGTGGGCCAGCGTTTCGGCCACCGCACTGAGCGTGCCGTCGCCGCCTGCCGCCACGATCACGTCTACCCCGTGGTCGATGGCCTCGGCCACGTAACGCTCGGCGTCACCTTCCTCCCAGGTCACCCGTACCTCCAGCTGCACGCCCCGCTCCCGCCAATGGCGCACCGCGTCGCGCAGCTCGTCATTGCCTGCGGACTTGCCGTTGAGGATCAGGCGCCAGCGCGGTGCGGTCATGCGGGGATTCCGGTGTGGGGTGGCACAGGCTAGCAACGCACCGTTTGCCGGCAGTGAATGTCACATGCGTGTCATTCAGCTCCCGGAGAATGGAAGGCCATAGCAGGGACGACGGATGGAGGCAGGATCAGCCTCCCACGCATGCAGCAAGGCCACGCCAACGATGGGCGTGGCCTTTTTTTTGAAGTCGCACCCGGGCGCGATCGTCAGCCGTTGGCGAAATCGTGCAGCGCCTGGCCCTGCAGCCGGTATACGGTCCACTCATCCTGCGGTTTCGCGCCCGCTGCGGTGTAGAACTCGATGGCCGGCGTGTTCCAGTCCAGCACCGACCATTCGAAGCGACCGCAGCCTTCGGCGACCGCCTGCCGCGCGATGTATTTCAGCAGCGCCTTGCCAGCGCCCGCGCCCCGCTGCTGCGGGCTGACATACAGGTCTTCCAGGTAGATGCCCTTGCGGCCCAGCCAGGTGGAGTAGTTGTAGAAATACACCGCATAGCCGATGGCCTCGCCATCGGCTTCACAGATCAGCGCGCGGGCAGTTGCGTCGGGACCGAACAGGCTTTCGGCGATGCCGATCTCGTCGGTCTGCACCGAATGCTCGGCCCGCTCATAGATGGCCAGCTCACGGATGAAGCGCAGGATCAGGCCCGCGTCGGCGGCAGTGGCCGGGCGGATGTTCAACACGGCCACCGTGCTCATGCCTCAGCCCCGCGCCGCAGCGACGTTGGCGCGCATCTGCGCGATCACGTCCTGGTAGGGGGTCTTGGCATTGAAGATGGCCGAGCCGGCGACGAAGGTGTCGGCGCCCGCAGCCGCGATCTCGCCGATGTTGTCGGCCTTCACGCCACCGTCGATTTCCAGGCGGATGTCCTTGCCGCTGGCATCGATCTTCTGGCGGACCACGCGCAGCTTGTCCAGCGCCGAAGGAATGAAGGCCTGGCCGCCGAATCCCGGGTTGACCGACATCAGCAGCACCAGGTCCAGGTCATCCAGCACCCAGTCGAGGATGTCCACCGGCGTGGCCGGGTTCAGCACGATGCCCGGCTTGCAGCCCAGCGAACGGATCAGCTGGATCGTGCGGTGCACGTGGCGGCTGGCCTCCGGATGGAAGCTGATGTAGGTGGCACCGGCTTCGGCGAAGTCCGGGATGATGCGGTCGACCGGCTCGACCATCAGGTGCACGTCGATCGGCGCGGTCACGCCGTGCTTGCGCAGTGCCTGGCAGACCATCGGGCCGATGGTCAGGTTGGGTACGTAATGGTTGTCCATCACGTCGAAGTGGACCCAGTCCGCACCGGCGGCCAGGACGTTGTCGACTTCCTCGCCGAGGCGGGCGAAATCGGCGGACAGGATGGAGGGGGCGATGAGGCAGTGGGACATGGCCGGGCCTTGCAACGAGGGGAAAGGGGTCAGCGCTTGCGCAGGGTCTTGATACGGTCGTAGGCGGCGTTGATGCGCCGCGACTTCTGCTCGGCCTGCTGCTGCAGCTCGGGGGCGGCGCCGCCAAGCTTGTCCGGGTGGTACTGCGAGATCAGCTTGCGGTAGGCGCGCTCGACCTCGGCATCGGTGGCCTCGGAGGTCAGCCCCAGCTCCCGGTACGGGTTCTCCTTGTTCAGGCGGAACCAATCCGAATCAAAGGCATGGCCGATCAGCAGGCCGACCACCGCGCCGAACAGCGGATTGGGCCGGAACAGCAGGGCGCCGGCGATGAATCCGAGCAGTTTTCCGTACCAGCGCATGGCGCTCCGGGGTCGACCGACGAAATGGACGCTCATTTTACGTCACAGCGGGCCCGGACGGCTTTACACTAGGCCGCCCGCTGGTCAGCGGGCCCGCCGGGTCCGTTGGGCAGCCGTATCGACAACGCCCCAGGAGTGCCCGTGCCAACCACGCTGTTGCAATCCGATCTCCCCGGCCTGCCCTTGCGCCACCGCGGCAAGGTGCGTGATGTGTTCGATATCCCGCGCGAGCGGCTGCCTGCAGGGACCCCGCCGGGCGACTACCTGCTGATGGTCGCCACCGATCGCCTGTCGGCGTTCGACGTGGTGCTGCCCGACCCGATCCCGGGCAAGGGCGAAATGCTCTGCCAGGTCTCCAATTTCTGGTTCGCCAAGACCGCGCACCTGATGCCCAATCACCTGACCGGCATCGACGTGGCCAGCGTGCTGCCTGAAGGCGTGGACCCGGCGCTGTACGCCCGGCGCGCCGTGGTCACCCGCAAGCTGAAGCCGGTGCCGGTGGAAGCGATCGCCCGCGGCTACCTGATCGGCAGCGGCTGGAAGGACTACCAGCGCACCGGCAAGGTCAGCGGCATCGACCTGCCCGATGGGCTGCGCCAGGCCGAGCAGCTGCCCGAACCGATCTTCACCCCCTCGACCAAGGCCGCGGTGGGCGACCATGACGAGAACATCGATTTCGATGCGATGGTGCGGCAGGTCGGCGCCGAACTGGCCGAGCGCGTGCGCGATGCCACCCTGCGCATCTACAAGTTCGCCGCCGATTACGCCCGCGAGCGCGGCATCATCCTGGCCGACACCAAGTTCGAGTTCGGCACCGATGCCGACGGCCGCCTGTACATCATGGACGAGATGCTGACGCCGGATTCATCGCGTTACTGGCCGGCCGACGAGTACGAAGTGGGCACCAGCCCGCCCAGCTACGACAAGCAGTTCGTGCGCGATTACCTGGAGACGCTGGACTGGGGCAAGACCGCCCCGGGCCCGAACATCCCGGCGGAGATCATCGAGCGCACCCGCGCCAAGTACGCCGAGGCGCTGCAGCGTTTGGCCGGGATCAGCGTCGACTGATCCCCTGCGCCCCCGGTCGCAGCGACCGGGGGCGTCCTGCCCGGCAGCGCCCAGGGTGGCGCTGTGCGAAGGCGCCCGGGAGTATGCTGTCGGCCTCACCGGAGGAAGCGAAGAAGCATGCAGACCACCACCGAGCTCGCGCGGCCGATCGACCGCTACTTCGCCAGCTACTCCGACGATCACCGCAATACGATCAACCAGCGCATCCACGTGGTCGCGGTACCGGCCATCCTGTGGTCGGCCGTGGCCCTGCTGTGGTGCCTGCCCCCCCTGATCACCTGGTTCCAGTACGGCATCTGGTCGGCGTTCGCGATGTTCAGTGCCTGGTGCTTCTACAACAAGCTGTCGCGTCCGCTGGGCATCGGCATGCTCATCCAGTTCTTCGTGTTCGGCTGCCTGTGCCGCCTGCTGGAAGCCGAGATCGGCCTGCACAACCTGTTCTGGCTGGCGGTGACGGTGTTCGTCGTGGCCTGGATCGCGCAGTTCATCGGGCACAAGTTCGAGGGCCGCAAGCCCAGCTTCCTGACCGACCTGACTTACCTGCTGATCGGCCCGGCCTGGGTGATGGCCAAGCTCTATCGCAGGCTCGACTGGCGCTACTGACACGCCTCCGGGCGAGCGTCACCCTCGCTTCCTGAACGGGCGGGTTTCCTCACCTGCGGTCCACTGCCGGCCTGCCAGCCTGCACGCTCAGCCCTTTGCCTGAGCGCCTGTCGCAGCGGCAGCCCCTGTGCGACAGGGCCTGCGGTCGCCGTGCGCGGGCGTAGGGTGCAGCCCCTGCCGGCACCGCGGAGCAGATGCTGCACTGCAAAAAAATGAATCAGCGAACGTTACAGGCAATTGATCGCCGTTCGATGGCTTTCGGCGACATTTCGCAGCCTGTTATCCTCACTGACCTGCTCGTGAATCATGGATTCCCTGCATGCTCCCCAGCCTGCCTCTGCTGCTGGCCCTGCCGTTCCTGATGGCAGCGGCTGTTGCGGCCTTCCCCCGTAGTTCGCGCTCGACTGCTGCCTGGCTGGCGGCGCTGGCGCCGTTGGGCGGCTTGGCCATTCTCGGCTGGCTGACCCCGGCGGTGCTCGACGGCCAGATCGTCCGCACCCTGCTGCCCTGGCTGCCGCAGATCGGCCTGGACTTCCATCTGCGGCTGGACGGCCTGGCCTGGATGTTTGCCGGCCTGGTGCTGGGCATCGGCGCACTGGTGGTGCTGTACGCGCGCTATTACCTCAGTGCGCAGGACAACGCCCACCGCTTCTACTGCTACCTGCTGCTGTTCATGGGCGCCATGCTCGGCATGGTGCTGTCGGGCAACCTGCTGTTGCTGATGATCTTCTGGGAAATGACCAGCATCAGCTCGTTCCTGCTGATCGGCTTCTGGTCGCATCGCCAGGACGCGCGCGAGGGCGCACGCATGGCGCTGGTGATCACCGGCGGCGGCGGGCTGGCCCTGCTCGGTGGCGTGCTGCTGATCGGGCGCATCGTCGGCAGCTTCGACCTGGATGTGGTGCTGGCGGCCGGTGAACAGATCCGCGCCAGCGCGCTGTATCCCTATGCCCTGTTCCTGGTGCTGGCCGGCATCTTCACCAAGAGCGCCCAGTTCCCGTTCCATTTCTGGTTGCCGCATGCGATGGCGGCACCGACACCGGTCTCGGCCTACCTGCACTCGGCCACCATGGTCAAAGCAGGCGTGTTCCTGCTGGCGCGCCTGCATCCGGTACTGGCCGGCAGTGACCTGTTCTTCTATACGGTGAGCGGCATCGGCGCGCTGACCCTGCTGATCGGCGCCTGGAACGCGATCTTCCAGCACGACCTGAAAGGGCTGCTGGCGTATTCAACGATCTCCCACCTGGGCCTGATCACCCTGCTGTTCGGCCTGTCCACGCCGATGGCGGTGGTCGCCGGCGTGTTCCACATCCTCAACCACGCCACCTTCAAGGCCTCGCTGTTCATGGCCGCCGGCATCATCGACCATGAGACCGGCACCCGCGACATGCGCAAGCTGGGCGGACTGCGGAAACTGATGCCCTTCACCAGCGCACTGGCGATCATCGCCTCGCTGGCCATGGCCGGCATTCCGCTGCTCAACGGCTTCCTGTCCAAGGAAATGCTGTTCGCCGAGGCGATCAGCGCCGGCGGCACCGAGACCATGCGCATGGCGGTGTCGATCGCGGCGTTGCTGGCCGGCGTGTTCGGCGTGGCCTACAGCCTGCGCTTCGTGCACGACACCTTCTTCGGCCCCGGCCCGCACGGGCTGGACCGCGTTCCCCATGAACCGCCGCGCTGGATGAAGGTACCGGTGGAACTGCTGGTGGTGGTCTGCGTGGCAGTCGGCATCGCGCCCGCGCTGACGGTGGCGCCGGTCCTGCATGCCGCTGCCGCCTCCATCCTCGGCAGCGCCATGCCCGAGTACAGCCTGTCGGTATGGCATGGCTTCAACCTGCCGCTGGCGATGAGCGCGATCGGCGTGGTGGGCGGTATCGCCCTGTACTTTGGCCTGCGCAAGCTGATCAACCTGCACGCCGTGACCAATACCACCACCGGCCGCAACGTGTTCCATGCGCAGCTGGATGCGGTTTCCGCACTGGCCATGCGCCTGACCAACGGCATTGCCAACGGCAGCCTGCAGCGGATGCTGCTGGGCCTGGTGCTGGTCGCGATCGTGGTGGCCGCCGCGCCGTTCGTGGCGAACCCGGCGTCCCCGAACTGGACCGCGCCGCAGCCGATTCCACTGCTGGGCTGGGCGTTGTGGCCGGTGATGATGGGCTGCGCGATCGCCACGCTGCGTGTGTACAAGCAGCGCCTGCTGGCGGTGCTGCTGGTGGGCGGCGTCGGCCTGATGGTGGCGCTGACCTTCGTGTTCCTGTCGGCACCGGATCTGGCACTGACCCAGCTGCTGGTGGAGATGGTGACCCTGGTCCTGATGCTGCTGGGGATGAACTATCTGCCCGCGCAGTCCGGACCGGAGCGGCCGCGCTGGCGCAAGCGCCGCGACGCGCTGATCGCGGTCATCGCCGGTTCCGGTCTCGGCGCGCTGGCCTATACCGCGATGACCCTGCCGCCGAACACCATGGCCGGTGAGCTGGTGGCGCGTGCCCTGCCCGAAGCGTATGGCCAGAACGTGGTCAACGTGATCCTGGTCGACTTCCGCGGCTTTGATACCTTCGGCGAGATCACCGTGTTCGGCATCGCCGCGCTGGTGGTGCACGCGCTGCTGCGCCGCACGCGGATGGCCCCGGAGCAGATCATGCCCGGGCCGCCGATCAAGCTGCCGGTACCGGCCGACCTGGCGCAGATCATGTTCCCGCTGACGCTGACGGTCTCCATCTTCCTGTTCCTGCGCGGTCACAACGCCCCGGGCGGCGGGTTCATCGCCGGCCTGGTACTGGCGGTGCCGCTGCTGATCCAGTACGTGATCCAGGGTACGGCATCGGTGGAGTCGCGCTTCGGCTTCGACTACATCCGGTGCATCGGTACCGGCCTGCTGATCGCCCTGCTCAGTGGCAGTGCTTCGATGCTGTTCGGCGTGCCGTTCCTGACCAGCGGGCACCTCGACCTGCACCTGCCGCTGATCGGCGACGTGCCGCTGGCCAGCGCGATCGGCTTCGACATCGGCGTGTACCTGGTGGTGTTCGGTGGCGCCATGCTGATGCTGTCGATGATGGGCACGGTCAAGCCCTCTCGAACCCGCACCGCCCGCAAGGGCGAGATCGATCTGCAACGCCGTTCGGCCCGCACCGGGGAGATGCACTGATGGAACTGGCCCTGGCCACCGCGATCGGCGTGCTGACCGCCATCGGCGTGTACCTGCTGCTGCGGGCGCGCAGCTTCGACGTGATCCTTGGCATGACCTTCCTGTCCTACGCCACCAACCTGCTGATCTTTGCCGGTGGGCGCCTGGTGCAGGGCAAGGCACCGGTGCTGCAGGAAGGCGTCGAAAGCCACCTGGGCAACTACACCGACCCGTTGCCACAGGCGCTGGTACTGACGGCCATCGTGATCGCCTTCGCGATGACCGCAGTGAGCATCGTGCTGGCCATGCGCAGCCGCAGCGACAACCACAGCGACCACGTGGACGCGCACGAGCCCGATGACGATGCGCCGCCGCGCCAGGGCGAGGACCGCGCATGAACCATCTGGTGATCCTGCCGATCCTGGTTCCCCTGCTCGGCGCCGCACTGTCACTGTTCGTCGAGCATCGCCGCTATGGTCCGAAGGTACAGCGGACCGTGGCCTGGACGGCACTGGCGGCCCTGGCCGTGGTGGTCGGGCTGCTGTTCGCCGATACGGCAGGCGGTGACATCCGCGTCTACCTGCTGGGTGACTGGCCCTCGCGCCTGGGCATCGCGCTGGTGGCCGACCGGCTGTCGGCGTGGATGCTGCTGACCACCCTGCTGCTGGCCATCCCCTGCCTGCTGCATGCCTGCTCGGGCTGGGACCGGCGCGCGCCGCACTTCCATGCGCTGTTCCAGTTCCAGCTGGTCGGCCTCAACGGTGCGTTCCTCACCGGCGACATCTTCAACCTGTTCGTGTTCTTCGAGGTGATGCTGATCGCTTCCTACGGCCTGCTGCTGAGCGGCGGCCGTGGCCTGCGCATGCGCATCGGCCTGCACTACGTGGTGTTCAATGTCACCGCATCGACGCTGTTCCTGATCGCACTCGGCCTGCTGTACGCCTCGCTCGGCTCGTTGAACATGGCGGAGCTGTCGCAGCGCATCGCCGAGGTTCCGCCGGCACAGCTGACCCTGGTGAAGGCCACGATGGGCCTGCTGCTGCTGGTGTTCTGCGCCAAGGCCGCGCTGATGCCGCTGTACCTTTGGCTGCCCGAATCGTACGCGCGCGCACCTGCTGCGGTCGCTGCGCTGTTTGCGATCATGACCAAGGTCGGCCTGTACGCCGTGCTGCGCGTGCAGATGCTGTGGTTCGGCGAGGACGCCGGCGCGATGGCCGGATACGGACGCGACTGGCTGCTGTGGGCCGGCGTGGCCACGCTGGTACTGGGCGGCCTGGGCGCGCTGGCCGCCGCGCGCCTGCGCGTGCTGATCTCCTACCTGGTGATCGTCTCGGCCGCGACCCTGTTCATTGCCTTCTCGGTGGGCACGCCGAAGGTGCTCTCCGCCGGTCTGTACTATCTGCCACACAGCAGTTTCGTCGCTGCCGCGCTGTTCCTGGTGGCCGACCTGATCCGGCGCCGACGCGGCGGTGCCAGCGACCGCAAGGAAGTGATCGCACCGATGCCGGGCAAGGAAACGCCGGCGGTACTGTTCCTGATCGGCGCCGTGTCGGTCGCCGGACTTCCGCCGCTGTCGGGCTTCCTGGCCAAGGCCGCCCTGCTGGCCGGGATGCCGGCGCAGTACACCGGCGCGGTATGGACGGCCGTGCTGGTCAGCAGCCTGCTGGTCATCATGGGCCTGACCCGAGGGGGCATCCGCCTGTTCTGGCGCGTGCCGCTGCCCGAGCCGGACGCGCCGCCGCCCCGCAAGGCCAAGCTGCGCAGGGTCGAGCTGTTCGCTGCCTGCATCCTGCTGGCCTACGGCATCGGCATGACCCTGGCCGCCGCCCCGCTGATGCGCCATACCGACGCCACCGCCGCCCAGCTGCTGCAGCCGGGCGAGTACGTGCAGCAGTTGCGCGCGACCACACCGGAGATCCGCCAGCCATGACCGCGCAACGCCCCCTTTTCCGCCGCCTGGTACCGTCGCCCGCACTGAGCATGATGGTGGTGGCGTTCTGGCTGCTGATGTCCGACAGCTTCAACCTTGGCCAGATCGTGCTGGGCCTTGTGCTGGGCGTGGTCGTGCCGCTGTTCGCCGCGCGCCTGGACCGCGAGTTCGCCCGCATCGGCACGTTGCGCCCGGTACCGAAGCTGCTGTGCGTCACCCTGTGGGACATCCTGATGTCCAACATCCGGGTGGCCCTGCAGGTGCTCGGCCCGGAGAAGAACATCCATCCGGGCTTCATCTGGCTGCCGCTGGACATCGCCAACATCCACGGCATCGCCGCGCTGACCAGCATGATCACCCTGACCCCGGGTACGGTGTCGGCGGCACTCAGCGACGACCGCAGGTTCCTGCTGGTGCACGTGCTGCACCTGGAGGATCCACAGGCGCTGATCGACACGATCAAGCAACGTTACGAAGCCCCGTTGATGGAGATCTTCCCATGACCGGTTTTGAAGTCATCCAGACCACCCTGGTGGTATGCATGCACGTGGTCGGACTGGCCATGCTGCTGGCGACCTGGCGCCTGCTGCGCGGCCCGAGCGTGCCTGACCGCATCCTCGCCCTGGACACACTTTCAGTGACTGCCATCGCCGAACTGATGCTGTTCGGCATGTACCTCAACTCGCCGATCTACTTCGAGGCCGCACTGGTGATCGCC
This sequence comes from Stenotrophomonas sp. GD03680, assembly GCF_029844625.1. Lineage (NCBI taxonomy): Bacteria > Pseudomonadati > Pseudomonadota > Gammaproteobacteria > Lysobacterales > Lysobacteraceae > Stenotrophomonas > Stenotrophomonas sp. GD03680. The sequence continues at coordinate 178,759 of NZ_JAOCKC010000002.1, read as the reverse complement.
ATGCTCGGCTTCGGCAGCACCGTGGTGCTGAGCAAGTTCGTGCTGCGCCGGGACATCGTCGAATGATCACCGCGATCCAGATCGGCCTGTCGGTCCTGCTGCTGTTCGGCTGCTTCTTCATCCTGGTCGGTGCGCTGGGCCTGGTGAAGCTGTCGACCTTCTTCAAGCGGCTGCATGCGCCGACCAAGGCCAGCACGCTGGGCGTGGGCTGCGTGCTGGTGTGTTCGGTCTGCTACCACATCTTCCTCGGCCAGGATCCGCAGCCGCGCGAGCTGCTGATCACCGTCTTCCTGTTCATCACCGCGCCGATCAGCGCGCACATGATGGCCAAGGCCGCGTTGTCGCTGCTGATGGAAACCCGTCCTACCCTGCCAGGCAACGAACGGGCTGCCGAAGAGCAGCTGCCGCCGCCGGAGCCGGCGCGGAAAGAAGAGCAGAGCCCGACACGCTGATCACACGACTCCCCGCATTCACTCAGGGCGGGGATCTGCTGCCGAGCCGTGCATGGGCTCGGCGCTACAGTGCCGGTGCACCCACCAGCAGCAGTTCCAATACGAACCAGCCGACGAACGCCACCAGCAGGATCACGCCTTCGCCACGGCTGATCTTCAGGTCGCCACGCAGCATCGGATACAGCACCAGGGCAAAAGCCAGCAGCGCGGGCAGTTCCAGGCGCACGAACGATGCCGGCAGGGCCAGCGGCTGCAGCGCCGCCATCGCGCCGATCACCAGCAGCAGATTGACCGCGCTGGAGCCGAGCACGTGGCCCAGCACCATGTCGCCATGGCCACGCCGCGCGGCGGCGATGGCGGTGGCCACCTCCGGCAAGGCCGTGCCGATCGCAAGCGGCAGCAGGCCGACCAGCAGCGGCGTCCATCCAAGTGCGACGCCGAAGTCGGCCGCCGCGCCAACGACCAGCCGCGCCCCCCAGTAAAGGGCCACCACAGCCACCAGCACACGCAGCATATTCAACGGCAGGCTGGTGCGGCTCAGCGCCGATCGTGCGATGGCCGCCTGCACATCGGCGGTCTCACTGCGGCCACGGCGCATCAGCACGGCCTGCATGACGACGAAGCCGGCCAGCAGCACGACACCTTCCCAGCGCGCGAGGCGGCCATCCAGCCCGAACAGGATCAACAGAACGCCGGCCCCCAGCAGCGACCACCAGAGCACGGCCTGCAGGCGCGCGCGCAGCAGCAACGGGGCCGCGATCGCCGCGATCGCCAGGGTCAGGCCCAGGTTGGCGATGCTGCTGCCCACCGCGTTGCCCAGCGCCAGTTCCGGCTGGCCCACGGCCAGCGCGCGGGCGTTGACCACCAGCTCCGGCATCGACGTCGCCACGCCGAGCAGCAGCAGACCCGCCGTGAACGGGCGGGCACCGAAGCGCTGGGCCAGGCCGGAAACGGCCTTGACGATGGAGTCTCCGCCGAGCCCCAGCAGCAGCAGGCCAAGCAGAAACCAGGCGATGGCAATGGCGATCATCGAGCACTCCCCCAGCGGTCGTCGCGCGATTCTACGCTTGGCCCGGCCGCGAGGCTGGGCGCTGCATCAAGGATCAGCCACAACCTTCGGTGTAATCGACCTGCGGGGTCTGGCCGACCCGCCACGCGCTGACCCGGCCGTCGGGCCCCAGGGCGAAATCGATCACCGCCGCACCTTCCTGCGCCGGACGCACGCGCAGGTGCTGGGCCTTGTCGTCGTACTTGTCGGGACCGACATCGGCACGCTCCGGATACAGCACCTGCAACTCGCCCAGGGTCATGCCGACCCTGCCGCCGCCCGGCGCGGTGATGGCGGCGCTGCGCACGTCATAGCGGACCAGCTTGCGGCCTTCGATCATCAGGCGTGGGTCATCGGCCTGCTGCGGACGCAGGAAATAGCAGTCCTCGTTGCCGTCGTCGGCCGGCAATGGCCTGCCTGCCGCATCGCTGCCCAGCCCCTGCAGCGGCGCGCCGAAGCCGCTGCGCACCTCGGCGATGCCCGCACCCAGCGCCACCCCGCCGAAACCGTCCAAGCGCGCGGGGCTGTCGGCGCGGGCATCGTTGGCCGGCCGTGACGCCAGGTCCGGATCGGCCGATTGCGCCGGGCCGGTGGCACTGGCGGTCTCGGCCGGCGAGTCGCTGCCGCTGCCGGCCGCTCCCTGTTTGTCCGAACCACCGCCACAGGCGGTCAGGGACAGCAGCATCAGGCCAGCCAATGGCAGCAGCTTCATCGGTGTCGCTCCAGGAGGGATGGGCGGACGCTACCGCAGGCCGCGTGCAGGCGCTGCATTGTCATCGCTGTTTCATCGCCTTCGTTCAGGCTCGGCGTGCACCGTCCTGGCTGTCCCATCCATGCAACCGCGCAAGACCGATCTCGCCCGAACCGCGCTGCAGGCGCACCGCGCGCCGCTGGACATGCGCCAGCGGCGGTTGCTGATCCTGTGCGATGGCCAGCGCAGCGTCACCGAGCTGAGCGGGCTGATGGGCCAGGAGACGCCGGCCATGTTGATCCAGCTGATCCATGCCGGCTATCTGGAAGCCGACGCCCCTCCTCCCGCAGTGGCGGCATCCGGGCCCACCCCTGCACGGCCGCAGGCACCCGCGACCGCGGCCACGCCGATCGAACGGCGTCGCTCGCTGGTCGCCTCACGGATCTATGTGCTGGGTATCCTGGAGCTGCAGCGGCATCCACAGGCAGCGGCGCTGTTCCGCGACCTGCAGCAGGCACGTGCGCAGACCGATGTGCTGCAGGTGCTGCACTCGGCGTTGCAGGTACTGCCCACGCTGACCTCCGAAGGCTACTGCGAACGCGTACGGCAGCGGCTGCTGGAAGTCCTGCCGCTGGAGCACTGCGACGCCTTCACCGATGCCGCATGAGGCTCATCGGAAGTTGTTGCGCAACCCTGCCCAGCACTGCTGGTAATCGGCCTGCCGGTGCCCGGCATCAAGCGCTTGGGCGGTCGGGCGGATCACCGCGCGGGTCTCGAACATGAAGGCCATGGTGTCCTTGACCACGTCAGGCTTGGACAGATCGGCACTGGAGGCCCTGTCGAAGGTCGGTGCATCCGGTCCGTGGCCGCTCATGCAGTTGTGCAGGGAGGCGCCGCCCGGCACGAAGCCTTCGGCCTTGGCATCGTAGGCACCGTGCACCAGGCCCATGAACTCGCTGGCGATGTTGCGGTGGAACCACGGTGGTCGGAAGGTGTTCTGCGCCACCAGCCAGCGCGGCGGGAAGATGGCGAAATCCATGTTGCTGGTCCCTGCTGTGTCGCTGGGCGAATGCAGTACCAGGAAGATCGACGGGTCCGGGTGGTCGTAGCTGATCGAACCGAGGGTGTTGAAGCGGCGCAGATCGTAGCGGTACGGCGCGTAATTGCCGTGCCAGGCGACCACGTCCAGCGGCGAATGGTCGATCGGCGCGCGCCACAGGCGTCCTTCGAACTTGGCGATCAGTTCGAACTCACCGTCGAGGTCCTCGAAGGCCGCATGCGGGGTTTCAAAGTCGCGCGGATTGGCCAGGCCGTTGGCGCCGATCGGCCCCAGATCGGGCAGCTTCAGCAGGGCGCCGTAGTTCTCGCAGATGTAGCCCCGGCTCGGGCCATCAGGCAGCTCGACGCGGAAGCGCACGCCACGCGGAATCACCGCGATCTGCTGCGGTTCGATCTCGATCACGCCCAGCTCGGTCAGCAGGCGCAGGCCACCCAGCTGGGGCACGATCAGCAGTTCGCCGTCGGCATCGTAGAAGTAGCGGCCAACCATGTCCCGGTTCGCGGCATACAGATGAATGCCGACGCCGGCGTGGGCATCCGGCGAACCATTGCCTCCCATGGTGTACAGCCCTTCGACGAAGTCGGTGGGCAGTTCCGGCAGCGGCAGCGGGCTCCAGCGCAGCTGGTTCGGCGAGGCCGGCTGCGAGCCGAAATCGCACTGCAGGCGCGATTGCGCGAACGGGGTGAACTCACCATGGGTCACCGCCGGGCGGATCCGGTACAGCCAGCTGCGCCGGTTGCTGCCGCGCGGCGCGGTGAAGGCGGTGCCGGACAGCTGCTCGGCATACAGGCCATGGGCCACCTTCTGCGGCGAGTTCTGCCCGACCGGCAGCGCGCCGGCCACGGCTTCGGTGGCGAATTCGTTGCCGAAACCGGACTGGTAGCCACGGGCGGTGATGGAGGTGGACATGGGGGCTCCTGGAACGGCAAGGCCGGAACGGAAAGCCGCCGGGCATGGCCCGGCGCTACCGCTGAGGGTGCAGGTCTGAAACGTTACAGCACGCCGCGGCGGATCTGGTCGCGCTCGATGCTCTCGAACAGCGCAGTGAAGTTGCCTTCGCCGAAACCTTCATTGCCCTTGCGCTGGATGATCTCGAAGAAGATCGGGCCGATACAGTTCTGGGTGAAGATCTGCAGCAGCTTGCGCTGGTGGGTTTCCGGATCGGCGTCGATCAGGATCTTGTTCTTCGCCAGGCGCGGCACGTCCTCGCCATGGTTCGGCACGCGCTGGTCGATCACGTCGAAGTAGGTGTCCGGCGTGTCGAGGAAATCCACACCCTGCGCACGCATCGCCTCGACGGTCTCGTAGATGTTCTCGGTGAAGCAGGCGATGTGCTGGATGCCCTCGCCCTTGTAGGCGTCCAGGTATTCGTTGATCTGGCTCTTCGGATCGGACGATTCGTTGAGCGGAATGCGCACGATGCCGTCCGGCGCGGTCATGGCCTTGGACACCAGGCCGGTCTTCAGGCCCTTGATGTCGAAGTAGCGGATCTCGCGGAAGTTGAACAGCCGCTCGTAGTAGTCCGACCACTGCTGCATGTTGCCGAAGTACAGGTTGTGGGTCAGGTGGTCGATGAAGGTCAGGCCGAAGCCCACCGGATGCTGATCGACGCCGGCGATCGGCTCGTAGTCGCCGTCGTAGATGCTGCCGGCGCTGCCATAGCGGTCGACCAGGTACAGCATGCAGTCACCGATGCCCTTGATGACCGGCGCGCCGACCGCCTTGCTGTCCGGCTTGAAGCCGATGGCCTCGGCACCGTTGCCCAGCGCGGTCTGGTAGACCTCCTGGCCCGGCTTCTTGAAGCGGATGGCGAAGCCGCAGGCGCACGGACCATGCTTTTCGGCGAAGTCGGCAGCGAACGAATCCGGGTCTTCATTGACCAGGAAGTTGACGTCGCCCTGGCGATAGACGGTAATCGGACGCTGCTTGTGCCTGAGCACCGCCGTGAAGCCCATCCTGCGGAAGTAGTCGTGCAGCTCCTGGCCGCGGCCGGCCGGGGCAGCAAACTCGACGAACTCGAAACCATCGATGCCCATCGGGTTCTCGAAGGTGGTGACTTGCATGCCCGGATTGGGATGCGAGGAGGGCTGGACTGCGGTATTCATGGCGGGGCTCCGAATCGGTACCGCATCGGTACAAACCAGGTGCGGGCAGGTAACGACCCGGCGAGAATGCAGGGTCTGGACCCAACCCTTATAGTTACACTTGAAACCACCAGCAAGGTGCACCGCAACATGAGCCCCGCCGATCCCGCTTCGACACGCCTGCGTGCATCGCACGTCCTGCTCGACCTGGAACAGTTCCTGCCCTACCGGCTGAGCGTGCTGTCCAACCGGGTCAGCGGCAACATCGCCAAGCTGTACGGTGATCGCTACGGTCTGGCCATTCCGGAATGGCGGGTCATCACCATCCTGGCGCTGTATCCCGGGTCGTCGGCCAGCGAGGTCTCCGACCGCACGGCGATGGACAAGGTGGCGGTCAGCCGCGCGGTGGCGCGCCTGCTCGAGCGTGGCTTCATCAAGCGCGAGACCCATGGCGACGACCGTCGCCGCTCGGTCCTGGCCCTGTCGGCAGCGGGCTTCGAGGTGTACGAGACCATCGCGCCGCTGGTGATCGAGATTACCCGCAAGCTGATGTCGGTGCTGAGCGAGGAGGAGGAACAGCTGCTGGAGACGCTGATCCTGCGCCTGGCGGGCGATGGCCTGGAACGGATGGGCGAAGGCGTCTGAGGCGTGCCGCCGGGGCTCGGCCCCGGTCTCAGGACAGCACGGTTCAGCTCAGGTGCTTGCGCCGCGCATGGATCCACGGCACTGCGAGTGCACCGATCGCGCCACCGGCAAAGCCCAGCGACGCGGCAACCGTGGCCGCTTCGACCGCCCCCGGCAGAGCCAGCGCGGCAGCCACCAGCAGCAGCGACGGCACGCCGAGGAAGGTGCCGAGGAAGAAATGCCAGCGCGGCGACCACGTGTTGAGCTGCAGCAGGCTGACCGGTTGCCATGCTTCGCCGGCTGCGTCTTCGGCCATCTTCGCCACCACCTTGCCCAGATCCACCTCGGGCAGCGCGCGTCCCTGGCGCGCGGTCGCGAGCGCCTCGGCAACGGCGTCCACGGGCGGGAACGCGGACGGCCATGGCACCGGTGCGGGCACCCCGTACGCCGTCAACAGCGGCACGCTCAGCCATGGCGCGACCAGTGGACGCATGCGACGGCGAGCGTGCACGCACCAGACCTGCGACTGGCCATGCGCGACCACGCTGTACAGCGCCAGCTCGGTGGCCGCCGGATAGCCCAGCATGGTCACCCGCGCGGCCAGGCTGTCCTGCCCCACGGCACGCAGGAAGCCCGCGCGGCTGCGCCCCTCCTGCATCCACGCCACGCCCAGCGCCCCGACCAGAAAGGCTTCGGCCACGTCCCTGCCGCCCGCAGTGGCGCGTTCGTCACTGGCCAGGTACCACGCCAGCGACTTCGGTTCGGCCACATCCGGCAGGCCCCAACGGCTGTCGTCGCCCAGCACATGACGCACCGGCAGGCGTGCGGCCGCGGTCTCGCCACGTTCTCCCGGCTGCAGGAACGGCAGCACGCCCTGGATGAAGTTGGACAGCTCGATGGCGCGTACGCCGTTGCCCTGCCATTCCGGCGGCAGCAGGCCGGCCAGCTGGCCCTGCGACGCCAGCGCATCGAGTCGCGATTTCTGTTCCACCAGCGTCTGCACCGCGCCCTTCAGCACGACGTTGTCAGGCAGTGCGATCTGCGGCAGGCGATGGTGCGGCGGGGCCGCTTCGGGGGCACTGTCGCCGATGCCGACGTCATCCAGCAGTGCGTCCTGTGCCGGCAGGGTCACGCCCTCGCCAGCACCACCCTCGCCCAGGCTGCTGGCAGGATCGGGCAATCGTTCGGCGTGGTCGCTGTGCATGGGCGTTCCGGTAGGGTGCGTCGACGTCGGGTCGACCGGGAGCCTTGCCGGTAACGGCGTGCGTGCGATGAAATTGAGGCGGCGATGCTGGGAATGTGACGGCGCGCGCATCCGCCGGGCATGGCCCGGCGCTACCGATCAGGCGCCCACTGCTTGAGGAAGGCCATCACCTGCGCCGGCAGGTAGGTCTCGCCCCTGCGCATTGCCGCCGTTGCCTGCGGTGCCAGCAGGGTGCCGTCGGCATCGAGCACCAGCAGGTAGGGGTAGTCGCGGCCCATCTCCGGGAACTGGCCGAGGAAAGCGCTGTTGGGCTTCTCGTCGCTCTCGTTGACCTTCACCCACACGTAGTGGGCATCGCGGAAACGGCGCAGGTCGCCATCCCCCTCCACGATCTGGTCCAGCGCATGACAGCGGTCGCAGCCGGCGTTGCCGACCTCGAGGATGATGCGCTTCTTGCCACGCTGGGCTTCCACCTTGGCGGTGGCCAGATCGTCGGCGGGGTCGCGGGCCGGGTCGAACTGTGCACTGAGCCCGGCGATGGCGGCGATATCCGCCGCCACCGGGGTGTTGCCCGAGGCCACCGGTTCGCTGGGGTCAGCGACCGGTGGCTCGGTGGGACGGGTATCCAGTGGCTGCGTCGGCCCGGTGGCGGCGGGTGGCGGGGGTTGCGAACACGCGCCGATCAGCGCCGCACAGACCATCCCCATCGCACCACCGAGCTTCCTACGCATGCCAGCTACCCTCTCATCACTTGACGCCGTGCATCAGCTTGTTGATCAGCGGGGCGATCAGGAACAGCACCACGCCGGAACCGATCAGGGCCCAGAAGCCGAAGGTATACCCCTTCAGTGCCGAATCGATCGTCATGCCGCCTTCACCACTGACGGCGCCGGCGAAGATGCCCGACAGGTTGTTGCCGATGCCGGTGGACAGGAACCAGCCCCCCATGCCGAAGCCGACCAGGCGGACCGGGGCCAGCTTGGTCACCATCGACAGGCCGATCGGCGACAGGCACAGCTCACCGACGGACTGGATGACGTAGACCATGAACAGGGTCCAGAACGGGATCTTGCCGTCCACGACCATCTGCGACAGGGCAAACATCAGCAGGGCGAAGGCCGCGCCGTTGAACAGCAGGCCCAGGCCGAACTTGCGCGGGATGGACGGATTGGCGCGACCCAGGGCCACCCAGATCCAGGCGATCAGCGGCGCCAGGGTGATGATGGCCACCGAGTTCACCGACTGGAACCACGCGGTCGGGAAGGTCCAGTTGCCGAAGTCACGGTTGACGATGTTCTCGGCCAGGAAGGTGAACGAGCTGCCGGCCTGTTCGAAGAACATCCAGAACATGACGTTGAACGCGAAGATGATCAGCATGGCGATCACGCGGTCGCGCTGCACCTTGCCCTCGCGGATGCCTTCGACCAGCAGCAGCACGGCCAGCGCAGCGAACATCACGCCCAGGATCCAGGCCAGCGCGGTGGCGCCGGTCGCCAGCAGGAAGTAGGCGACCGGGATGGCCACCAGCGCGCCTACCAGCACCATCACGATGCGACCGAAGCCTTCGGCACCGGCCGGCGGTGCGCCGATGCCCTTCAGGCCGGCCCGGCCGATGTAGAACCACACCAGCGAGATCAGCATGCCCACGCCGGAGGCGATGAACACGACCTTGTACGACGGCATTTCCGAAGTGCCGAACACCTTGCGGGCCAGGTACTCGGTCAGCACCGGGGCGATCATCGCGCCGATGTTGATGCCCATGTAGAAGATGGTGAAGCCCGAATCGCGGCGCTCGTCCTTCAGGCCATACAGCTTGCCGACCATGGTGGAGATGTTCGGCTTGAACAGGCCGTTGCCCACGATGATCGTGGCCAGGCCGAGCTTGAACAGATGCTCTTCCGGCAGCGAGATCATGAACAGGCCGGCCGCCATGATGATCGCGCCGGTCAGGATCGAGCGCTGGTAGCCCAGCACCCGGTCGGCCACGTAGCCGCCGAAGATCGCCGCCGCGTACACCAGCGCCAGGTAGGCACCGTAGATGCGGCTGGCATCGCCCTCGCCGGCGGCGTTGCCGTTGTAGAACTGGGCGACGATGTACAGCACCAAGGCCCAGCGGATGCCGTAGAACGCAAAGCGTTCCCAGAACTCGGTCATGAACAGCATCCACAGCGGGCGCGGGTGGCCCAGCGTGGTCTTGAAGTCCGGCAGCGCCGGCTCCGGGGTGTTCGCAGTGGCGTTTACGCTCATGCGGGATTCCTGGTTCGGTGGATGACGAGCACGTCCGATGTGCAATGGAGCAACGCGCGAGGATCACCGACTTGTGGCGTTCACGTCAAATACACGCAGTTTGAGGCAGGTGCCCGCCTGCTCGCTGAACTTGCATCTGAAACGATCCAGCCGCCGGCCGGGATCCGGATGAATGGGGATCAGCCCAGCTCCGGCGGGGGCGCGGCCTGCAGCGTGGTCCGCACCTGGAACAGCTCGGGGAAGAAGGTCAGCTCCAGCGCCTGGCGCAGGAAGCCGACCCCGGACGAGCCTCCGGTACCACGCTTGAAGCCGATCACCCGCATAACCGTACGCATGTGGCGGAACCGCCAGAGCTGGAAGGCCGTCTCCAGGTCCACCAGGTCCTCGCACAGCGAATACTCGCGCCAGTAGCGGTCGGTGTCCTGGTAGATGCGCTCGAAGACCGGCTGCAGGGCGTCGTCGGCCACATGCGGCTGGGTCCAGTCGTGGGTCTCGTACATCGCCGGCACGGCGTGGCCGAAGCGGGCCAGGTACTTCAGGAATTCCTCGTACAGGCTGGGTGCCTCCAGCACGCTCCGCAGCTGCGCCTGCCCGGCCGGATCATGCTCGAACACCTGCAGCATCTGCGCGTTCTTGTTGCCCAGCAGGAACTCGATGTAGCGGTACTGCAGCGACTGGAATCCCGAGGAAGGCCCCAGCACGTCGCGGAAGCCCATGTATTCGGACGGGGTCAGGGTTTCCAGCACCGACCACTGCTCGGTGAGCTGGCGCAGCACCTGCTTGCTGCGGGCCAGCACCTTGCGGCACTGCCAGACTTCATCGCGCTGCAGGAAGCCGATGGCCGCGCCAAGCTCGTGCCCCAGCAGCTTCAACCACAGCTCCGACGTCTGGTGCTGGATGATGAAGAGCATCTCGTCATGGTGCGGCGGGTTGGACAGCGGCTGCTGGGCACTGAGCAGCTGGTCCAGCCGCAGGTAGCCGCCGTAGGTCAGCCGGCCGTGCAGGTCGGTGTGGATGCCGGCTTCGAGATCGCGTTGGTTGTTGTCGACGGACATGAGCGGGACCAGATCGGGGGCGGCAAGGGTAGCGCGTTGCCGCCGCGCTGGCAGCCGGAGGGTCCATACCGGGCCGTGCGGTGGGCCGTGGATCACCCGGCAATGGCGGGCCCGCGCGTGGAACCGTTTGCGACGTTGCGCCGGCAGTCAGCCGGAGGCGTATTCGGATGCTATGCAGCAACGACTGAATACGTTGTTGTTATTGGCCCTCCACCCGCCGGCAGGGGTACAACGGGGAATCGCCGTGTTGCGCCGCAGGAAGGCTATTTCGTACGCGTTCCTTAACATGGCGATTCATATCATTTGTAACTTCTCTGTCGAAGGTGCAGTACGCGATGACGGTTGCCGCTGAATTCAAGATCGAATACCTGCAGTATCTGGATGCGGACGGCACGCTCGTCCGCGACGACCTGCCCGAATCCCTGAAGGATCCGCGCGTCCTGGTGCCGCTGTTCAAGCAGATGCTGTACGTCCGCACGTTCGACAGCAAATCCATCGCCCTGCAGCGCACCGGCAAGCTGGGTACCTATGCCGCCTGCCTGGGTCACGAGGCGGCGCACGTGGGCATCGGCGCCGGCATGCGCGAAGGCGACGTGCTCGGCCCGAGCTACCGCGAGTACGGCGCGATGTTCATGCGTGGCGTGCGCCCGTACGACGTGCTGATGTACTGGGGCGGCGACGAGCGCGGCAACGACTTCACCGGCAATGCGGTGAAGGACTTCCCGTTCTGCGTGCCGATTTCCACGCAGTGCCTGCACGCTGCGGGCGCCGCGCTGAAGTTCAAGCTCAACAACGAGCAGCAGGTCGCGGTGGCGGTGTGTGGCGATGGCGGCAGCTCGAAGACCGACTTCTATGCCGCGCTGAACTCTGCCGGTGCCTACAAGCTGCCGCTGATCCTGTGCATCGTCAACAACGGCTGGGCCATCTCGGTGCCACGCTCGGCGCAGACCGGTGCCGAAACGCTGGCACAGAAGGGCCTGGCCGGCGGCCTGCACTGCCTGCAGGTGGACGGCAACGATCTGATCGCGGTGCTGGCGGCGATGGAACAGGCGCGCGAGCGCGGCCTCGCCGGCGAAGGCGGCACCGTGCTGGAACTGATGACCTACCGCCTGTCCGACCACACCACCGCCGACGACGCGCGCCGCTACCGCGACGACGCCGAAGTGAAGGATGCCTGGACCCGTGAGCCGATGCTGCGCCTGCGCAAGTACCTCACCGCCCAGGGCGTGTGGAGCGAGGACGAAGAAAAGGCCTGGGTGGAGCAGTGCGGCGCCAGGGTCGACGAGGAAGTGAACCAGTACCTCAATACCCCGGTGCAGCCGGTCGAGGCGATGTTCGACTACCTGTATGCCGATCCGCCGCCGGATCTTCTGGCCCAGCGCGCGGCCGCCATTGCCCTGGAGCAGCGCCATGGATGACATCAAGACGGGCGCTTCCGCTTCCCAGGCCAATGCCGCCGACAGCGCTGCTGTCGCCGGTGGAGACATCGCAATGACCGCTACCCCCATCACCCTGATCGAAGCCATCACCCAGGCGCTGGCCTGGGAGCTGGAACACGACCCGTCGGTGCTGGTGCTGGGCGAGGACGTGGGCGTCAACGGCGGCGTGTTCCGCGCCACCGCCGGCCTGCAGCAGCGCTTCGGTGCGCAGCGCATCCTCGACACCCCGCTGGATGAAACGACCATCGCCGGCCTCACCGTCGGCCTGGCCGCGCAGGGCATGAAGCCGGTGGCCGAAGCCCAGTTCGATGGCTTCGTCTACCCGATGGTCGACCACATCATCTGCCACGCCGCGCGCCTGCGCACCCGTACCCGTGGCCGCCTGCACTGCCCGATGGTGCTGCGCGTGCCGTGGGGCGGTGGCATCCGTGCGCCGGAACACCACAGCGAAGCCAACGAATCGATCTTCACCAACGTGCCGGGCCTGCGCGTGGTGCTGCCGTCCAGCCCGCAGCGCGCCTATGGCCTGCTGCTGGCCGCCATGCGCGATCCCGATCCGGTGATCTACATGGAGCCCAAGCGCATCTACCGCCAGTACAAGGAAGTGGTCGTCAACGACGGCGAAGCCCTGCCGCTGGACGTGTGCTTCGTGCTGCGCGACGGCACCGACGTGACCCTGGTCGCCTGGGGTGCGCAGGTGAAGGAAGCGCTGGAAGCGGCCGACAAGCTGGCTGGCGAGGGCATCAGTGCCGAAGTCATCGACGTGGCCACGCTGCGTCCGCTGGACTTCGCCACCATCGCCGAGTCGGTGTCCAAGACCGGCCGCTGCGTGATCGTGCAGGAGGCCCCGAAGACCGCGGGCTTCGGTGCGGAAATCGCCGCGCGCCTGGCCGAGGAATCGATGTACGACCTGCTGGCCCCGGTCGAGCGCGTTACCGGCTACGACACCCACATTCCGCTGTTCCGCCTGGAGATGAAGTACCTGCCGAGCGTGGACCGGATCGTGACCGCGGCCAAGCGCGCGGTGGCGGCAGGCTGACATGCGGGCCCGCCTCCTTGGGGCTTACCGCAGCCAGTATCCCAACCCGCTCCGGTTCCGCACCGGCCAGATCGTCGAAGTAGGCGTACGTGACGAGGAATGGCCGGCGTTTGCCTGGGTACGCACCAGCGATGGACGCGCCGGCTGGGCGCCCGTCGCCTGGCTGCAACTGCTGGACGACGGTCGCGCCGAAGCCCTGCGCGATTACGACGCCCGCGAGCTGGATGTGGAAAGCGGCGAGATGGTCAAGCTGCATCACGAACACGGCGGATGGTGGTGGTCCGAGCGCGCCAATGGTGCGACGGGCTGGCTGCCGGCCCGCGAACTGGAACTGCTGGAAGAGAACTGCAAATGAGCCAGACCAAGAATTTCAACCTGCCCGACCTGGGCGAAGGCCTGCCGGACGCGACCATCGTCGAGTGGTTCGTGAAGGAAGGCGATGTGATCAAGCTGGACGAGCCGCTGGTGTCGATGGAGACCGCCAAGGCCGTGGTGGAAGTGCCGTCGCCGGTCTCCGGCAAGGTGCTGAAGCTGTCCGGTGCGGCCGGTGACATCATTCCGACCGGCTCGGTGCTGGCCAGCTTCGAGATCGACCCGAACCTGCCGCAGCGTGCCGATGGCCAGGACACCGGCCACAGCCACGGCCATGCGCCGGCACCGGCTGCGGCCGCAGCACCGACCCCGCCGCCGCTGCCGACTCCGGCACCGGCCGCCGCCGAGGACGCCAAGGCCGAGCGCGATGACGCCGGCACGGTGGTCGGCGCGATGCAGAGCTCCAATGCCGTGCACACCGAACAGGCGCTGGCCGTCGGTGGCGTCAAGGCCGTACCGGCGGTGCGTGCGATGGCCCGCAAGCTGGGCGTCGACCTGAGCCGCGTGCGCGCCACCGGCAGCGATGGCGCGGTGACCATGGCCGACGTCAAGCAGGCCGCCGCCAACGGCACCGCCAAGCTCGGCGCCGCGCCGGCCCCGGCTGCCGCTGCGGCCTATGCCGCGCCGGCCCCGGCGCAGGTGTCTGCGCCGGTACAGAACGAAACCCGCACCCCCTTGTCTGCGGCGGGCAAGCCGATGCGCACGCAACCGCCGGGCGTGGTCGCCAAGGGCCAGCCGGAACCGCTGAAGGGCGTGCGCCGCAACATGGCGCGGGTGATGGCCGATGCGCACAGCAAGGTCGTACCGACCACGCTCAACGACGACGCCGACATCCATGCCTGGCTGCCCGGCAACGACGTCACCGCCCGCCTGGTGCGTGCCATCGTGGTTGCCGCGCAGAAGGTGCCGGCGATGAACGCCTGGTTCGATGGCGAAGCGCTGACCCGCACCCTGCACGCGCAGGTGGACATCGGCATCGCCGTGGACACCGACGACGGCCTGTTCGTGCCGGCCCTGCGCAACGCCGACATGCTGGATGCCCGTGGCATCCGCGAGGGCGTGAACCGCCTGCGCGAGCAGGTGGAAGCGCGCTCGATCGCGGCCTCGGAACTGAGTGGCTACACCATCTCGCTGTCCAACTTCGGCATGTTCGCCGGCCGCTACGCGACCCCGGTCGTGGTGCCGCCGTGCGTGGCCATCGTCGGTGCCGGCCGTGCCCGCCATCAGATGACCCCGGTGATGGGCGGCGTGGAAGCGCACAAGGTCATCCCGCTGTCGGTCACCTTCGACCACCGCGCAGCCACCGGCGGCGAAGCTGCCCGCTTCCTGCGCGCGATGATGGACGACTTGGCCCTGGCCAGCTGATCGACCACCACCTCTGAAACACAGAAGACGCCGGGCAGTGCCCGGCGTTTTTTTGTGCGCGCTCTACGGCAGAGCCGAGCCCATGCTCGGCAGCTTCCTGCTGGTCAACCGAAGGTGGGCGGAACCACATCCGGGAACAGCGGAACCGGCAGGTACCGGCTCCCCTCATTTCAACCGCGCGCGGGCAGGCCCTCGGCGCGGCTGTACACACGCAGGCGGTGCCCATCCGGATCAACACCCACGAAGGTATGCCCGAATTCCAGGGTGACCGGGGCCTGCACGATCTGCACGCCGAGTGCGCGCCACGCGTCGTGCATCTGCTGTACAGCCTCCGGGTTGGCGACCACCATCGCCAGTTCCGCGGCGCCGGCCTGCGTGGACACCGGCGGCTGCACGTCATCGCGCTGCCACAGGCCGAGCGCGGCGCCGTCGCCGAGCAGGAACAGGGCAAAGCCGGGCGACTGCTCGACGGGGGGCGTGCCGAGGATGCCGCTGTAGAAGGCGGCGCTGGCAGCGACATCGCTTGCGTACTGCAGCAGGGTGCTGGGCCTGAACATGGGGACGCTCCGTTGTTGGGAGCCTTCATGGTGGTACCGCCCTGCTGACAGATTCTGTCAGCAGCATCGCGATTGTTCGCCCGCTGTTCGCCAAGCTCGAAGGCCGTCGAGCAAGCCCGATGCTACGAACGATCCAACCAGTCCGGTGCGATGCCCTGGGCCTTCTGCCAGCGCCGCAGCAGGATGGCGCGTGGCACGTGATAGCGATCCTCCAGCGCGCGCACCTGCCGGATGCGGTCCAGCCGGAAGTGGCGGAAGTCTTCGCGGCTCTCGCACCACGCCGCCAGCATCGGAACTTCGTCGAAGTAGCCCAGCGCGAAGGGCCAGACGATGCGCTCGCTGCGCTGGCCGTGCGCATCTTCGTAGCCGAACTTCAGGCGCTGCTGTGCGCTTACGGCTTCGCGCACCGCCTGGAGCCGGGCCGCCGGCACCTTCGCCGCTGTTCGTGAAGGGCCCACGCGCAGACCGCTGTCACGCAGTGCCTCGCGGCGAGCGGCGGGCAACACATGCGCAATGCGCGCCAACGCATCACGGGCAGCCTCGGCCAGCGCCGGCTCGCTGCGGGCCGCCACCCAGCGCAGGCCCAGCACCAGCGCGTCGATCTCGGCCGGTGGCAGGGTCATCGGCGGCAGCGTGTCGCTCGGCGCGAGCTGGTAGCCGACGCCGGCCTCGCCGCGCAGGTCAGCGCCCTGCCCGCGCAGCGTCTCGATGTCGCGGTACAACGTACGCAGGCTGATACCCAGCGCATCGGCCAGCACCTGTCCGGCCACCGGCCGTCGATGGCGGCGCAGCAGCTGCAGCAGCTGGGTCAGGCGCAGCGCACGCGACATCAGCCGACCAGTGCGCTTGATGTCACCACGTGCTCACCCGGTTGCGGGGCCAGCGCGGCTCCGGTCAGTGCCCTGGCGATCTCGACGGCTGGATTGATCCGCCATGCCCGCGGCAGTGCCGGCCCCAGGGCACCGAGCACCGCCAGTGCGAAACGCTCGCCACGACGGACCTCGGTGCGCTCGCCGCCGATCAGTCCAGGCCGCACCAGGGTCAGCGAAGCAAACCCCAGCGCGCGCAGGTCACGCTCCAGCTCACCCTTCACCCGGCTATAGAAGATCGACGACTGCGGGTTGGCACCGGCGGCGGAATTCAATACATAGGTCTTCGCGCCCTGTGCCTGTGCGAGGCGGGCGAACGCCAGCGGATAGTCATGGTCGATGCGGTGGAAGGCCTCGCGGCTGCCGGCCTGGGCGATGGTGCTGCCCAGCGCGCAGATGACCGCGTCCACGCGCGCCCACTCAGGCGAGGCCGGCAGCGCGTCAAAGGCCAGCACCGGGTTCTCCAGCTTCCCATGGGTCAACGCCAGCGGACGCCGGGTGGGCGCGATCACGGCGCTGCAGCGCGGGTCGTCCAGCAACCCGGGCAGGGTCAGCCCGCCGACCAGGCCGGTCGCCCCCAGCAACATCACGCGCATCACCACCTCCCGTGCGGCATCCTGTCGCCCATCCTAGCCGTTCAAGCCATCGGCAGCCGCGCCGATATGCTGGAACCAGACCCTGCCAGCCCCAGGATTCGCTCCATGACGGACCACCCCGACCCGCGCCCCGCCCCCGGCACCGCCCTCGGTCCGCCGGCACGCGTGCGCGCGGTTGCCGACGCGGGTGAGGGCGAGCGCGTGGTCCTGCAGGGCGGCAGCAGCGCAAGCCTGCAACGGCTCTTTGCCGGTGCCGATGCGCCGGAGCCGCTGCTGGCCGCGTTCGCCAATGGCATGGCGACGCTGCCGGGCGAACTGGGCGACATGGGTGATCGCCTGCAGTCCGCGCAGGCCAGCGCCGACTGGCCACGCTACGGGCGGGCGATGCGGCAACTGATCGACAAGTACATCCGCACCATCGACCAGCATTCACCGGATGGGCAGCCCGACAGCCTGCGCCTGTCCGAACAGCTGCGCCTGCTGCTGGGCGGCGCGGTAGTGGCGCTGCTGCAGCACGACCCGGACCTGCGCGAGCAGGCGCAGGCGCTGTCCCTTCGCCTGCGCCACTGGCAGCCGGGCAGCGCCCTGGAGCCGATCGAGCAGGGTGTGCGCGAGCTCGGCCATCAGATCGGCGTGCGTGCCGGCAGCTGGCAGGAACAGCAGGCGCTGCTGCTGGAGCTGTTCGCACTGCTGCTGGAGAATGTGAGCGAACTGCTGGACGATCGCAGCTGGCTGCAGGGCCAGATCGCGGCGGTGCGGCAACTGCTGTCCGGCCCGCTGCAGGCCGAGGCCGTTGAACGAACGCGTGCCGAGCTGCGCGAGGTGATCTACCGGCAGGGCCTGCTGCGCCAGGGCATCGACGACTCCAAGGCGGCGATGCGCGGACTGATGGGGGATTTCATCGAACGCATGGATGGCATGGCCACCAGCACCGGTGAATACCATGACCGTATCGGCAGCTACGCACTGCAGCTGCGCGAGGCGCGCAGCATCGCCGATCTGAACCAGCTGCTGCAGGAGGTGATGCGCGATACCGGCAAAGTGCAGCAGCAGGCCGCGCAGGCACGCGACCACCTGGCTGCCGCACGGCTGGACGTGGAGCGCGCTGAACAACGCATCGCCGAGCTGGAACAGGAACTGCGCATGGCCGGCGACCTCGCGCGCATCGATCCGCTGACCCAGGCACTGAACCGCCGGGGCCTGGACGAACTGCTGCAGCGCGAGCTGGCGCGCGCCGAACGCAACAACACGCCGCTGGGCGTGGCGGTGATCGATCTGGATGACTTCCACCAGACCAACAACGCGCATGGTCACGCCGGCGGTGACGCGCTGCTG
The DNA here is from genome assembly GCF_029844625.1 of Stenotrophomonas sp. GD03680. NCBI lineage: Bacteria > Pseudomonadati > Pseudomonadota > Gammaproteobacteria > Lysobacterales > Lysobacteraceae > Stenotrophomonas > Stenotrophomonas sp. GD03680. Next base: position 160,722 of record NZ_JAOCKC010000002.1, on the reverse strand, counting down.
CAGCACATGGTGGCGGTGTGCATGCTGCTGCTGCGCGCCACCGATGGCATCGCGCGGCTGGGCGGCGACGAGTTCGTGCTGGTGCTGCCGGAGACCCCCGGTGCGGACAGCATGGCCACCGTGCAGCGCCTGCAGCGCTCACTGGCGCATCGGGTACTGACCGTGCAGGACCGGCGCGTGCCGGTGCATTTCAGTGCCGGACTGGCGCAATGGCAGCCCGGAGATGACAGCGAGGCGCTGCTGCGACGGGCCGACGAGGCGCTGTACGCGGCCAAGCGGCAGGGCAAGAACCGCGTGCAGGCGGGCTGAAGCGCTCCGCCGGGCATGGCCCGGCGCTACCGCCGCCCGTCCGGCGACGCGGCTACTTCCCGCGCAGCTTCTGGATGCCGGTCACCGCCGCCAGCACGATGGCGCCAGCGACGATACCCACCACCATGTTGGCAACCGCGCCGATCAGCCAGCCCCACTGGCCCTCGCCACCGAGCGCCTGCACCGCGTGGTGCAGCGCCGGCACGTTGTGCACCAGAATGCCGCCGCCGACCAGAAACATGGCCACGGTGCCGGCGATCGACAGGAACTTCATCAACCACGGCGCCGATGCGACCAGGCCGCGTCCGAACGCTGCGACCGCTCCGCCCTTGCGCGAGAGGTACAGGCCCGCGTCGTCCAGCTTGACGATGCCGGCAACCAGTCCGTAGACGAACACCGTCATCGCCAATGCGACCACCACCAGGGTGAGTACCTGCTGGGAGAACGAGGCGGCGGCAACCACGCCCAGTGTCAGGACGATGATCTCGGCAGAGAGGATGAAGTCGGTACGGATCGCACCTTTCACCTTGTCCTTCTCCCACGCCACCATGTCCACCTGCGCATCGGCCAGTGCCTTGCGCCGCTCGGCCTGGTGCTCGGCGTCCTCGTCCGCCGAATGCAGGAAACGGTGCGCCAGCTTTTCCACGCCCTCGAAGCAAAGGAATGCGCCACCGATCATCATCAAGGGCACGATCAGCGGCACGTTCCAGCCACGACCATGCAGCCAGGCTTCCAGGGCGCTGATCGCCAGCGCGGCCGGAACCAGGATCACCTTGTTGAGCAGCGAGCCTTTGGCCACCGCCCAGACCACAGGCAGTTCACGGTTGGCAGAAACACCGGTTACCTGCTGCGCGTTCAGCGCCAGGTCGTCGCCAAGCACACCGGCCGTCTTCTTCGCGGCCACCTTGGTCAGGATCGAGACGTCATCGAGCAGCGTCGCGATATCGTCGAGCAGGGCAAACAGGCTGGCACCGGCCATGGGGGTTCCAGGAGGGAGGATGGACGGATTCTGACCGATCCAACGGCCCGGGAGGAAGTGGATTCACCGCGTGCCTACCCTGCCCCGGCCAGACTGGCGAGGTGATCCCGTTCCGCCGGGCATGGCCCGGCACTACCGGTCGTTGTCCACAAGGAGTGCCGTTTGAACAATCCGCCCACCGCCACTGGCAATCCACCGCTGGTAAAAGGCATGAGCCGACGCAGCCAGATCCTGCGCCTGCTGATGCGCTACCGTCATTCGGGGGTGTTCTCCGGCATGAACCTGGACGCAGCCGGCAGCCAGGCCGAGGTGCCGGCCGACGGCAATCCCGAGCAGTTCGTCAGTGACCTGGAAGCGCTGGGGCCGACGTTCGTCAAGCTGGGCCAGATGCTGTCCACACGTCCAGACATGGTGCCGGTGGAGTTCGCCACGGCACTGGAGCGCATGCAGGAGAAGGTGGCCGAGATTCCGGTCGAACGCATCCATGCCATCGTCGAGCAGGAGCTGGGGGCACCGGTGAGCAAGCTGTTCGCGGCCTTCGACCCCGAGCCGCTGGGCTGCGCCTCGATCGCCCAGGTCCATCGTGCGGTGATGCATGACGGCCGGCAGGTCGCGGTGAAGGTGCAGAAGCCGGAGGTCGCCGCGCAGCTGCGTTCGGACCTGGAAGCGTTGCGCAGCTTCGCTCTGGCCGCCGATCACCTGACCCAGGTCGGCCGCCGGGTGCGCCTGCGCGACTGGCTCAACGAGTTCGCCAAGACCCTGATGCAGGAGCTGGATTACCACGCCGAGGCCGAGAACCTGGCCCGCTTCGGCCGCCATCTGCGGCCCTTCCGGCGCCTGTGGGTCCCGCAGCCGATCTGGGATTACAGCAGCCAGCGCGTGCTGACCATGGAGCTGGCCACCGGCGTTCGCGTGGACGCGATACCCGGCGTACGCCGTACCGAGCAGTCGATGGACCCGTTGGCAGCCGCGCTGATCCGGGGCTACCTGGACCAGATCTTCGTGCATGGCGAGATCCACGCCGATCCCCATCCGGGCAACCTGCGGGTGATGCCCGATGGTCGCCTCGCCATCTTCGATCTGGGCATGGTCGCGCACATGCCACCGCGGCTGCGCGAGCGCCTGCTGAAGATCCTGTTCGCCGCCGTCGATGGCCGCGGCGAAGAAGTGGCGGACGATCTGATCAGCATCAGCACCCGGCTGGAAGCCTTCGACGAGGAGCGTTACCTGCGCGAGACCGGCCAGTTGATCGCGCGCTATGCCGCCAGCGGCAACTTCTCCGAGGGACGCGTGGTGCTGGACATGGTGCGCATCGCCACGGCCTGTGGATTGCGTACGCCGCCGGAACTGAGCCTGCTGGGCAAGGCGCTGCTGAACCTGGAGACGGTCTGCCGCCTGCTCGCGCCCGAACTGGACACGCGCCGCATCGTCGAGCGCCAGCTGCAGCATGTGATGCGCGCGCGCCTGAAGAAGTCGCTGTCGGCCGCCAACCTCGCCAGCGAGGCGATGGAGCTGCAGCAGCTGCTGCGCGATGGGCCGCGCAAGCTGTCGGACATCATGGCCCTGCTGGCCGAGAACCGCCTGCAGATGAAGGTGACCGGGCTGGAGGAATCACGGCTGATGGAGAACCTGCAGAAGATCGCCAACCGCGTGGCGGCGGGCATCATCAGCGCAGCGCTGATTCTCGCCGCATCGCTGATGATGAAGCTCGATACCGGCTGGCATGTGTTCGGTTACCCGGCGATCGCGCTGGTGCTGATGCTGATCGGCGTGGCGTTGGGGCTGGGCATCGTCACCAGCGCGCTGTTGTTCGATCGGCGCGCGCGTGCACGCGAGGAACGCGGCCATCGATGAGCGGAGTGCGTGGTGCGCGACATGTGCACCTGCGCCATACGTCCATCTCCGAAGTGCCGCATTCATGCGGTTCTTAATGCAATCCAACGCGCGTTTTCACGCTCTTTTTACTTGATCGCGCTGTTACCGCACGCGGTCGATCAACAAACATTTCAGTCAGGTTCGTGCATGCACTATCGGGTCATCGGCCTGTCATGCACACATGCTAGCGGCAGCGCCGGTCGGATGGACACGCGTCGGTACGACGTCCATCGCACCACCCCGTTCACTGCCGAAGCCGCCTATGCTCTGGATCCTTCTGCTGTCGTTGTTGCTGCTGGCCTGGCTGTTCCTCGCTTCCGACAAATGGATGTGGTGGAAGGCCGGTTCGTTCTCACTGCTGTTGCTGGCGCTCAGCACGTGGTGGCTGATCGACAAGCTCTCCGGTGACGGACTCAACGCCGCCACGCTGTACCACCTGGGTGCGGACATGGAGGGTGCCGGCGTCGCCGACTTCAAGGGCTACATCGCCGGCTTCATCGTGCTGGCCCTGGTTTCGCTGCTACCGCTGTTCGCCACGCGGGTCCGCCGCTGGCATCGGCCCGGACGGGGTGCGGCCTGGTTCGCCGGCTTCGCCGTCGCATGGGTGGTCACGCTCATGGTCAGTCCGCTGGCGCGCGACGGCCAGCGTCTTTACCAGCAGCTGCGACCGGTGGATTTCGCGCGCATCGCGCCGGAATACCAGGTGCCTACCCAGCCGTTGCAGCGGCCGCGCAACATCGTCTGGATCTACGGCGAAAGTCTTGAACGCACTTATCTGGACGAGAACGTGTTCCCCGGGTTGATGCCCAATCTCAATCGTCTGGCCGCCAGGTCGTTGGATGTGCGCGGCCTGGCATCGGCCGAAGGCAGTGGCTGGACCATCGCCGGGCTGGTGGCATCGATGTGCGGCGTGCCGCTGACCACCTCGCAGGGCGATGAGAACAGCATGGACCGGATGGGCAGCTTCCTGCCCAAGGCCGTGTGCCTGGGCGACTACCTGAAGCAGCAGGGCTACACCAACCATTATCTGGGCGGCGCCAACGGCCAGTTCGCCGGCAAGGGCCAGTTCCTGGCCAGCCACGGCTTCGACGAAGTACATGATCTGGCGTGGTTCAAGCAGCAGAAGAAGATCGGGCGCATTCACTACTCTGCTTGGGGCGTACACGATGACGTGCTGCTGGACACCGCCTACCAGCGCTTCGAGCAGCTCTCGCGCGCCGGCGCACCGTTCATGCTGACCACGCTGACCATGGATACGCACCATCCCGCAGGCCACCTGCCGGTGTCGTGCAAGGGCGAACGCTACCAGAGCCAGTACGGCAACATCGGCCTGCTCAACGCGCTCAAATGCACCGACCGCCTGATCTCGCAGCTGGTCCAGCGCATCCAGGCCAGTCCGTACGGCAAGGACACGCTGATCGTGATCGCCTCGGACCATCTGGCGATGCCCAACGATCTCAGTCACGTGCTGGCCAGGCAGAAGCGCGAGAACCTGCTGCTGTTCCTCGGTGATGGCGTGGCGCCGCGCCAGCTGGCGGCGGAGAACGGCTCGACGCTGGACTCCGGCGCCACCCTGCTGGGCCTGCTCGATCCGGGCCTGCGCACGATGGGCTTCGGCCGCTCGCTGCTGGACGAAACGCGTGCCCCCAGTGCCAGCGTCGCGGCGCGTCGCGATGGCGGCCGCGATTACCCGCAGTACCTGGCATTCGCCCGGTCGCTGTGGCTGGGCGAGCCGACCCGCGAACTGCGGATCGACAACGACGACCAGGTGGTGGTGGGCATGCAGCACGTGCAGCCGCCGGTCCTGCTGGAGTACGACAAGGACTGGGGCCTGAAGTCGGTGTATCTGGAGAACACGTCCCGCCAGTTCGACGATGCCGATCCGGACAACACCCTGGCCTATGTGGATCGCTGCACCGCATTCGAGGATGGGTCGGCCGACGGCGACTGGTGCGCCTTGCTGGTGAACCGCGACAACGGCATCAAGCTGTACCGCGACGACGACCTGCGTGGTGGCATCGCGGTGGACGCGCCGCTGGATGCGTTCCAGGGACCGCGCCCGAGCGTGCGCCAGGCCCACATGATCACCCAGAAGGGCCGCCGCACCCGCGCCGGCCAGTACATGCTGCAGCTGGTGGCAAGCACGCGCCCGGATCGCGGTTTCTGGATCGAGGCCGTGTCATCGCAGCGCAAGGTGGTGCTGGCCCAGCAGTGGGTCCAGCCTGATGCCGACGGCAAGATCAATGTGTCCTTCGGACTGGATCATGAAGTGGACGATCTGGAGATCCGCGCCTGGTTGAATCACGCCGAGACGCTGGCCGTGGATACCTTCGCGCTGGTGCCTTCGCGCAGCCGACCGCGGGGATAGGGTTTTCTGCAGGTGTGGGTAGGTGTCGACCTTGGTCGACACTTCTGCCAGATATCGAAATCAATCTGGGGTCAGATCCGTTTTCTGCGGAAGAAAACGGATCTGACCCCAAAAGCAATTCCAGCAGATCGCGGAAATCTGTCGAAGGCGGGGTGGGTCCGGTTGCGGGGGCCGCTGCAAGTACGTCCATGTAAGCTCGGTCGCCGCATCCATGCGGCTCACGCCCCCGCAACCGGACCCACCCCGCCATCCCATGGAATGCTTGGTGTTGCTGTTGCTGTTGCTCCGGCCTCGGCAGGTGCAGGGCGCAGCCCTGCCGGGAATCCCCTACTCCTGGGGGTCGCGGGTGATGTGGATGTCCGTTGGCGTGGACAGCGGAATGTTCCGCTCCGCCAGGATCTGCAACAGACTGAAATACAGATCGCTGCGGGTGCCGTACACCTGCCGCGGGCTGGCCACGTAGGCGAAGCTGTTGATGGTGATCTGGCCGCCGGCAATGCCGTCGATGTATACCGTCGGCGCGGGCGTCTGCAGCACGCTGGTGTGCGCGCCATAGGCATCCAGCATGGCCTGCCGCAGGCCGGCGACGTCGGTGCTGGTCGGTACCGCGAACTGGATCTGGATGCGGCCCTGGTTGTTGCCCATCGTCATGTTGCGGATGGTCTTGGTGATCAGCTCCGAGTTGGGCACGATCAACGTGGACTTGTCGCCCACCTGGATCTCGGTCGAGCGCACATTGATGCGGCGGATGTCGCCTTCCTGGTCACCCAGCTTCACCCAGTCACCGATCTTCACCGGTCGCTCGGCCAACAGGATCAGGCCGGAAACAAAATTCTGGGTGATCGCCTGCAGGCCGAAACCAATACCCACCGACAACGCACTGACCAGCAGCGCCAGCTTCTGCAGGTTCAGGCCCATCACCGTCAGGGCCCACAGCACCGCGATGATGATGCCAAGATAGCGGGCGACGGTGCTGATTGAATTGCGCGCGCCCAGATCCAGTTCGGTCTTGGGCAGGTAGGTGTCGGCCAGCCAGCGCTGCACCACCTGCATCACCCCCAGCCCGGCCAGCAGCACGCCGATGGCCAGTACGATGCGGCCCGGCTCCAGCGTCAGGTCCTTGGCGATGGGAATGCCATTGGCCAGCGACGCGAAGCGCTCCACGATCGAGCCGACATTGCCGAAGGGCGCGGCCAGTGCCAGCAGCGCGATCAGGACCACGAAGGTGCGCAGCACCGCCGACAGCAGCACGCCGGCCTGCTCCAGCCTGGAGACGCTCAGGCCGGTGCTGAGCAGGATGGTCTGGCCAACCTTGCTGTCGGCGTTCAACAGCCAGGTGCAGAAATCATCGACGAACTTGAACAGCAGGGTGGCTGCCAGCACCACGATGCTGCCGCCGATCAACTGCTGGTTCACGAACTTGGCGAAGTTCACATAGCCCAGCAGCGTGGCGATGATCGCCGCCACCACCGCGATGTTGCCGGCCACGCGCGCCAGTACCAACCAACTGCTGCGGCGCACCGGCTGCTGTGCGCCGAGACCATCGGCCTGCGCTTCCAGCTTCGCTTCGGCTTCGGCCGTCTGCCGCCGGTGCAGGCGTGCCAGGGTCACCAGCATGGCCATGATCAGGCCGAGGTAGGTCAGCGCAATCACGCCATCCAGTGCCACCGTGGTCACGTCGCTGGTGCGGGTGGCACGGTCGATGGCCACCAGCACGTTGCTCAGCCAGGCCAGCGCAGCGGCACCCCAGGCGTACTTGCGCAGCTTCAGCGCGGCGGTGTCATCCAGGTTCAGCAGCCGCCAGGAGGGGCGCCTGGGCATCAGCAGGCACGCGCTGAGCGCGGCGATGAAGGCTGCAGCGAAGGTCGCCGCCACCAGGCCATCGGCCACGTTCTGCAGGCGCGGGGCGATGCCGCCAATGGCATTCAGCGAAGCCACCAGCACCACCACCGCATAGCCCGGCAGCAGGGTGCCCACCAGCAGCAGCCACATGGCCAGGCCGGAACGGCGCAGGCGGCCGTCCGGCGCGCGTTCCGAGGCGGCAAACCGGCGCCCCAGCGCGCGCAGCCACAGGCGCAGCGGGAACATCATCACCAGTGCTGCGGCCAGGCCGAGCAGCAGGGTGCCCCAGCCGTGGGTGTCGATGGCCTTGGCCAGGGTGTCACGCCCCTGTTGCGCCAACGGGCGCACGCGGGCGATGTCATCGGGAAGCTGATCGGCCACCTGCCGCCAGAGCGACGGCGACAGCGGTGAATCGACCTTGCGGCCCAGTTCCTCGCTGATCTGCGCGGAACGTTGCTTGTCGATGTCCGCACTCAACTGCTGGGCACGCACCGCGATGGATTTTGCCTGGGCCACCGAGGCGGCCAGGGCATCGCGCTCGCGGGTGAGCGTGCGTCGCTGCGCGGCCAGGTCGGGGGGCTCGGTGGTGCCCTGCGGCGCTTCACCCAGCTGGGCCAGCTGCTCATTGAGCTGATCCAGCTGTGGCTGCAGGGACTTGTCCAGCGCCTCGGCATCCCGCTTGGCCTTCGACGCGTTCTCTGAAAGCGTGCCGAGTGTTTCGGTGGCTTCGGCGTCGTCACGCTTGCGCTCGATCTCCTTCAGCGCGCTGTCAATCTGTGCCAGCTGCTGCTTCGGCGTAGGCGCCTCGTTCTGCGCGAGCGCGGGCGCGGACAGCAGAAGGGCAGCACCCAGCAGCAGGCCCAGCCAGGGCCCGCGCATGCGGATCGATTGCAGGAAGGAAGACACGCCAGATGCACACCGGTTCGCGCGGACCACCGCGCCTGCGCGCGACTATACGGCACGACCGGTCAAGGTCGGATGCCCGGGGCGGCACCGCCCGCAGCACCCGCCCCCGCGGTTCAGTACTTCAACCGCAGCTCCTCCACCGTCGGCTGCTGCAGCGCATACCAGTCCTGGAACTCTTCCTCGGTGATTTCGTCCGGGGCGTACACCGCCACCGGAGGCCAGTCGTGGTCGGTCGGCAGCGGCTGGCGCGGACCGGCGCGCAGGCTGTAGCTGACGCCCTCATAGTCCACCAGATCGTCGACCTGCGGCCATTGCTCGCGCGCGAACGCGGTTTCACTCTTCAACAGGATCACCTGGTACATCGGCACCTCCGCTTCAGGTTGGATCGGAACACCCGGCGCTGGCGGCAGGATACCGCCGCGCCGATGACAGCGGGAATGACGCCGCGGCGACGCAATGTTCTGGACACCGCCATCGCTCCGGCTTCACCCGCTCGTGGCGAGGCCGTCGGCATCGTGGAGGCCCCGTTCCCGCTGCGCCTGCCGATGACCGAACAGCTGCCACTGAAGACCGTCGCCGACCTCAAGCTGCCCCGCTACCTGGGCACCTGGTATGAGATCGCGCGCCTGCCCATGCGCCACGAGCCGGAAGGCTGCACCGATGTCTCGGCGCACTACAGCCTGCTCGACAACGGCAACGTCAGCGTCCACAACCGCTGCCGCATGGACGGCCAGGTCGAGGAGGCCAGCGGCGAAGCCTGCCCCGTCGACAACGACAGCGCGCGCCTGGAAGTGAGCTTCCTGCCCAAGGGCCTGCGCTGGCTGCCCTTCGCCAAGGGCGACTACTGGGTCATCCAGATCGCTCCGGACTACAGCGTGTCGCTAGTTGGCAGCCCCGATCGCCGCTACCTGTGGCTGCTGGCACGCGAGCCGAAGCTGGACGCCACCGTGCGGGACCATTATCTGGCCACGGCGCGGCTGCAGGGCTTCGATCTGTCCGAACTGATCCACACGCCGCACACCGGCCATCCCACCGCCTGACCCATCACCATGGACCTGAAAAGTGGCTATCCCTGGTGGGCCGTACGTAATGGCCTGATCCAGGCATTTCCCCCGCTGGAGGGCGACCTGCGCTGCGATGTGCTGGTGGTCGGCGGCGGCATCACCGGCGCACTGATCGCCGATGAGCTGTCAGGTCACGGTCACGAGGTCGCCCTGATCGAGCAGCGCGACATCGGTTGGGGCAGCACCGCCGCCAGCACCGCGCTGTTGCAGTACGAGATCGACACCCATCTGCTGGAACTGGCCCAGCGCTATGGCCACGACGCGGCCACGCTGGCCTACCGGGCCTGTGCCGAGGCGATCCCGGCACTGGGCGAAGTGGCGCGTGGCCTGAAGGACGTGGACTTCCGGCGCATGGACAGCCTGTACCTGGCCAGTCGCCACCGCGACGTGCCCCGCCTCATGGCCGAGGGCCAGGCACGCCGCAGCGCCGGCCTGGACGCCCGCTGGCTGGGCCCGGAGGCGCTGGCGGAGCGCTTCGATGTGGACGCCGGCGGCGCATTGCTGACCCGGCAGGCAGCGCGGGTCGACCCTTACTGCCTCACCTATGGATTGCTGAAGCGGGTGCGCCAGCGCGGCGGCCACATTCACGATCGCACCGTGCTGCACACGCTGACGCCAGGCACACGGGGCGTAACCGCCCAGACCGAATCAGGCGCGACGATCCGCGCAGGCCACGTGGTGCTGGCGATGGGATACGCCAACCAGCGCTGGCTCTCGCAGCGCGTCGCACGCAACCGCAGCAGCTATGCCTTCATCACCGACCCTGTCGATGCCGCTGTGCTGGGCCCCCTGCAGCGCACGATGGTGTGGGAAAGCGCGCGCCCCTATCTGTACCTGCGGGCCACCGGCGACCGTCGCCTGCTGGTGGGCGGGCTGGACGATGCCATCGATATTCCGGCACGGCGCGACCGGCGGGTGGAAGGCAAGGCAGACAAGCTCATGAAGCAGCTGCTGCACTGGTTTCCCAAGCTCGACCCGGTACCGGCATTCTCATGGGCCGGTACCTTCGCCGAGACCGCCGACGGATTGCCGTTCTTCGGCCCGCATGAACAGTGGGGGCCGCGCGTGCACCTGGCAATGGCCTACGGCGGCAACGGCATCACCTATTCCATGATCGGCGCACAGCTGCTGCGGGCCCGCATCGAGCGGCGCAAGCATCCGCTGGCGGAGCTGTTCGGGTTCGGGCGGCTGTGACCTGCAGCCGGGCATGGCCCGGCTCTACCCCAATCCGGCGCCGACAGGCATCATTCAAGCACGCCCTGCTAGCGTCGGCCTGTAACGCCGCGTGTGGCGTGGTCCCTGTCCGCTGGAGCGCCAAGATGATCCGCCCCCTGACCCTGCTGTTGTGCCTGGCCCTGCCCGGGACCGTGCTCGCCCAGTCCGCTGCCGGCGCCACCGCACCGCAGGCATCCGGGCTGGATCTGACATTGCCGCAGGCGCCGATGCGTTACCTCAACGATCCGACGTTGCAGCAGGACCCGCCGGGCACCTACTACGGTGACAAGAGTGGCCCGCGCGTGCACGACGATGCCCGCATCGCCGACGTGCAGGACGACAAGGTGAAGGTCTCCGGCAGTTTCACCACCGGCATCGGGTACTCCAAGCGGGGTGGCAACAGCCACTACAACGCCGCCACGCTGAATCTGAGCAAGAACTACACCACCGACGAGGGCAAGACCCGCGGGGTGAACCTCAACATCCACGTCAGCGAAGGCGAGGGCCCTGGCTTCTTCGGCCCGTATGGCGGCTACTACGGTCGCGGCCCGGGCTACTGGGACTACCCGCCGCCCTACGGCTGGTAAGCACCTGCGGGCAGCGCCGGGCCATGCCCGGCGAGCGCAGCGCATGCATCAGGCCGCCGGGCATGGCCCGGCGCTACCCGAGGCGCTCAATCCAGCCAGCCGTCGCGTTCGCTGTGCAGGATGCGGCCGTCATAGCCGCTCAGGCGCACCTCGACCTTCTGGTTGCGGGCATTGCGCGCTTCCAGCGACCAGGTGGCGCCATCGCGCTCCAGCGAGTGGATCTCGCGCAGGCCCTGCGACTGTGCCTTGGCCAGCACCTGCTCGGTCGGCAGCAGCGCGCGGCCGTTGTGCTCATCGAAGATCTCGCCGGTCTTCGGGTCTACGTAGACCTCGCTGAAGCGGCCATCGGCGCGGCTGACGTCGGCTTCCCACAGGCCGTCTTCGCGTTCGATCTCGTGGATCTGGGTGTAGCCGGCCTTGCGCAGGGCCTGCTCGGCCTGGGCCATGCCCAGCGGTGCAGCGTGCGCGGCCGGAGCGATGGCCAGCACGGCGACGGTGGCGAGGGTGAGCGACTTCAGCATGGGAGTTCTCCTGTTCGTGGCCGGACCATTCCGGCAGCACCACGATGCCGCGGTCGGCTAACAGCCCCTTAGCGGCCATCGTTAGTCGGCTGTTAGTCGGCGGTGCCATGCTCGCGCCTGTCGCCATCGCCCGAGGATCCGTCACCGATGCTGGTCTCCCTGCCCCTGCTGCTGGCCCTGGCCACTCCGGGCTCCGCTGCCGGCCCTGCGCCGGACCCGGCGCAGCAGGTCGCGCGCCGCGCCGTGCAGCAGGGCCGTTACGTGCCCCTGGAACAGGTGGTGCGCGACGCGCTCAGGCGCCAGCCCGGCCAACTGCTGGAGGTGGAGCTGGACGACGCGGTGTACGAGGTGGAGATCCTGCGTGACGACGGCGCAGTGGTGGAGCTGGACTATGATGCGCGCAACGGGACGTTGTTGAAGATGGAACTGGACGACTGATGCGGATCCTGCTTGCCGAGGATGACACCGAGCTGGCCAAACGCCTGCAGCCCCTGCTGGAGCAGGCCGGCTACGTGGTCGATGTGGCCACCGATGGCCGTCGTGCGGAAGAGATCGGCCAGATCGAGGACCTGCATGCCGCAGTCGTCGATCTTGGCCTGCCCGGCCTGGATGGACTGAGCGTGATCGAGCGCTGGCGTGCCCATGGCCGCGATTTTCCGGTGCTGGTGCTGACCGCACGCAGCCGCTGGCACGACAAGCTGGCCGGCTTCGATGCAGGCGCCGATGACTACCTGACCAAACCGTTCCAGGCCGATGAACTGGTGCTGCGCCTGCGTGCCCTGATCCGCCGCAGCCGGGGCCACGCCAGCCCGCGCCTGCAGTGCGGCCCCCTGCAGCTTGACGTCAACGCCGGTCGCTTTGAACTGGACGGGCAACCGTTGCCGCTGAGTCCCCAGGAGTTCCGCGTACTGAGTTACTTCATCCATCACGCCGGCCGCGTGATCAGCCGCGACCGCCTCGGCGAACAGGTCTTCGAAGGCGGTTACGATCCGGACTCGAACGCGCTGGACGTGCTGCTTGGCCGGGTGCGGCGCAAGCTGGGCGTGGAACTGATCCATACCGTGCGTGGCCAGGGTTGGCGGCTGGCCGAGGCATGAGCGCGCGCCAGCCTTCATTGCGGCGGCGGCTGCTGCTGGTGGGGGGCATCGGCCTGGTGCTGGTGTCGGTGCTGGCCAGCGTGCTGCTGGGCGAGCTGTTCAAGCGCAGCGCGCGCGACCGTCTTGACGGCGAGTTGCAGCAGGACATGCTGACTCTGCTCGCGCAGGCGGAGATCGATCCCGACGGACAGCTGCGGCTGCGCCAGGAACCCAACGACGCGCGCTTCCAGCGTGTGTTCTCCGGCGCCTACTGGCAGATCACCGACCGCAACGGCAAGGTGCTGCTGCAGTCGCGCTCGCTGTGGGACCAGACGCTGCCGGTCACGGCCACCGGCCCGGCCGAGCGCAATCTGAGCGGGCCGATGCAGCAATCGCTGCGTGCCCGTGTGCAGCAGGTGCGCCTGCCACGTGCATCGCAGCCCTACATTGCGCTGGTTGCCCATGATCGCAGCGCGCTGGACGCGGACACCGCCGCCTTCCGTCAGCGCAGCGCGCTCGCGCTGGGCCTGCTGGTCGCGGCCTGGCTGGCGGTGCTGGCCAGCCAGGTGCATTTCGGCCTGCGCCCACTGCGCGGCCTGGGCCAGCAGCTGGAACGCATCCGCCGTGGCGATGCCGAGCGCATCGACCGCAGCCGGCTGGATCTGGAGATCGCGCCGCTGGCCGATGAGCTCGATGCCCTGCTCGATCACCACCAGCGCATGGTCGCGCGCGCGCGCAGCAGCGCCGAGGACCTGGCGCATGCGCTGAAGACGCCGCTGAGCGTGCTGGCGGCCGAGGCGGAGGGTGAAGGACGCGGCTGGCGGCGCACGGTGCACGAACAGGGCGCGCGCATGCGTGCGAGCATCGACCGCTACCTGGCCGCCGGCCTGGCCGTGGACCACCACCAGCGCAGCGATGTGGCGCCCGCGGTGGAGGCATTGTACCGATTGATGACCCGCGTGCATGCCGGCCGCCGCATCCGCTTCCAGATGGACGTGGCACACGGGCTGGCCTTCGCCGGCGCAGCCACCGACCTGGAGGAGATGCTGGGCAACCTGCTGGACAACGCCGGCAAATGGGCCGCCAGCGAAGTACGCCTGCGGGCCCTGGCCAAACAGGACCGGCTGCATATCGAAGTGCGCGATGACGGCCCGGGGCTGGACGAAGCCAAGCTGGAGAGTGTCCTGCAGCGTGGCGTACGCCTGGACGAACGAGTGGAAGGCAGCGGCCTGGGCCTTGCGATCGCCGCGGAGATCGCCGCCAGCCACGGCGGCTCACTGCGCCTTTCCAACGAGAACCCGGGACTGCGCGCACGGTTGGAACTGCCGCTGGCCCCGACGGACGCCCCGCCTCCCCGGTAGAGCCGCCCCGGCGCTGCACGACCCGCCTCAGCGGTGATGCATCCACCAGCAGTCGATGGCGTCGAGCATGATGTGGATCACCAGGCCGATGCCCACCAGGCGGGTCTTCTTCGGCACGCACAGCCCGGCATACACCGCGATCGCCGGCGCGGTGTGCAACGGGTGGAAGCCGATGCTGCAGCGGTTCGGCGCGTAGATCGGATCGGCCAGCAGATGGTCGAGGTCGATGATCCAGCCCAGCAGCATCAGCAACCACGCCGATGCAAAGCGCTTGCGCCAGAACAGCCATGCCAGCAGGGCTGGCACGGCGGCATGCAGGAACAGGTGGAAGATCGCGCGGGCGCTCATCAGGACCGATAGCGCCGGGCCATGCCCGGCGTTGCCGCAGGCATCAGACCAGCGGCTCGTCGGACAGGTAGGTGTAGCCGGTCAGGCCCGCCTCCAGCGCCTGCGACAGTTCCTGCGCACGCTCCGGCGACAGCCCGGCGGCAGCCACGCGCTGGGCATAGGCCGCGCGCAGGTCATCCAGCCGGTAGCCCACGTAGTCCAGCATCACGTCGGTGGTGTCGCCACGACGCTGCTGGGTGATCGCGTAGCCGTCCGCATCGGCCACCACTTCCACCGCGTCGGTGTCACCGAACAGATTGTGGATGTCGCCCAGGATCTCCTGGTAGGCACCGACCATGAAGAAGCCGATGCGGTAGCTCTCGCCGTGCTTGATCGCGTGCAGCGGCAGCGAACTGTCCAGGCTCTCGTTCTCGACATAGGTCTTGACCATGCCGTCCGAGTCGCAGGTCATGTCGGCAATGATGCCGCGACGGTCCGGCACTTCGTCCAGCCGCTCGATCGGCACGATCGGGAACACCTGGTCGATGGCCCACGCGTCGGGAATCGATTCGAACACGCTGAAGTTGACGAAGTACTTGTCGACCAGGCGCTCGTTCAGTTCATCCAGCGCCGGACGGTGGCTCTTCTCGTCATAGCTCAGGCGCGCACGCACGCCGTGGGCGATGGCGTAGAACAGGTCGTCGATGCGCGCACGCTGCGGCAGGTCGATCTGGCCCAGCGCGTAGCTGGACAGGCCTTCGGCATGGAAGTGCTGCGCCTCCTGGAACAGTTCCACCGCCGGGCGCACGTCCAGTTCCTCGTGGATCTCGCGCAGATGACGGATCGAAGCCGGCTCGTCATCGTGCTGGTCCGGCACGCGGCCTTCCTGCGCCTGTTCCACTTCGGACACATTCGCGATCAGCACTGCATGGTGCGCGGTCATCGCACGGCCGCACTCGGTAACGATGCGCGGGGGGGGCAGGCCGTGCTCTTCGCAGGCGTTGGCCAGCGGCTGCACGATGTTGCTGGCATACGAATTCAAGCCGTAGTTGATCGAGCAGAAGCTGCGCGAACGGGTGCCTTCGTAATCAACGCCCAGGCCGCCGCCCACGTCCACATGGGTGATCTTCGCGCCCAGCTGCGACAGTTCAACGAAGTAGCGGGTGGCTTCGCGCATGCCGTTGGCGATGTCGCGCACGTTGGAGATCTGCGAGCCCATGTGGAAGTGCAGCAGGCTCAGGCAATCGGCGTACTCGGTATCGCGCAGCGACTTCCACAGGTCCAGCAACTGGCGCGGGGACAGGCCGAACTTGGCCTTGTCGCCCCCGCTGTTCTGCCACTTGCCGGCGCCCAGCGACGCCAGCCGCATGCGTACGCCCAGGCCGGGCTTCACGTCCAGCGCCTTGGACTCTTCCAGCACCAGCTTCAGCTCGGACGGCTTCTCGATGACGATGAAGGTCTGCAGGCCCAGCTTGCGACCGATCAGGGCCAGGCGGATGTACTCACGGTCCTTGTAGCCGTTGCAGACGATCAGGCCGCCCGGGCGCGACAGTGCCAGCACCGCCATCAGCTCCGGCTTGCTGCCCGCTTCCAGGCCGAAGCCCTCGCCGTGGTGGCTGGCCAGGGTACCGGCCACGCCGCGGTGCTGGTTGACCTTGATCGGGTACACCGCGGTGTAACCACCCGCGTAATCCCAGTCCTGCTGGGCCTGGGCGAATGCCGCCTGCAGCTTGCCCAGGCGCTGGCCGAGGATGTCCGGGAAGCGCACCAGCAGTGGCAGCTTGGCGCCCGCCTCGCGGGCGGCGTCCACCACCTTGGGCAGCGACACCACCGGGCCGTCCGCCCCGGTCGGTCTCACCACCATGTGCCCGGCCTGATCCACGTCGAAGTAACCATCCGCCCAATGCGGGATCGAGTAGGTCTTGCGGGCTTGGTCGAGGGACCAATCGGTCATTTCAGTCGGCCTTGTTGGCAATAAAAGGGGGGGCATGATAACGCCTATATGCCCACAGGTTCGTTATCATGCGCGCCCGCGCCCGTGACCCGGCTCCTGCCGGACCTGAACAGGCCGATCCGTCCGGATGTGGCTTGCGCCACGCGGCCCCGTGCCGCCAACCCGGCTCTACCCCCTCCGAACAGGACCCCAGAAGGACACGTCCCATGACTGACAGCAACAACTGGTACATCGAGCATTTCGAGCGCACCGGCTCGGCCATCGGCTACCGCATCACCGGCAAGCTGGACGAGGTGCAGTCGCCCTTCCAGAAGATCGAGATCTTCCAGACCACCGACTGGGGCAACCTGATGACCATCGATGGCGCCATCATGCTGACCAGCAAGGACAACTTCTTCTATCACGAGATGATCAGCCACCCGGTGCTGTTCACCCACGCCGCCCCCAAGCGCGTGGTGATCATCGGTGGCGGCGACTGCGGCACCCTGCGCGAAGTGCTCAAGCACAAGGGCGTGGAGAGCGTGACCCAGTGCGACATCGACGAGCAGGTCACGGTGATGGCGCGCAAGCACTTCCCGGAGCTGTGCGACTCCAACGACGATCCGCGCGCCGAACTGCTGTTCGACGACGGTGTGGCCTACATGGCCAACTGCCCGGCCGGCAGCGTGGACGTGGTGATCGTGGACTCCACCGACCCGGTCGGCCCGGGCGAAGGCCTGTTCAACAAGGCCTTCTACGAGAGCTGCTTCAAGGCGCTGAAGGACGATGGCATCCTGGTTCAGCAGTCCGAATCGCCGCTGATGCAGCTGGAACTGATCAACGAGATGCGTACCGAGATGGGCAAGGCCGGCTTCGGTTCGTTCAAGACCCTGCCGTTCCCGCAGCCGTGCTACCCGACCGGCTGGTGGAGCGTGACCATGGCGCGCAAGGGCGACAGCAGCTTCGACTTCCGCCAGGCTGATTCGGCCGCCAAGACCTTCACGACCCTGTACTACACCGCCGCGCTGCACACCGGCGTGCTGGTGACCCCGCCGTTCGTGCAGGCGGCATTGAAGTAAAGAAAAACCCGCGCTGGCGACAGCGCGGGTTGTTCGTGTTCCGGTAGCGCCGGGCCATGCCCGGCGGCCGTTCGATCAGATCGCCCAGATTCCGGCAATCACCGCCGCCACCAGGCCCCACTTGATGACCTGGTAGGCCACCACGCTGCGCTCGCGCAGCGCCTTGGCCTTCAGGCGCACCTTGTACAGGCTGCCGAATGCCTTGTTGACACCCCCGGTCGGATCACCTGGCAGGTTCGGCGAAGCGCCACCGGCCAGCAGCGTGGCGGCCACCGCACGGTTGAACAGGCCCGGCAGGCCGAAGCGCAGCGGGCGCGCGATGTCGCAGAACAGGATCACTCGGTCCTGCTCGGTCTCGTTATGCGCGTGGTGGATGTAGGTTTCGTCGAACATCATCCACTCGCCGTCGCGCCAGCTCTTCCGGATGCCGTCCACTTCGATGTAGCAGGCATCATCGTTGGGGGTGCTCAGGCCCAGGTGCAGGCGCAGCGAACCGGCGAACGGATCGCGGTGCGGACGCAGCTCGCTGCCCGGCGGCAGCTGCGCGAACATCGCTGCGCGAACATCCGGAATCGACTCGATCAGGGCCACGGTCTTCGGGCACAGCGTCTTCGCTGACGGGTGCGAGGGGCCGTACCAGCGCAGGTAGAAGCGCTTCCAGCCACGGCGGAAGAACGAGTTGAAGCCCGCATCGTTGAAACTGCTGGACGCAGCGATCTTCTGCGCATCGCGCAGCGCCAGCGCCTCGTCACGGATCATCTGCCAGTTCTGGCGCAGGGGTTCCAGCTGCGGGAACTCCTTGCCCGGGTCCAGAAACGGCGTGGTCGGCACCTTCGAGAACATGTACATGACCACGTTGATCGGGGCCATGAAACTGGAGTGGTCCAGCAGCTGGCGCGACCAGCGCGCGCGGACCTTGCCACGGAAGTGGATGTACAGCACGCAGGCCACGAACAGCACTGCCAGTACGATCTTGATCATCAAAAACTTTCCTCCGGCGGCAGCCGGAACGGGAATCAGGGGGCGATGCACGGCGCAGGCGGCCGGCATCGGTGGCAACGCGGCAGGGGACGGGGACGTGCCGGAACGGGGCGGCCGCCAATGTCGCGGATGAACAGCTTATGGTCGGCAGGCCGTGCGCCGGGGTCAAGCCACACGTGCGCCATGTTCAGCGGCGCTTGGCTGAACGGGTGGATTTCTTCTTCAACTTATTGATTTTCAATGCCTCAAACCGAAAAGTGAGACGAAATTGTCCGTCCGTGCGCGACGAACTGTTCCAGCCACGGCCCCGACATTTCTCCGACAGAACGTGGATTAGCGAACTTGCCGGTACTAAAATTGACTTAACGAAAGTTTAGCCAGTTTCCCCCGCCTCACCGGTTCGCTTGACGCTTCAGCGCCGCCCACCGGGTCGTCCGAGACCCCGCCATGCCCCTTCCTGCCTCCCCCTGCCAGACCTGCGGCGATGACGCCACCACGCCCCTGCTGCTCAAGCGTGGCGAACGCCTGCTGGCCCCCGATGTCTACCGCACCTGCCTGGATGGCCGCGAGGCCGTCATCAAGGACTACTCCCGCTATCGCGGCACGCCGCTGTCGCTGGTCGCACGCCTGATGGTGCGCCGTGAAGCGCGCATGCTGCAGCGCCTGGGCGGCTGGAAGCACGCGCCGGCGCTGCTGGGAACACTGGGAGGCCTGGCACTGGGCATGGAGTTCATTCCCGGCCAGACCCTCAGCACCGCCCAGGCAGTCGGCAATGAAGTGTTCGAGCAGCTGCAGCACGCACTCAGCCGCCTGCATGCGGCCGGCATCACCCATAACGATCTGCACGGCACCAACGTGGTGGTCAGCGGCGGCGTACCGGTGCTGCTGGACTTCACCTCGGCCTGGCGCGCACCGCGCTGGCTGCGCCGCAATCCGCTGACCCGGCAGATGCGCCGCAGCGACATGAAGAACCTGCTGAAGATCCGCCAGCGCGTGACCGGGCAGGCGCCCAGCGCCACCCAGGCCGCCCTGGTGGCCGACCCCGGCTGGGTGGCCGCAGTGCGCCAGGGCTGGAAGCGGTTCTATAAGTGGGCGAAGCGCCGGTAAGCGTCGCTCCGCTCACCGCTTTACCGCTCCTTGTAGAGCCGAGCCCATGCTCGGCTGCTCTTTGTAGAGTCGAGCAAGCTCGACTCTACATGACGGCGGAACGGCAGCCGAGCATCGGCTCGGCTCTACAACATCCCGCCGGACGGCTTACAGCGCGTCTGCGTCCAGCTCGCCGGTACGGATACGCACCACGCTGCCCAGGTCATACACGAATACCTTGCCGTCGCCGATCTTGCCGGTACCGGCCGCCTTGACGATGGCTTCCACCACCGCCTCCACCTGGTCATCGGTCACGGCCACTTCCAGCTTCACCTTCGGCAGGAAGTCGACCACGTACTCGGCGCCACGGTACAGCTCGGTATGCCCCTTCTGGCGGCCGAAGCCCTTGACCTCCGTCACCGTGATGCCGGTGACGCCACGCTCGGCCAGCGCTTCGCGCACGTCGTCGAGCTTGAACGGCTTGATCACCGCCATGACCATCTTCATCGTCGATCTCCTGTCTTCCGGCGTGGAGGATAGCGCCTGAACGCGCCCGGTGCGACGCCGCGGCTGCCTGTCCGGGCAGCGCGCGCCGGCAGTATCCTTGTGGCTGAACGGCCTGCCCGCGCCTGATGCGCGGGCGCCACCCACGGAGCACCCCATGATCGACCTGAACCAAATCGATGACCTCGCCCGCCGCCTCAGCGACCTGGTGCCGCCGGGCCTGCGCGAATCACGCGAGGAACTGCAGGCCACCTTCAAGAGCGCGCTGCAGGCTGGGCTGGCCAAGCTCGATCTGGTCACGCGCGAGGAATTTGAAGTGCAGCGCGCGGTGCTGCTGAAGACCCGCCAGAAGCTGGATGCGCTGGAAACAGCGGTGCGCGAGCTGGAAGGGCGCCGCGCCGCAGAATGAAAAAGGAGGCGCGCTGCGCCTCCCACTTACAGATTATTTCCCGGATGGGGCCTTGCAGCAAGGCCCACCTGGCCCCCTAGACTCGCCGGCCTGTCGATCCGGCAGGACAACCTGGGGGTATCGCGATGACGCAGGACACCGAATGGACACCCGTTTCGCAGGACACCTGCGATCAGGTCGCCGGGCCGTTCTATCACGGCACCCGGGCCGACCTGGCCACGGGCGATCTGCTGGTTGCCGGCTACGGATCCAACTATCGCGATGGCGTGGTGATGAACCACATCTACTTCACCACGATTGCCAAGGGCGCCGGGCTGGCCGCGGAGATGGCCCGGGGCGAGGGGCGGCCGCGTGTGTACGTGGTGGCACCGACCGGGCCGTTCGAGGACGACCCGAACGTCACCAACAAGAAGTTTCCCGGGAACCCGACGCGGTCGTATCGCAGTGCGCAGCCGCTGCGGATTGTCGGTGAGATCACCGAGTGGGAACCCTACGATGCGGACTTCATCCGGCAGTTGAGGGAATTCGTCGCATCGGGGAGTGGCGAGATCATCAACTGATGGTCTATTGGTGCTGAGCGTTGCGCACATCTTCATCGGCATCGTAGATGTCAAGGCCGAGCTCGATGCCGCGCTTTCCCAGGGCGAGCAGGACCTTGGGCGAAAGCGAGACACCATCATTGCTGCTGCCCATGAAAAGGCCGCAGAACAGGTCAGGCCGGAACCGTGCCAGCGACTTCCATATGGCGGGATCTCCGGTGAGCTGATCAAGGATCTCAAAAATCTGAGCCTCCAGATCTTCAGGCTCACGACGCATCGCGGCCATTCGCCAGCTTCCGGTCCTGGCGATACGCACGACGCCCGAGTGGCTGCCTCCAAGTTCCTGGCCCTTGTGATGCGAGGCGGTTGGAGCCGCCCCCAGCAGGGCACTGATCTCATCCGGCAGAAGGTCGTCGCCGAAAAATCGAAGCGTTACCAGGGAATGATCGAATGCTGCCATTGAAGTCGGGTCGTCTTTTCGGAATGTCTTTCAGTATGCGCGTCCCGTCGATGTCAGCCTTGATCGGACCTGCGCGATTGCCCCGTGCCTGCACGCCTGTCCATCAATGCGCGGGCTGCGTCTGTAGTGCACTTGGCCCCCTGCGCAGCAGGTACAGCGCGACCAGGAAGGGCCACAGGGAGTTGATGGAAGAGAACAGGCGCTGGGTGAGTCCCCTGAAACCCTGCGGATCCGCGCCCACCAGGTTCAACCATAGATAGACCACTGCCGCGATGCTCACCACGGCAGTCACGGCATAGGCCCTTCGGTTGGCCGACCAGGCCCTCAGTTCGATATGCGACATCGCCGGCGCAATGATGTTCGCGATACCGATGGCGTAGAAGCCGTGCATCGGATGACCCATGGGCCAGAGCCCATTGGTCAACATGGAGACGCCAAAGATCATCCAGCAGGCGGCACCCACGGCGATCCGGCGCCCGGATTCCCGCCATAGCGCGATGGCAAACAGTACGAACCCCAGCCCGCAGCCGATGGCGGCGATCCGTCCGCACAGGCTTGCGAGCGCGGGTGCCTGCAGCAGCTCGCTGGCGTGCTGTGCAATCGGGTTGTAACCGGGTGCGAGCATCGCAGCAACGGTGGTCCAGAACAGGAACCATGGCAGGGGTATCAGACCCGCGAAAAGAAGAGGTCGGCTGTGGCGCAACATCTGCAATGATCCTTGTCGGGGTCTGCGCGGGTCGGCGAATCCATTCAAACACCACCGCCCTCTCGTCCTAAGGGCAGTGCCGCGGCAGTCAGACTCGCCGTGGCGCGCTGGACGGTCAATAGGTGGAAAGTCACTCGCACCTTCGCAGACGCGCGCCGCACGCTGTCGCAATCAACGCACTCTTCTCCCTCCAACAGACGAATCTGACGGGGCCGTCGCAGAAGTACCGAAAGCCCCGCCGTTCAAGCCTCTCGCGCCACTCCTCCCTATACGACAATGCCAGAAACGTCTCGGGCCTGGCCGCATTGGCCCCGATCCCTTGGCACTCCCCACAACGGCAGGTAATTGTTGCCCGGCCACCGTGCATCGGTGGCCGGGCCTCGAAAACCCGCCGTTGTGATGAAGTCTCCGCCGGCCGGCCATGGCGGGCGGTGCGTGGGGGCCTCGTGCCCGCCGGCCCAACACAACCCGGTTTTCGAGCCACGCATCGTCCGCCCCCCTACTGGTGGCAGCTTATGCCCGCCCGTGCCGGCGCATTCCCTCAGTAGTCGTAGCTCACGCTGACGCGCAGCGAGCGCGGTGCCTGCCGTACCGTCGCTGCGCCGTACAGCGGGTCCGGCTGCCCCGGATCCAACTCGGAGTACGGCGATTTCCACAACGCCACCTGGCGGTTGAATACGTTGAACACATCCAGGTTGAAGCCCAGTCGCCCAGCCGCCACCGAAGGCCGGTAGGAGACTCCCAGATCCAGCTGTTTCAGCCAGGGCAGCCGCCCCTGGCTGCCCGGAGGCGCGGGCTGGCCGTTGTAGAAGTGGTAGGCAATGCCGTAGCCGGAAGGGTCTTCGAAGTTCGGGCCATACGAACCCAGTGCGCTGAAGGGCGCGCCGGAAATTACCTTGAGGTTGGCCGAGACCAGCCATTCCGGCGTCAACTGGTAGTAACCATGCAGCTTGAACTGGTGGGTGTGGTCGTTGCTCTGCGGCCCGTTGGTGTGTTCCATCAGCTGCGCGTAATCCCAGGCCTGCGTGGTCGACACCGCCGTCTGGCCGATGCCCGACAGCAGCTGGCCTTCGGTGGTGCCATAGCTGCGCGACCACGTGTAGTCCGCCCGGCCATACCAGCGGCCATCAAACGGGTGCTCCAGCGACAGGTTCACCGCGTAGTAGTTGCGCTTGAACCTGGGGAAGCCCATCTCGGCATTGGTCAGCGGCACGCTTACGTAGTTGCCGCTGGTATCGACCAGATTGAAGGTGTTCGCACGGCCAGGATTGATCAACCAGCAACTGACCGGATTGCTGTCCTTGGTGACGTCATACCCCAGGCTGTCGGCCTTGGCCAGCACCGCGCCGATATCGCAGTAGTCATCCACGCCGCTGCGCAGCACCCGATAGGTCGCCTTCGCGCCGTACACCCAGTTCTGGCCGAGCGCCCTGCTGAAGCCCAGGATGAACTCGTCCTGGTAGGACGGCTCGATGCCGGAGGTCGCCACCGTCTTCGGATCGGGCAGCACGCCGTAGTAGTTGTTGGCCGACACCGCGCCGGAGAACGCGGTGAGGTCGGTCGGATAGCCGTTGCTGTCGATGCCGCCATAGGTGTAGTACGTCGAGGTGGCCAGCGTCGCGCCCGCCGCGTTGAAGGCCGGGTTGAGCGGCAGCGCGAGGTAGTAGCGACCCGCGTTGCCGAACACCTTGAAGCGCCCGTCGCCGTCGACGTCCCAGCTGAAGCCCAGCCGCGGCGCCCACTGCCCGCTGGTCTGCTTGATGTAGGCGTCGCCATCACGGTTGTAGTTGGTGAACTGGTCCAGGCGCAGGCCCAGGTTCAAAAGCAGGCGGTCGGTCACCTGCCAGTTGTCCTCGATGTACTGCGCCCGCTGCGAGGCGCGTACCGACGCCAGTGCGCTGTAGATGTACTGGCGCACGTAATAACCCTCCTCACCATTGCGGATGCCGCCGGTGGCCGGCACGCCCAGGCCGGTATTGAGGGGCACGTTCGGGTTGGACTGGCCATAGATCCAGTAGTAACCGTCGGCGGAGGCCACCGAGCCACGGTTGAGCGCACGGGCATTCTGGTTGTCGATGCCGACCGTGATGCTGTGGTTGCCCCATCTGTAGTTCGCATCCAGTCGCAGGTTGTTGGTGCGGTTGCCGCGATCCGGGTTGACCAGCAGCGACGTGGTCTGCGCATTGGTGATCGGCGTACCACCGTTCAGCGCCGGATTCTGCAGCGTGGCGCTGCTGATGTAGGTCAGGCTTCCGTCGTAGGCCGGGTTGCCGATGTAGTCATCGGTACGCATTTCGCCATACTGCGCGCTGACGGTAAGCCGGTCGGTCAGGTAGCCGGTGTACTTGGCCGTCCACAGGTCGCCACCGGTCTTGGTGGTGTCTTCCTTGCCACGCTGCGCACCGCGGGTGAGCGTGTCGTAGTCGTAAGCGAAGCTATCGCCCCGGAAGACATTGCGGCTGGAGGCTCCGGTCAGTTCCAGCAGGTGGTTGTCGGTGATGTTCCAGTCCAGCTTGGCGTACCAGCGCGGGCGGTCGTACTCATAGCGGGAGTAGGCATTGGTCGCCTCCACATTCTTGACGTCGGTGCCCTCACGGCGCTCGAGCTCGTACGAGCCGAAGAAGAACAGCCGGTCTTCCAGGAGCGGGCCACCGGCGTAGATGCTCTGCGTGGTCACCCACTCGCGGTCCTGGCTTTCCGGTGAATACAGCGCGCCATTTCCCGGGTAACGCACATCGTCCTTGTCCGAGCGCGTGGACGCTGGTTCCCAGGTGACCTGGCCACCGAATCGCCACTCATTGGTGCCGCGCTTGCCCACCGCATTGATGACGCCGCCATCGGAACGGCCGTACTTGGCGCTGTAGCCACCGGTGTAGATTTCCTGCTGGTCGATGCTGCCGTAGGGCAGCGTGAGGCCACCCAGACCGCGCAGTGGATCGGTGCTGTTGAAGCCATTGATGTAGTAGGCGTTCTCGGCAGCGGACGAACCGCCGAAGCTCACCAGCTGTGCACCGGTCGGGCCGGCATAGGTGCCATTGCCACTGTTGCCGTTGACCCCGGGCGCAAGCTGCGCGATCGCCTCGGCCGAGCGACCCAGTGGCAGGCGCTGCAGCTGCTCGGCCGTGATCACCGTGCGCGAGTCCACGCTGCTGACATCGATCGCAGCCGCTGCCCGGTCGGCGCTGACCTGCACACCGTCCAGCCGGGTGACGTCAGTGAAGGACACCTCGGTACTGGCGCCTACCGTCAGCGAAATGCCCTCGCGGGTCTGCAGCACGTTCCCTTCGGCATCGCGTGCTTCCACCACGTAGCGGCCCAGTGGCAGCTGGCCGACGGTAAAGCGGCCTCGCCCATCGACCGTCACCTCGCGGGTGAGGCCGGTATCGCTGCGAACGAAGATGCGCTGGGCGGTGGCCGGCGCCTGTCCGGCGATCGCGCCGGTGGTGGACTGTGCATGAAGTGTGGGAGACGCGGTGGCAAGCAACACCGCCAACGCCAGCAATCGCGGGCGCAGTGAAGAACGAGCTGTCGTCATCGTGGGCTGTACGGGTAGTGGGGGAAGCAATGCCAGCCGCAATCGGTGGACCAGACATCGCACATTCATTAACCCCGCCCGCGCCCCAATGCAGAAATGCTCAGTGGTTATCTGCTTTTGGCCGACGGTCATACCGAACCGCGCGCGCGTCGGTGCCCCCCCCTCCTCGTGCCACGCAGGAAAGCCCTAGGCGCCTGGCCAGCAATGCCTGATGGCGACGGACAGAGTGACGGCCGCACCATCGAGCCTCTCTCTCTGCAGGAAGCACACATGAGCCTGGCCGTGGTCTACAGCCGTGCCCGCGCCGGGGTCGAGGCCCCGCTGGTGCGGGTGGAAGTACATCTTTCCGGTGGCCTGCCCGCCACCCAGATCGTCGGTCTGGCCGAAACCAGTGTGCGCGAGTCGCGCGAACGCGTACGTGCGGCGCTGCTCTGCGCGCGCTTTGATTTCCCGCAACGGCGCATCACCCTGAACCTGGCGCCCGCCGACCTGCCCAAGGAAGGTGGGCGCTACGATCTGGCCATCGCCCTGGGCATTCTTGCCGCCAGTGGCCAGATCCCGCCGCAGTCGCTGCTGCCGTACGAGTTCCTGGGCGAGCTGGGCCTGACCGGCGAGCTGCGCCCGGTTGCAGGCGCGCTGCCCGCCGCCATCGCGGCGGCCGAAGCGGGCCGCATCCTGGTGGTCCCACCGGGGAATGCGGCCGAATCGGCGCTGGCCGAACACGCCGACGTGCGCGTGGCCCGCACGTTGCTGGAATGCTGCGCCGGGTTGGGCAATCCGCGCCTGCTGCCGCAGGTTGAGCGGGTGGACACCACGCCCCTGCCGCTGCCGGATCTGGCCGATGTGCGCGGGCAGGTGCATGCACGGCGCGCGCTGGAAGTGGCTGCGGCCGGCGGGCACCATCTGCTGCTGATCGGCAGCCCCGGTTGTGGCAAGACCCTGCTCGCCTCACGCCTGCCCGGGCTGCTGCCGGCGTCCACCGAGATCGATGCCTTGCAGCTGGCGGCCATCGCCTCGGTCAGCGGCGAAGGGCTGGACCCGAAGCGATGGCGGCAACGACCGTTCCGCGCGCCACACCACAGCGCCAGTGCTGCGGCACTGGTGGGCGGCGGCTGTCATTTCCACGTAAAAGAGAGACTCAACATTTAAAAACGAGACACACGAGATCGAAGCCCTAGCACTAGCCCGATCGGCATCTCTTTGATATCTATAGTGAATATCCTGAGGCTCGCGTGCACGGAGGCAAGCGATATCTACCCAACGCCCCCTGCGACATGAGCAAATGGTGACGGAACGGCTGCGGCCGCGCGGCCAGGAAAGCTCGTGCCCCGTGCCGTGCACCGAGGACGTCAACCGGCGCCCTGGGAGCCACTCCCCCGCCTACAAGCTTGGCAGCTAGATAGATGAAGGCCAGGGCAGAGCAGTGAATTCCCCAAGTCCTGGTCTCCGATCCCCCTGCTTTTTCCACCTAGCCATGTCGCAACTGCGCAGATTTGCGCGCATTATGGGGGCAGAATCGCCCTAATGAGCGGAATTACGCGCATATGAACGACAGTCCAGCCCAGTCACCGGAGGAAATTGCCCAGGCATTAGGACATCGCCTGCGGAGGAAAAGGCTCATCAAGAACATCTCTCAGACAGTTCTGGCTGACAAGGCGGGTATCTCGCGTAGGGCACTGGTGCAGCTAGAGGCTGGAGAAGGGTCCACGGTGAGGACGCTCGTGTGCGTACTCAAGGCGCTAGGCCTGGAAGAGCAACTAAGCGCAATCGCTATGAGCGCAACAGTTAGCCCAATGGCTTTGCTAAAGACCAAGCGCCTGCGAAGACGGGCGAGCTAGTTAGCGTCACTTCTGCCCCCCTGCCTCAGAGTCCACGGAAACTTGCACTCAATCAAGACTGTTGGAACCTTTCAGACCAGTACTGTCAGGGCGCGATCGGCTCACGTCCGCGCGGAGCGCGTGACGCCAATATGGTTTCGGCACCTGGCAAAGCGGGATCTCTACAAGAGAGCAGCCAGCGCCCTGCATCTGAAGTTCAACCACTGAAGAGCCAGATGACTCGCTCCCGGGTACCTCCTCCAAAGTCGACCAGAGTGCGGTCTGTCGAGGCTCCACCCGACAGCGCGGATGGCTCTAAGATGAAATTGCCACCATCACCTCGGCAGGCCGCAGACTGGTTGGCGCTTCCGAGTGGGAGATCAATCCTTTTAGGGAACGAATCGTCCTTCTGAAGAAGCAGTTGAAGGCGTATGCCAAGAGTGGCTGCATGGATATCAGGAGGAAGGTGCCAACTAATGCAGAACGAACGTGGTTCTCCACTCCCGTCTTGCAGGCGTCTTCCCACTTCCATATGCGCACAAACGCCGGCCCTAAGCTGTGGTCACTGGGGCTTTCGGAGGTAGCGATGGACATATCGTGGGCAGTAGCACGCCTTGAGAAACAGATCGAAGGTCGCTGACGGTACTCGTACCCATAACACGCATACCTGATCCTAGAAAGCAGACCAACCAGGCCCTCAGGTCCTGGGCAGCCTAAGCTTCCAGACGGATTGGAACGGCCGAAGCGGTAGCTACTGCAATGGGGACGCCAAGGACTCTGGAGCGCCCGGCAGGGCGGACCGCAGCTGACTACGTCCCATGGCATCATGCCAGCCTCGCTGTTCCACTGGAGGCGCTATGGCACTTAGTCTCGGCGAGCGGGTCGCTGTCGCCGCTCTCGCAAAGCTCTTGTACGATTTCCTGCCAGCCAGTGGGAATGGCAGCACGTCCTTCCCCTTGGCCGCGGCAAAGGTTGGCATCCCAGAGGCTTGGCCCCAAGGAAAGCCCAGCAAAGAGCCCGGCATAATCGCACTGCTGGTGTGGACCCTCGAGAATCGGCGCGGGAAGTTTTGTTCGCTGATTCAGGAGGTGGTCCTCCAATCCATAACCTGGAGAGGCAGGAGTTCCACTCCGCTTACACGGGAAGAGATTGTTGAGTTGAATCGACTCCTTCTTGGCGTGAGCTTCAAAATTCCCGAACTTCACTCCCCTGCCTTTCTGGACAGCCTGCCCACGGCTTCCCCACCAGCGCCTGCGGCAGCAGCTACCCCTCGTCTTGTGGAGGAGGCAGTCTACGTAGACCTTCAGCGCCATCTGATAGCACTCTCAGGCCTTGAGCCACAGGCGCGGGGGGTATGCGTTTGAGGAATTTCTCTCTAAGGCTTTTGCGGCCTTTGGCCTGGCCCCTCGGAGTGGCTTCCGCAATACAGGTGAGCAGATAGATGGGAGCTTTGTACTTCACTACCACACATACCTCGTCGAGGCAAAGTGGCAGAACAGCAAGACCGATGCGGCCGATCTGCGAGCGTTTGCCGGCAAGGTGAGAGACAAGGTTGCTTGGAGCAGAGGTGTCTTTATCAGCAACTCCGGCTTCACGGACGTAGGCCTGGAAGCCTTTGGACGAGGGCACCAGGTAATTTGCATAGAAGGTCTAGATCTTTATGACGCCCTACAGCGCCGACTGGATCTTGCCGATGTGATCGCGCTCAAGGACCGACGCGCAGTGGAGACTGGCCGCCCATTCGTACGCGTGCGCGAGCTTTTCCCCTAACCAAAGCGGCAGGAGCCAAGATCCGAGACAGTCCCCACGGAAGTCGGTATTCCGGTGCTCATACCAGTCGGGCATGCGAGCCAGCCGCCGCCAATGGGCTGGGGCCGGCGGCGAGCAAAGCATCGATGAGATCGGAGACCGCCTTGGCCGCTTGCGGGTTGGCTGCGGCTAGCTGTAGAAGCCTGGAATCGGGCACCAACTGGGGCTCTAATCCGGCCGAGTTGGAGCCAGCAATTAGCCCCTGTGCATATTTGCATACCCGGAGCGCGTGGCCTTCCAGCTTCACAAATCGACCGGCAGCGATTCTGGATACTTGGGAAGCATCGATTCCCAATGCCCTGCCGACACTTGACCGGCTTACTTCCGGTAGGGCCAGAGCTTGCCTGAGCACGGAGATACCGGTAACTTTGTCCATGCTCTGAGTATGCAAATCTGCATCCTCTTATGCAAATTTTAGGCAAATCCAACATGCATGGAGTTCCGATGGAGTTGGCTCCACAGTCCGCCCAGAGTCACCCCGATCTGTGCGTTTCCTTCGAGGAATGGACCGGCGGCCGCAAGATCGTGTCCATCGGCTCAAATGCCGGCGCCCAGCGCCTGCCATTCCAGGGATGGCATCACTTCAAGGAGGCATTCGCCCCTGAGGTCATCGCCCGGGCAGTCAATGAGAGCGCCCGTGAAGTCCGCTCCTGCCTAGATCCGTTTGGGGGCTCTGGAACGACCGCCCTCGCCTGTCAGTTCCTGGGCGTTGAGCCGACGACAGTCGAGGTCAATCCATACTTGGCTGACCTGATCGAGGCCAAGCTATCCAGCTACGACGCTGATGATCTTGCACTGGATCTCAGCCGCGTGGTCGCGGCCGTAGGCAGCCGCCGGCGAGCATCACTGGCTCGGTTCAAGAACGTGCCACCGACGTTCATCGAATCGGCTTCCCAGGATCGCTGGGTGTTCAACCGAAATGTCGCCGAGCGCATTGCTTGCCACTTGGACGCAATCGAAGAACTTGCCCGCCCAACTCATCGCAGGCTATTCAAGGCAATGCTGGGCGGCATGCTGATCTCGGTGAGCAACGTGCTGATCAACGGCAAGGGGCGCCGCTACAGAAGCAATTGGCAGGAACGAGACATCCCGCCAAGGCTGGTGGACGAGCTGTTTGAAGAGCGCACCCGCCACGCAATCAAAGAAATTCATGCCCATCGCATGCGCCGTCACCGTGGATATCATGTGCTCCGCGGTACCTGCATCGAGCAGATCGCAGGCAGCAAGAAATCCGATTTGGCTGTATTTTCACCTCCGTACCCCAACTCGTTCGACTACACCGACGTGTACAACGTGGAGTTGTGGATGCTCGGCTATCTTGGCGGGAAAGACGCCAATCGCGATCTTCGCATGTCCACTCTCTGTTCCCATGTGCAGATCAAGCGCGAATTCGCTCCCGCGCCTAAGGGTTCTCGTCGCCTGAACCTGGCCCTTGGTCGCTTGGCTCGCGTAAAGGGAGAACTCTGGTCCCCGTGGATTCCGGAGATGGTTGGCGGCTACTTCCATGACATGGCTCAGGTGATGGCTGCATTGCACGGCCGCCTGAATGATCGTGGTGAAATCTGGGCCGTTGTAGGCGATAGCCGCTATGCCGGCATTCGGATTCAGGTTGCAAACATCCTCGCCGACCTCGCAGCTCCATTGGGCTTTGAGGTCGTCAAGGTTGAGCCTTTCCGATCAATGAGATCGTCTGCTCAACAGGGTGGCAAACAAGAGCTCGATGAGAGCCTGGTGATCCTTCGCAAGAAGGGCTAGTTCACCAAGGCATCCCGGGCACGGTCGGCCGTTGGGTACAACGGCCAAGCCCACAGCCCCACGTTCCAAGTAGCAGCGTTGCTGACTTCATGTGCGATCGCCGCCTCAGGATCTGGCGGCTTTCGCATGTCATAGCATGAGAGCGCCGCAAGCCGGCACTTATGAGCATGCCTGTAGCCCACAGCCTGCTTCACCCCCTTGGTCACCGCCTCAAGATTCTCTCTGGCCGCCACGGGCTTGCCAGACGATGTAAAGCTTTTGAGGACTTTCAGCTCAATGATTGCGTGGTGGGTCCAAACTGAGGGGTCTACCGGGTCCTGCTCCTCAAGATGGAAGTCGAACCTTCCCATCTCCGATGTGCCCTCTTGCCTGACGGCAATTGCACCAAAGCCTAACCGGGCGGTGAGAGCGACGTGCAGGATGTCCTGCACCGCCTTCTCGGCATGCATGATGGGAATCGTCTTTTGCTGGTTCTCCCAGAGACTACGAGCCAGGTTCGACGCTGTAGGGCTGACCAAAAGACGGGCATGAGCGCCTTTGAGCATGTCCCGGATATGTTCGAGAGAGAGGTCAGCAGATTTCAACGAAAGATCGTCGTACACGTTGGGCTTACCCATCCCTTCTGGGAAGGCCCTCATCAGGTGCTCGCTCTCACTGGCGTCGTAGTAGATCGCTGGCGAATCCCCCATCCCCAGGGTCTGCGTAACGTAATTGAATCGATCCGCCGCAGTTCCCTGAGGTAGATCCAAGCCCGTTGCAACGGCCAACCGGGACGCACCTGTCCACAAGCGACCCTCAATACTCTGCGCCCCCATGTTGAACAGGTGACGAACTTCCCCACCCTCTGCCGAGGGGGGAATGATTCCCTCTAAGACGAAGATCACAGGTCCATCAGCCATTGGCTTACCAGCCAAAGCTCGACGACGACGAATGATCTTCGCAGCCTCATGGCAGAACTGAGTAAACGCAGGCAGATCCTGGTTGTATCCAGAACCGGTATAGGCACTGACAGTCCCTAGCAAGCTATCGTCAGACCACAGGCCACCATCACTTGCCATTGCGCAGCCTCCAGCCCAAGTGATCCATGTACAGCTCCATCAGCTCTGCCGGCTTCAGCCTGCGGCCTGCAACTGACTGGAGCTTGGCCAGAACGTACTCAGTTGGTGTCGTAGCGTCTGGGCGGATCCAGCGCCCCAAATCCACGACGTTACCCGCGTCCACACGTGGATCGCCATAGGTAGCGTCCTGAGTGAGCGCCACCGCTTGCTCAACGTCTGAGAGGCGATTGGTTGCCTGAACTACATCATCGAGGAAGTCCAGAAGATTTGAGTCTTCTGGAATGCGGCGCATCGTGGACAGGACACGATCGCAGAACTCACGATTGACCACGAACCTACCCTGGATGCGCAGACCATCGTCTGTCGTGGCCAAATCAGCGACAACCAGCAGCCCCATGCCCACCAAACTATCAATGTCAGCCTGGACGCCCGGAAAGTACGGCTGCTTGTCCGTCTTGAAAACGGCAGCATCGAACGGCGGCAGCCCCCAGGCCGGCGCCAGTGCGTTGGCCAGGTACCACAGCGTATGCATTCGCTTGGCTTCTACTGGTCGAGTACCGGAGCGCTCGACTGCATCAATCAGCCCCAAGAGGATGATCTGTCGACGCCTGGGATCCACAAAGCTCCCATAGGAGATGGTCATTGCCCGAGCCCCTGGATAAGGATGTTCTCCCACTCCTTGCGGTACTTGTCTCCCACAGCCTTCACCGCGGCCGTGGGCACGGCCACGTCCATCAAATTCAGCAACCGATCTCGCTTCTCCGCCGGCGGCACACCAAGCCTGATCAGATCAGGCAGCAGGCGCCCATCAATCAGGTTTGAGGTAATCAATAGACGATTTGTGCTCGATGGCTGCCCGAATCGGCACAGAACCTCAGCAGCCCGCTCCACGAACACAGCATCCAGCGAGGACTCCGGTGCATCGATCACCAGACTTCCCCCCTTCCCTTCACCCGCAATTTCAATGAGCGCCATGCGGAATGCGAGGTCGATGAACTCACGCTGGCTCTCTGAGACGGCAGAAGGCCCCTCTCGGCGGTGGCTTACGCCGAAGTCCGTCCCCCCCATATCGAGGTCAAAAGTGGACGTTTCGATCGTCTGCAGCTGTCCGACCTGACGTACCTGGGGAGTCCACTTCAGTGCGACATCTTCAAAAAGAAAGTCCTTGGCGTATCTATTGAAGGCCCGCTTGATCTGTTCCACGCGTTGGAACACGCTCCTGTCAAAATTCTGCGCGGTTGCCTCAAATTCCTTCGTCAGCTTCTCAAGGCGAGCTCTATCCTGGTCCACCGAGTGCCGCAGACCGATGAGCTCCTTCTTTGCTTGGAGCTGCATCTCATCGTCCGTGGGAAGAGACTTGATGAGTGATGTCAGCAGCTTGTCCCGAGCACTGACCTCATCTGAAAGCTTCAGCATGTATGAGCTGCGATTGTCATAGCTCTCAGAAACGGCTCGAAGCTCACTCTGCAGCTCTGCAGCGCGCACCCTGGCACGCTCCAAAGCATCCCGAGTCTCGGCAAGGCTTTCAAACTTAGGCGCGGCCGTCTCCGGTCCTTCTACGTGCGCCGGGCTACCGCAGAGCACGCACATTGAATGCTCCGCACGCGACTCGATCGTGGCAGAAAATCCAGGCGACTCTTCCGAGCAAACGGCACACTTTCCATCCAGCATCAGCAAAGACAGGAGGTACTTGGCTGTCTCCGATTTGGAAGGGAACTGACTGTGAATGATCTGAAGCCGTCCATCCTCCAACTGCTCCTGCAGGCGACTGGCTCGGTCCTCAGCTTCCAGCAATTGGCGCCGCAGCCCACGCCGGAACTCGTCAATGTCGTTGACCTCCGAAACGAGCTGCGCCTGCTTCTCTAGATCTCGCTCCTGCAACGGCTGCAACGATCGGACTTGGCTAAGGACATCCTGACTATCGGTCCTCTTGCGCTCCTCCTCATCAACTCGCGCCTCAAGCCGACCTAGGGCCGCATTGGTATTTCGTATCCCACTGTCCAGCTTCAGGATCTCTCGCTCTTTCGTGTACAGATCCCTGGCAGCCGTAGGGGGCAGGAAAAGCATGCGGAAGACCTGTCGTTGCGCCGATGCATCCCATACCAGCGACCTTCGGTCCTCGAAGTAGAACACCAGCTGCCGTAGGAACATCAACCAGTCGCCGAATGAAGACAGGCCGGCACAGGTGACCACGTGCTGCTGGTAGTCCCCCTCCTTGTTCCCGACCAGCTTTCCGTCAACCCAAAGGCCCATCAGCGAAAGATTCTTAATCGCGCGCTTCACGACAACTCGGCTCTCTCCTAGCCGGAACTGAAGTTCCGCGTGCGCGGTTGCTGCACGGTCGCTCACCCTGTCCGCAAACATGGCCTTCTGCCTGGCTGGCAAGGCGATCTCATCCAGAGACTGCCCACCAAGCTCGGTTGCATTGAGCGTCTGGTGTGACAGATCATGCGGCCCGCTGAGCATGCGGAACAGCATCGTGGCCATGGTGGTTTTACCCAGACCGTTGGTACCCACAACCAGCGTCAGGCCAGGCCTGAAGGTCAGCTGTAGCCCAGGACGATCCGGCTTACCTGGGTAGAGGCCGTATTCGTGGACGTGGAAGTGTTCGAGAATTGGGAAACTGATCGAACTGTGCATACCTGAGCTCTCTAATGGAGTCGGCGGAATGGCCAATCGTCTGCTCAATGCCTGAGCTAGGTCGTGAGGGGCCTAAAACGGCCTAGCAAGCAACGGCTAGGGAGCGGAGGGCTCCGGGGAGTTCACCAATGACAGATCTGCCTCTTGCGTCCCTTGAGGGTCTGCTGAGGCGGACGCAGCGCTGTCAATGTTCGACTCAGCCGCAACCGTAAGGTCCGGCACCTCGTCGTCCCAAGCTTTATCCAGCGGAGGGTCCATCTGATACCAGCGCAGATTGACGTTCAGTCGTTCCGCATGAGGCTTGAAGCCAGGCATCTGATCAGACTGATCCTTTCGCCCGTCGAAGATGCACGCAAATACGCCGGCGGTGTCCACCCTGCGATACCTGTTGGCCTGTTTGATGCCCTTCCAGATCCAACGTCGATGCGCGGCGTTGCCACGACCTTCAATGAGAACCTTCAGCTCAATCATGACGGAAGTGTAGTTGTGAAGACCACCCGGATTGGGCCACTGAACTCGGATATCGCAACGACCTCCCCTGCCGACGGTCTCCTCATCGACAATGGCCTTCAGGTAGAGATAGCGGTTATCGAGCGCCGTGAAGAGGTAGGACTGGATAGCTTCTTCAGGGTTATGGACAAGCTTGTAGGGCTTAGCCGGTCCCAACCAAATCCTCCGGGAAATCCGGCTTGCGGCAATCTTCAGCGTTTGGTCGTGGAACTCATGGATGTCTTTATCAATGCGCTCAACGGACAGCGCATCCAAGCCGCTACGCATCTGGAACTCGGGCGGATGCTCGCACCAGGACTCGAGGTCATCCCCACCATAGTGCAGCATCATCTTCCGCTGGGCGAGCGGAAGCACAACGAACGTCGCCTCGGGGGGAAGCATCATACAGGTCGCCATGGCATCGCTGATCGAGCTGAATCCACCCCTGACCCTAATCATCCGGCGAGTGTTCTCAGTCGTCAGCACCACACCTTCAAGATTCGCATCGAAGGCTGACCTGAACACAATCTCCTTGTCAGTGCCCACAGACGCGAAGTCAGCGCACTCAATGTCCGGCGAGACCGTATGAATCAGCACGAGCACCTGCGTATTTTTGATGCCGTTACTATCCAGGATCGGAGCATTAGCCTCGAGCCACTCGCGGTACCAGGCTGAGCAAGACTGCACGAAGCGCTGAGCCTCAGTGCCAGAAGGAGTGACCGTTGGGTTGCCGAGCCCGCCGATCTCTTGTTTAGTCAGCGCTACTGGGCTGGTAGGCACACTCATGCGCTGCCCCCTGCACGTCGCGACAGAACGACTTGATAGGCGGCCACCACATCACGGCGGTTAAAGAACCCTTTGCTCTGCAAATGGTCATCGATTGAGTGAAGACCACGAACGGTCGGCGTCTCGTCCTCACTCGGATCTTGAAGCTCTAGAATTTCACCATGTTTGCGCACTGCTCTCTGATAGGTGAGGTCTGCCTCCAGAGTCCGATCAAGCACTTGGGAATCTGCTTGGGCGGCGTCAGACCCGAGCGACTCAGCAGATGCCAGTGACATATCCAGCAGGAACCGATAGATGCGATCCCCGGTCATCGTCATGCGCAGGTGCTTGCACGCCTTGATACCAGCCAGTGTTGGCCGAAAGACGCCCTCAAACTGCAGATCCCGAGGCGCCGGGTGCGGTCTGAAGTCGGTAACGTCCAAGAGCCCTGCCATCACCAGATGACCCAAAGCGATGTGAGCCATGCGGTAGTACGGCCCGTGCTCAGATCGGCGTGCCCGCTGGCGCAGTGGGACGATGCTGTAAAATTTTGAAGAAGCAAAGGAGACAAAAAGCAGCGAATGCAATCTCTGCCGGTTCAACACCGGCAGGCCTGCCGCCTCATTGGCGACGACAAGTAGAAGCATCCAACGAATGAAGAAAAGGCGGTCGTGGTCGGCAACCGTCACCTGTTTGAGCTTAGGCATCGGCGTACTTCCGCATCTCTGCCAATAGCGCGGCCTTGGCGTCCTTCTCCTTCAGAACACCTGGCTCAGCGGCTAGCGTCATCAGGTTGATCAGGCGGTGAGAGTCTTTGCTTGCCAGCCTCTCTCCATCCTTCAGGCCAAGCAAGTCCGGGATCATGGACGTGCCGTTCACATTGGAAGTAGCGATCAGCTTCGTAGCTCCGCCTTCGGCGGCGAACTTGCGAATCATCAATGCGGCCCGTTCCATGAACCATGAGTCGAGGCTCGCTTCGGGCGTCTCCATGATCAGCATTGTTCCGGAATCAGCGCCGATCATGTCGAGCAGCGTCATTCGGAAGGCCAAGTCCAAAAATTCCTTCTGGGACTCCGATACGCTGGAGGGCTCTGTTCTCTCATGGGTCGCCATGTGTGTGCTTGACGTCATGGAGACTCGGAACGTTGGAACCTTGATGGGTACCGCACCCGTGACGATCTTGACCGACGCATTTCGCGAGAACTCGACTGCCACCTTTTCTAGCAGGAACTGCTCGGCATATGCGGTCAGTCTCTGACCCAGATCCTGCTCGAATGCACCCATTCGAGTGCTAAGCGCGGCGATCTGGGTCCGATAGTCCTGGTTGAGCTGGTTTCGCCTCACCCGAAGTTGCTCAATGGCCGCCTCTTCAGATGCCAACTCCCCTGGATTGCCGCCATTTGCAGCCATGACCTCGTTTGGCCATTGGATGGCGAGCTGTTCAAGCTTATGGACCAACTCGTTGCGCCTGACTGCCAAGGGACGGAGCGCTGCAAGCGCCTCGCTGTACACCTTGTCCCCTTCCTCCTGGCCAGCCTCACGGCGCAGTATTTCAGCCTCAAGCGTCGCGATCTTTTCCTCAAGATCCAACAACTCTTGTGGGGACTGCTCACCTTCGTCCGCTGCTATCTCCGGTAGCTTTCCATCACAAATGAAACAGTGATGCTGCTCAAGACGCTCATTGATGACCGCCACTTCGTTGCTTCCGGCACGGCCGCACACAAAGCAACCCAAATTCGATGTGAGCCCCTGAATCAGAAGCGCCATCTTGTCCTTATGCGGAACCGGCAGAATCTGCGAAATGAAGGCCGCGTCTCGCTTGTGGAATTCGTGTGTGATCTGATCCAGCCGGTTCTGAAGATCATCCAGTTCACGCCGCCCGGCATCCTGTTGAGCGATGGCGTCCTGGACAGACTGATTGCCAAACGCTACCGCCTTGCTAGCTTGTGCAAGCTCGTCCTGGGTCTCCTGCAGAACGCGTCGGACTTCCTCTACACCGACGCCATCCAGCCCAACCGCAGCGATGACCTTGGCGTGCATCTCCTTCCGGTCGTTCAGCTGATACACGCGATTTCGCAGATCGCTATCGACCTTCTGAATTTCCTTGTAGAGAGCATTGAGGCTGGCCATGTTTGGCGCCTCGGCAAAGAGCATCTTGAACAGCTCGACCTGAGCTGTGGCAGACCAAAGCAGCGGTAGGCGCTCTTCGGTGAAAAACTGAACATAGCGCACTACCATGTGGTAGTCGTAAGCCGAGCTCATGCCGGCCAGCACAGCCATGCGATCCAAGAACTGGGCGTTGGTGCTGTCTTTGATCGACTCCTTACCCACGGTAAGCTTGATGATGCTCAGATCGACCAAGCTGCGCTCAATTACGACCTTGGTCGCACCAATACGGTAAGTAAGAACCGCAGATGCGGCCGCAGGCAAGTTCGGCACTCGAGCGGCAAAGAACTTGAACTTCTTCGTATTGACGAGACTACGTCGGCTCGCCTTCCCGATGTCCCGCGTGGCGGCCTTGCTGGGGTTGCTTGCGCCCAGAAGCATGCGCAATGCCAAGTTTAGCAACGTGGTTTTGCCAATGCCATTGACGCCGGCAATTACGGTTACGCCAGCACTGAATATCAGATCCAGTCCGTTCTTGGCTGCGCCTGGGTAAAGCGGATAGTTTGAGACCTGGAGCCGGTCCAGGACCGGAAGGTGAATCGGTGTGCGCATGCATCCCCCTGATGCGTTAAGTAGGCCTGTCCATGACCGTGCGTTGCCGATGAACAGTGGAATCGCCCTGCCCTAGCTCACAGATTAGCGCCGAGTGACCGTGCTTGCCATCAGCCTTAAGGCCAAGGCATCAGACGTTTCCAGACGCTGGATGCCGGTGGGATGCAAGCAACTGAAATCTCTAGTATTTATGACGATGCCAATAGGCGACTACGGTGGCA
Source organism: Stenotrophomonas sp. GD03680 (assembly GCF_029844625.1). Taxonomy (NCBI): domain Bacteria; kingdom Pseudomonadati; phylum Pseudomonadota; class Gammaproteobacteria; order Lysobacterales; family Lysobacteraceae; genus Stenotrophomonas; species Stenotrophomonas sp. GD03680. Next base: position 121,788 of record NZ_JAOCKC010000002.1, on the reverse strand, counting down.
ACGCTGTCATTCTCCAGCCCGCCACGCAAGGTTCCCTCAAGGTTCGCTTCCAGTACTGCGCCGAAGTGTGGCCTCCCTGAATCGGGCGATGGCAGTACCAACCCTACTGTCACATTTGACTTCGCCACGGGGCGCCCCCGTGCGGTTCCTGCTATGTAAAGCGATGATCCAAGTAGGCAGAGTGAGCGAGATTCTTCCGTGGATGGAAGTTAGCTCAAGCTCGTGTGGAGCGTTGTGGTGATTGGCTAACACAAGGGCAAGATGACGCACCAAAGACATCTAAGCTGATCGGATGAAGCCACGACACTTCACGCTGCGGGGGCCGAAGCTCACTGACTTCGACCCCCACATCCTATCTGCGGCGCCGCACCCGGCACTGCCTGTAGCGTATCAACCGTCGGCAAGAGGCGCCTAGGCAGTGCTAGCCGAAATGGGCCGTAGCAGGTCGGTGCTATCGATCAGGCCAGTTCGCCGCTACCAACCTTCTCCTGCCAGAGAGCTCCCGCGATCTCCAGAAGATCATTGACGTTGTCCAGCAGTACCGTCACTTCTGCCTCATTGGGATTCCAGCGGCACGAGAACATGTTGGCGTGCGCGGCGTTTACGGAGTAAAGGCGGTAGATGTTGTAGATGAAGTCCAGATCCAGCTCGCCAAGAATATTGTAAACCCTGACGCCAGGGTCTTTGACCTTGTTTCCATCGTCATCCAGGAACTCAGCCAGATGCTGACGATTCTCCTCCGTCAGCACATCCCGCCCCGCCTTGTCGTCACGACGCTGGGCGCTGTCGAGGCCCTTAGCGTTCTTGAGAATGTCGTACTTGAGTTGCTGCTCAACGCTTTCAACCGTGATCACACCGTTGACCAAGCCGTACATGTACGCAAAGTGCTCGATCGACACCCGATGCACCATCGCCGCGGGGCTACCGTAGTCTGTTTGTACAAGCGAAACCACCGCCTTACTGTTGGCGATCAACTTCGCCCAGAACTGCAGGGCCAACTGCTGATCTTGTGCCACTTTCGGTGCAAGCTCCTTGAACTTTGCTTCCGCACCGGCCAAGAGCAAATCTGCTTTATCCAACGACATCGCTAAGTCCCTCTTTTGTTGCTCCTACGGAGCGTGGTGGTAAAACATCCGGGAAACGTCGACGCTAACTGCCAACTAGTCCATTGAGGAAGTCATCAAAGCCATTAGCTTGATCAACGCGAAGCTTCTCAAGGCGCGCGATATGATCGGCGTAGACGTCAGTGAATTCTGACAACAACGTCGGCTGGCCAAGCGCCTGTAGCGAAGCTCTGATCCGATCCGGAGCCCTCGCGAACTTCCGGGCTAGGTGCTTTGGATCGCGCTCCAGATCGTACTGATATGCCGCCTCGTCACCAGCGGGGCGTGGCGCCAAATACGAGTCAAATTCTTCGGGCATCACGGAGGGATTTCCCACCTCCAGTACCGCGTGAAGCGCAGAAAGCTCAGCCTCACTCAACGACGCAGCTGAGGCGTGGTCGCCGGAGTAGGTGCGGTGCAGCCTCTCGAACACCCCGCGATTGAGGTGCTCAATGGGAATTTCATGCCCCACTCTGTAGGAGAGGTGGCGAGAGGACTTGATACGGTTGATCGCAGCAGAAAGCGCATTGCTACCTAGTGAGTACTTGAGCCGGATACTCGCCTTGGTCGCGTTGAAGGTCCCATCGCCCCAGCTATTAAGAGGTGGCAGTTCATCTGCAATCTTACGAAGCGTGTCACGACCTGAAGGGCCTGCGAAGGATCCGCAGGCAGCTTCAGCCTCGACGGTCATAAGTGTATAGCGGATGTCCTCAAGGATCTTGCACAGCTCAGCATAGCCTTGAGCGAAATGGGCCAGATCGATGTGATCCAGCTCTTCCAGATGCAGCTCATCGTCATCAGAATTACTCGCATATCTGAAGACTTGTCCTGTCGAGTCAACCGATTCAAGATCCTGGATGTACGGCTCCAGTGCACCAGCTAGGCTCTCTAGACGGCTGTCAGTGGCCTTGCATATATCGTTGAGCATGTTCCAGTAGAGCTTGATGCTGTGCTTGGTGCCGATCTCAGGCTTTGATAGGCCCTTGCGATCGTTAGGATGCCTCAGCTTGAACGCCGTCCAAGCCAATGGGATCAGGTGCTTGATGGACAACTCAACATGGTGGCGAGCGCAATAGCAGATCGGGTAGACCAGGATGTCCTCGATGCGGCCACGGGCCCACATTGGGCGGGCGTTCGAGGGCGGCACCAGTCCAAGTGACACAAGAAGAACCTCAGTGGCCTTCTCAAATCCACCTGCATACAGGGGCGCATTTTCGACTGAACCAGTGTTCTCACCCACGCATGCGTTGTAATGCGGGTCAGCACCGGCCTCAATGGCGGATTGGAAAAGAACCTTGGTTGCCGGTTCTAGGGACTCATCATCTGCCATATCCGTTCCATCCTTTCATCGGTCTTCCTAGGGAGTTGTTTGGTAGCGACTCCGCCCCAGGAGCACAGATCGGATCGATCCGCCTGATCGGGAGACGAACTGGACATCGGCACAAGCCGCCAGATATTTAGCTCGGTGAAGGTGCGAGGCATCTGTCGAGCGGTACAAGGGGACGCCGGGCTGAGCCCTAATCCGGGGGCGAAACAATGCTGAAGCCAACGCTCCGCCGCTGCTCCACTGCGAGTGGTGCCAAGGAGCCCTATTGCCATCAGCGTGTGCTCACGCAGTCCGCAGGCTCGGGTTCTACCCCGATATCACGGACGGTTCCAAAAGAGCTGCAATCTTCTGATCTTGCCGGGCGACCCTGATCCGAATGCAGGATGACTTCGTGGCTGCCTTGGCGCTATCAGAGCCCAGCAGCAGCACATCAGGCAGTCCAAATGATACGCCAGCCTTCATGGCTCAGCTCACCTTGAGCGGCTTGAGCAATAGCAGCAGACTCAAGCCCAGCATGAAGAGGGCCATGACGCTGTCCAGCACGCGCCAGGCCCGCGGGTTCTTGAACACGGGAAGCAACAGTCGAGCGCCGTAGCCAAGGAGGGTGAACCAGGCTGCACTCGCACAGCAGGCGCCCAGCGCGAATGCCCAGCGGATCTCTGCCGGATACCGGGTAGATAGGCTGCCCAGCAGCACCATGGTGTCCAGATAGACGTGGGGATTCAGAAAGGTAAATGCGAGGACAGTTAGCAGGACTGGCCGCCAGTGCTGCTTCGCCGTGGACGCGGCAATGAGTTCGCCACCTCCACGGATGGCGCGTTGCGCAGCCATCGCACCATAAATGGCCAGGAAGGCAGCGCCGCCGAACCGAAGCAACTGCAGCAGCCATGGCCACTGGTGGACCAATGCGCCGATGCCAGCCACCCCAGCCAGAATGAGGACGATGTCTCCCAGCATGCAAACCAGCACCACCAGACCCACATGGCTCTGCTGCAGGCCCTGGCGCAGCACAAAGGCGTTCTGTGCTCCGATGGCGATGATCAGGCCTGCGGCGGCAACGAAGCCGGAGGCGGCGGCGGACAGGAGCATGGGACGGGGCCGGGCTGCGGGAAGTTGCGCATGGTGGACCCACAAGCGCCAGCAGAAAAGCTAATATTTTTCTCGTTCATGAAGAAAACCTAATGGAGCTGCCGTGGACCTCATTCACCCCCAATTGGCCGCCTTCTCTGCCGCCTTGGATGAAGGCGGTTTTGATGCTGCCGCGCGACGGTTGTCCATCACCCCCTCGGCCGTTTCCCAGCGCATTAAGTCCTTGGAGGATCGCCTAGGCCAGGTGCTCTTGGTACGCCAGGTCCCGTGCCGGCCAACTCCGGCGGGCCAGCGCCTGCTGCAGCGGCTTCAGCCGATGAAGGTTCTGGAGGCGGAAGCGCTGGCGGATCTTCATCCGGAACGGGCCGGCCCGTTCTTCTCTATCGCGGTGGCCATCGCCGTGAACGATGACTCCCTGCAGACTTGGGTGCTTGATGCCCTGGCCGAACTCCACCGTGAACATGGCTACCTGTTCGATGTGCGCGTGGACGATCAGGACCACACGCTGGCGCTGCTGCAGGATGGCGCTGTGCTGGGTGCCGTCACATCCCAGGCCACGCCGCTGAAAGGCTGCAGTGTCGTGCCACTTGGGTCGATGCGCTACCGCGCCATCGCGTCGTCGGCATTCGTTAAGACCTACTTCCCATCGTGCGTCGATGCCATCAGCCTCTCCAAGGCACCGATGCTGATCTTCAACCGCAAGGACGAGCTGCAATGGCGCTTCCTCAGGCGCATCACCAAGGCACGGCTTAATCCGCCCGTCCACTATCTGCCTTCGTCCACAGGCTTCGTGGATGCGGCCCGGCTGGGGCTGGGCTGGTGCTTGGCACCCGAAGCCCTCATCAAGCAGGCGGTAGCCGCCAAGCACATCGTCACACTGGATCAGGACAGGCCGGTTGACGTGCCGCTCTACTGGCAGCACTCGGCCATCCGTTCGGCAACGCTGCAGGCCATGGCTCGCGCATTCGTGGACGCGGCCAAGACAAGGATGAACTAGGGTCGCGATCCGCGTCGGATCATGAGCGCCACCAGCGCGCCAGCAACGGCGATCGCCGCAGACAGATAGCCGATGCCATCCAGACCAAGCAGGGGGATGGCCATCCCACCGATCGCAGCACCGAGGCCGATGCCCGCATTGGAAGCCGAGACGTTCATTGTCCCGGCCAACGCCTTGGCCTGGGCGCCGGCTTGCATCACCCGCACCTGGCAGACCGGGAACAGTGCCGTGTAGGCCATCGCCCAGACCATCATCGCCAGCACGACGCCCGGCAGCCAGCCTGCCGCTGCGGGTACCCCGGCCATGCCGAAGGCCAGCATTCCCAGCAGCGTGGCGGTCGCCAGCGCGGCATCCCGGTCGACCAGCCGCCCGCCCAGCACATTACCCAACATGCCAACAGCACCAAAGCCCATCAGCCACCATCCCACACGCTCGGGGGCAACACCGACAACACGCTCAAGAGTATCGGCCAGGTAGGTGTAGGCAACGAACATCCCTGTAAACACCAGCGCGGTAAGAAGCACGTTCGCGATGAAGTGCCCATTGCGCAGAATGGAAAGCTGCGAGGGCGCACCCTCCGCTCTGGGCGCCCCGGGCACGTTCGGCATGAAGACAGCCATCAGCGCTGCCACCAGCAGGCACAGGGCCCCGAGTAGAGCAAAGCTGCCGCGCCAGCCCACATAGGTGACGGCAACGGTCCCCAGTGGGATTCCGAACACGAAGGCCGTGGTAATCCCCAGATAGACCTGGGAGACCGCTCGCCCTGCACGCCCGGCGGGGACCAGCGCGGCGGCACTTTCACTGGCCGTGCCCCAGAACACAGGCAACGCCGCGGCCGCCAGTGTCCTGGCCAGGGCCAAGCTCCAAAAATCGGTGGCGACAGCCGAAAGCCCATTGGAGACGGCGAACACCACGAGAATGCCAAGGAACAGCGGCTTGCGTGACCAGTGTGATACCAGCGCCGCGAGAGGCGGTCCCGTTAGCACGACGACCACGGCAAAGACGGTCACCAGCTGTCCAGCAACGGAGATGGATATGCCCAGATCCCTGGCCAGCGGTGGCAACAGGCCGAGGATGAGGAACTCCGTTGTCAGCAGAACGAACGCTGCAACAGCAAGAATGAAGATGGACAGGCCCGCCTTTTGCGACGGGCCCGCTGATGTATGGATGTTCATGGGACGTACCTGGGGCTGGGCACGCGGCGGCTGCCCCCTTTGAAGGGCTGTCAGGTCGAAGGAGAAGCCAGCTTCATCAACACCAGGCCACTGACGATCAGAACAGCAGCGGTCACACGTCCTGCCGTGACCTGCTCACCAAAGGCCACGATACCGAGCACGAAAGCTCCGACGGCGCCGATGCCGGTCCAGATCGTGTATGCCGTGCCAAGTGGCAAAGACTTCATTGCCAAGGACAGTAGCCAGAAGCTCAAGATCATCCCCACGACGGTGACGACAGACGGGGTCAACCGACTGAAGCCATCGGACTGCTTCATCGCAACCGCCCAGACAACCTCAAGCAAACCGGCTACCAAAAGATACAACCACGCCATGGCGCAACCTCTTCGTGTTGCCAGGTCGTCCAGGCATGATTCCCAACAAGGGGGAGGTCGTCCTCCAGTTACTGCTCACCAGCGCTTTCGCGCTGGATTAGGTTCTCAGTATTTCCGACTGCAATAGTGAGCCTGGCATCATGCGTAGGATGTCGCGCTCAAGCGTATCGCCGGCCTCGTGCAATGCTTCGATCGGCATCTCGGGCAGAGACTCAAGAATGAACCACATCCGCGTGGCGTGCTGGTCCAGGCGCGTCCGGATACCCTGACGCCAGTTCCATCGACGACAGGTCACGCCCAGGTCATCGCGCCAGACGACTTCGCCCTTGTCGGGGGATTCCACGGCGGGTTCGCCGTTCTTCATGCTGTCAAAGGCTTCGCTTCCGTCGGCGATCACCAGGCGGGGCGAACCTCGGTAAGCCTCCAGATTCTCGCCACCCACGGGCACTGCGAACTGTACGCTGATCGCATTGTAGAGATCGACGATTGGATCGATTCGGGGCAATCCGCCATCACGCGCCGCACGCTTTCTCAGCGCCTCGGCAGAGCAAGGCGTGCGCTGCGGCTTCGCACCGAAGTTGCGGAACACCTGCGCCCAAGCGTCCATATGCGCATCCGCCCACGCCGGAACACCTGACTTCAATGCCGCAAGCGCTCGCTCAGTGGCCTCGACGGCGACGTCGGGCGCCAGAACCGGACGGGCGGACACGTGGATGCTCAACGCCCGGAAGCCAGGCGCTATGGCGGCGATGCTCGGACTCAGGGATGGAGAGACAAGGGACATAGCTGTCAGGGCACGATGGAAGCGCGGCACCGTACCAAGCACTCCCGAGCTAGATCAAATGCCTTAAGCAAAGTTTCGGGCCGGAAAAATTTCTTATGCGTCTCCGGTGTCTTGGTCGCCGGCCTATCATTGACCTAGGACATAGAGGCGTCGAAGTCTTGGCGCAGGGGCTACCGCAATGAATGATCTCGTCGAGCTGATGCGTCACAAACGATGGATCGACGGTTCGTATCTGGAGCTCGCAACATCAGCCACTCTGGAAGGCAAGCCTGAGCTCCAACGAGAGCTTCTGTACTGGCTTAACCACATCCACATCGTGGATCAGATCTTCTATTGCCATCTCATAGGTAAGGCACATGGATTCTCTTCCACGGTCAGTGATGAGGTTCCCGAAGCCAATGATCTGCGCGAATGCATGCTGGATCTGGATGAATCACTCATCGCCCTGAGCGAGCAGCTCAATTCACATGCAGCGGCAGCCTCCATCAGCTTCCGGTTCACCGATGGCGCAGACGGGAGGATGACGAGGAGCCAGATGCTGCTGCATCTAAGCACCCACGGGCTGTACCACCTCGCGGTTTCCGGCGCGCATCTGACCAAAAAGGGCATCGCCATCCCGCCGATGCTGCTGACCACAATGCTCCAGGCGTCATAAACGCCTTTGCTGCAAGCCCATACAACCTAAGGAGTAACTCATGTTCAGTGGCCTCAGTGCGTTCCCGCTTACACCATTTAAAGACGAGCGCGTCGACGTCGCGGCGTTCCGAGTGCTGGTCGATCGGCTTGTCACGGCCGGGGTGGATTCCCTAGGGGTGCTTGGCTCCACGGGAAGCTACGCCTATCTGGAAAAGGCGGAACGCAAAGCCATTCTGCGGGAAGCCATTGATCGTGCGGGCAGCGTGCCCGTGATCGCCGGTGTCGGCGCGCTGCGCACCGCCGATGTTTTGGAGCTGGCTTTGGACGCCGAGCAGGCTGGGGCTGCAGGACTTCTGCTCGCTCCTGTGTCCTACCAGCCGCTGCACGATGACGAAGTGTTCAGCATGTATGAAGCCGTCTGCAGCGCAGTGAACACCCCCATCTGCGTGTACGACAATCCCGGCACCACCCATTTCACGTTCTCAGATGCGTTGCATGGCCGGATCGCAGCGCTCCCCAACATCGCGTCCATCAAAATCCCGGGTGTTCCTGGCGTTCAGGCCGAAGCCGATGCACGCGTGGCCAGCCTGCGAGCCAAGGTCCCGCCCCACGTCACAATCGGTATCAGTGGTGACTCGGCGGCGGCCCGCGGACTGAATGCCGGTTGCGAAGTCTGGTACTCCGTCATCGGCGGCCTGTTCCCGGAAGTCGCCCTGCGAATCACCCGCCTATCCATAGCCGGTCGAGCCCAGGATGCGCAGGACTGCTCTGACCGGCTGCAACCGCTGTGGACACTGTTTGAAAAGCATGGCGGCAGCATCCGCGTGGTGGCAACCGCTGCGGCGCTTTTGGGGCTCTGCAGCGACGCAAATCTGCCTCGCCCGCTGCGAACACTGACTGGCGAAGATCGGGCTGAGCTGGCGGAAGTGCTCGCTGCAACGGGTCTGGCCTGAGTCCATGAACGGCAGCAGCACCTCTGACACACCCCGGTCGAACTGGGGGCTGGCCACCTACGTCGCAGCGGCGATCCTTGCCCGCTCGGCCGACGGTGGCGTGGTCGTGGCCGTCGTCCTGCTGGTCACGCTCTCCGGTGGCAGCGGTACCCTGGCCGGCGCCATGGCAGCATGCGTGACAGCACCGCATCTATTGGGCCCCTTCGTCGCCCGCCGTATCGACACTTCCGATGATCCGCGCCACTTCATCGCGGCGGCATGCGGCCTTTTCGCGCTGGTTTTCACCGTTGCGATTCTGGGATTCGGTCACCTTCCGCACGTGGTCGTAGGTGCGCTCCTGATGGTGGCCGGCGCCTGTGGTCCCTTGCTGACAGGTGGACTGAGCAGCCGTCTTCCGTACCTGACCCGTCCAGACCGCACCAGCCAGCGCCGTGCCCATGGCTGGGACGTTGCGACCTATGGCCTAGGAGGGACGATCGGCCCATCGGTCGTCGCCGGGCTGGCCGGCACCTTCGGTGCCGTATGGGGGGCCGCGGCCATTGCGGTTGCCGCTGCAGCGTCAACCGTGTTCACACTGATGTTGCCCAAGTCGCCACCCTCCCATGGAGGGGATCCACGACAGGTGCCAAGTGCGCTTCGCGTCTTCACGCTCATGGCGACCGACAGCCGCTTGCGGCGGACGGCCTACATGACCATGCTGGTGGCCTTCGGCGTGGCCGCCTTGCCGGTGGTCGCGGTCTATCTGGCGCCGGTGCTGGGCGTCTCTGCAGCCAGCGCGGCACTGCTGACCGCCGTGTATGGAATCGGAAACCTGGCCGGATCGGCTGGCGTCATGGTGCGGCCGATCCGGCTGACTCCCGACCAGGCCATGGCGTGGTACGCCGGATTCCTTGCCTTGGCGCTTGTGCTTGTTGTCGCCAGCGGAAACTTCCCCTTCGCCCTGGCAGCCTACTTCGTTGCAGGGTGCATCAACGCCTACTTCTTTGCCGCCACGCTGGCAGCGCGTACCGAATATGCACCCGCACAGGGCAAGGGCCAGGTGTACCTATGGGTTGGCGCGCTTAAGATCGCGGCGGGATCTGCCGGCACAGCGGTGGCGGGCATGGTGGTGACCGGCTCGACGTCGTTAGCGTTATGGATCGCGACCGCTGCGGTTGTGATCGCGCCTGTGGTGTCGCAGATTGATCGGCGGGCACCGTAGGCGAACAATTTGGAGTTGAGCAGCGATGCGTGTCCGCTTTCGACCACGAGCAAACACCGCCTTTTCAAGAATCAGTTCTGCTTCATCCGGCGTAGCTGACCCTCTGCAGCCATCGCCCCGAAATTGCTCGGAGCCTGCGCCATGCGACCCGGCGGCGGCACGATCTGGCAGTTGGCTGCCAGGCACAGTGAAATCCACACGAGACTCGATTAGCCTGGAGCGGATGTCGGGCGACACCCGCTAGAGCACGAGAACGCCCGTCGAGTCGCACTTCTCAACCAGTCGATGCACCTGTCCGATCAGCCGAGAAGGTGGCATCGGCTCCGCATCCGTCGGGACGTTGGCCAGCAGCACTCGGTGGCCGAGCAGATCAACCTCGGCCAGGTCAAACAGGCAGGCTATGAAGTGGGGCGGGGTGCGTGTCGAGAAACTGGGCCAATGATCGAACTCACCGACCCCGTCGGGCAGTAGTTTCTGGAGGTAGTGAGCAGTGCATCGAGGTCATTCATACGGGCAACCGTAACATCGAAATTTAACCGTACCACGTGCCGGTTACGGTCAAGTCTATCTGTTACAGTCCCGCGCATGAGCGCATTAAGGGCTCGCCTGGAGCTACTACAGCAGCCAACGATTGCCATTGAGGGGCTCTAAGCCATTTGTGGAAGTCCGGATCATGATGATTCCCCCCGAGACGTAATGCACTACTGGCAATCGGCGTCCGCTTTCGGCCAGAAGCGGACACGATGGCGTTTGCCATTCACCAGTAATTGATCGGACGAAGTTGAAATCAGCGGTACGCGTGAGTTGCGACGCTTCTGGCAAGTCTTCTCTCGCAAAGCACTACTGCGCCTGCCAAATACAGTCATATGCATGGTGGCTGCCCAAAAAGGAGCCTAGGCTCGGTTAGGTAATCGCTATAAGTCCCACTCCAACGGAAAAGCATGCTTCTCTCCTCCCAAAGAAAATCCTATGCAGAACAGGGGTTCTGCATAGGCATCGTGACCTGTGTTACTTACGGGCAAATCCTTGTACTTCTTCGATCCGGATGGAAATCAGATCGAACTCAAGGGGCCTTCGTGCTCCTCGATGCAGCCCCCCCTGCCCGGTGAGGGCTGCCACCACGCAGTCGCTGGACTGCAAGCAGTGAGGGGGCGAAACACACACCCCGAGGTCGGCGGGACGGCTAGAACCATCAAACATGGGTGCCGCTGAAAGGCTGCGAAGCGCCCCCTAAAGAAGCGCACGCAGCGGCCGATAGGTGACATGCGTGCGGGTGACTTGTGCCCGCAATGCTTCCATCAAGGATGAGACATAGGAGCAGGTCTATGGCAGTCAACGTCAAGGTCAAGTACCAGATCAAGATCAAGGGCCAATCGGTTCGCAACGTGGGGCCAACTGGCATCTTTGCACAGGCAAAAACGGAAAGCGCCGTCATGGAGGCCATCCGGAAGCGAGAGTACGCCGCGACCAAGCAGGTCGAGAGCATCGTTATTCTCAGTATTCAGTAGCCGGCTCACTGCGGCACTACCTGTCCACTTCGCAGATCAATTGCACCGCACATCTCTCTTCTGACCATGCACCACCGCTTGCATGGCTAGAGCAGATAACTGTCGCATGCATCCGCTACGGAACTATCGGATGAGTTCGCTCATCCGTTTGAATTCGCGATCGAGAGAGAAGCAAGCCCAGGTACGTCCAGCAGACATCGGCAGTCAGATTTCATAGCAAAGAAAGGGATTTACATGGCTTACCGCAGTGATCCTGACCTGGAGTTCCTGGGTCAGTTGGAGTCCGCAGATCTGAATGATCTCGTCTATTGCCTCACGCATGACAAGGATGGATCCCCCCGATTCACGGAGGAGCTGACCATGCATGCGCGATACAAGACGTACAACCCAGATCATCATCAGTACTGGGAGCAGATTGCAGCCGAAATTCAGTGCTTCGGGGCAAACACCTTCGCTACGATGTTCCGGGGTGGCAAGGGCGTTCAGTACAAGGAAGTGCTGATGGATGTATGCGATAAGATGAAGGTGAACTACACGAAAAACTCCAGCGTAGAGAAGATCGAGAGCAATCTTTTGATGAAGATCCTTACGGACGCACTGGAGAAGATGAGCCCCGAAGAACTGAGAGAACTGGCAGAGTCCACCGGCGTCAAGAACACCAATGGTGTCACGGCTGAAACCATGGTCGGCGTGTTCCAGGCGGTGTTCCGGCTGGGTGGCTTCAGGTCATACCAACTGACCGCGATCATAGTGAACGCCATCCTTAAAGCGCTCATTGGCCGCGGGCTTTCCTTCGCTGGCAACATCGCCCTCACCAGAACGATGGCATTGCTGACTGGACCGATTGGCTGGGTGATCACTGGGATCTGGACTGCAGTCGATGTTGCAGGCGCTGCGTACCGAGTCACTATCCCTTCGGTCATTCAAGTTGCCGCACTTCGCCAGAAGCATCTGTACGAACACCTCGCAGAAGAAGTTAGCTTCAGCAATTGATCTCGAACTTGGGGAGGCTTAGTCACTGGCCTCCCCATTTGGTCGCAAGTGTGGCGAGATGTCCGCAGGATTCGCCCCCCCCCCTCACCGCCAACGAACTGCGTGATCCACTGTATGCTCGCATGTAGCAAGTTGAAGCACCAACGGGAATGGGTATCAATCGCGCCAGCTTGTCGATTGCTGCAGTCATGGATCATTTGAGACGAATCCGGCTATTTCGATAGTCAACCTGAACTGTCATCCATTGCATTCTGTTGCCGTGGACTGATGCCGCCTCACCTAGCCCAATTGGGGCCGGCCCAGGATCGTTCGTGAAGATGAGTTGGGCAGGTACGACGGAGGGCAACCTCACTCGCTCCTTAGCCCAACTTGCCGGCCAGGGGATGGGCCAATTTGCGCATTTGACCCCTTTTTCACTCTTTGGCTACCCAGACGTTGAGGGGGAGGCAACTCCCTGAACGGAGCAACTCAAGGCGCACCCGTCCCAGACAGGGATCAGCCCTGACAAGAGTACGGCTCCACTCCGCACCCCCTCCGCTAGTGACACCAAATGCCCTTCACACAGCGTTTTTAGCACTGCTAGCAAAGTGGTTCCTGGGAAAGCACCCCCAAGGCGTTGCCATGCCAAGCCCACCCCACCTGCCCCTTCCCGCCCCCCCCTTCCCAGCAACTCTGGCCAATCGCAGGCGTTGCGACGCAGGGGTGTTGTACTTGTAAGGCAATACGTGGTGCTACAATTTTCTTTACAGACGGGGACGATCATGACGGTCACTTGGGACAAGCCGAAAGAACTGGGATGGGCACGTGTCGACGTTTCAGCCCTAGCTGCGGATGTTGCTACGAAGCTGGGCTTCGTCTTGGGCGGCCCCATTGAGCCGATCGTCGAGAGGATGGGTGGCCAGATCGTGTACGGCGAATTGGCCGAAGGCGATTTGGAGTCGGGTTCGATCTCCATCGAGCCTGGCAAGTTCACCATCAACATCCCGTTGAACACCAGTCCTCAGCGCGACAGGTTCACCATTGCCCACGAGCTTGGTCACTTTGTCCTGCACTACCTGCTGCAGAACAACAAGCGCGAAGCGGACAACAAGATCACGCACATGCGTGCGAGGCGCTTCGGCAGTGACAGAACTGAGCACGAAGCCAATTGGTTTGCTGCGTCCTTCCTGATGCCTAGCCAAGCATTCATAGATATCTACAAAGAACTGGATCAGGACATCGCGAAGGTGGCCGAGCGCTTCGGTGTGTCCGAGAGCGCAGCTGGCGTCAGAGCGCGATCGCTTAATCTGATCCCCTGATGGCAACCGAACGACTGGCTCCTGACTCAGTCCGCGAGTCACTTAGGCCGCGCCTGCGACTTTTCATGAGTGCAGACATTGTTGGGTCAACTGCTTTCAAGCAGCGATCCAGCCGTGATTCGGACTCCTGGTTTGGCGTTGTTCGGTCGTTCTACAGCAAGTCTCAAGGGTTCTTCGAGAAGAAGTGGGACGAGGCGTACAAGGCCCACCAGGCCTCACCCAGCATGTTGCCACTGAGCGCTGATCCGCCAGAGCTCTGGAAGACCATTGGCGACGAGGTCCTCTTCACTAAGGAGATCGAGCATCCCCATGAGGCGCTGATTTGCATGAGCGCCTGGATGGGCGTTCTCACTGAACTTCGTAGCATGCTCACCAAGTCGAAGTCACTCGACTTGAAGGCGTCTGCGTGGCTTGCGGATTTTCCCATTCGCAATAGGGAGATCTTCCTGCTCGCCCACGGGCACCGCGTTGTTACAGGCGCCCCCGGCCAACTGGCAGAAGCCAGAAAAGCTGAACTGGCCAAGCAAGGGGCCCAAGCTGTCGCTCCGTTCGACCCGGAACCACAGCCAGATGATGCACATCCACAGTTGACCTCAGCAGATGATCGTACTGCCGATCCGGCCGAGACGGACTCGGATTGGGAGAACGCAGAACTGTTCAAACTTTTCCGAGAAGGCCATTCCACGGTCAGTCGTGACTTCATTGGCCAGTCAATTGACACCGGGTTTCGCGTAAGCGCGGAGGCAACTTCTCGCAAGTTGACCCTCTCAGTTGAACTTGCGCACATGCTTAGCAAGGTATGTGTCGACTTGATCGCCGAACCCAGTCATATCCCGACTCTGGACTACAGGAACTTCAACTTCTACTTTGATGGTAGACAGCCTTTCAAGGGAGTCTTGGGCGGCATTCCGTATCCTGTGATCTGGCTCGACACGGAACCACGCCGAGCCATCTATCGTGCTGAAGACGCACTGATGTGTCGGCCGAAGGCCGAGCCGGTGCTTGTACATGGTTTTACCACGGCGCTGATCCGGGAATTTCCGACGCGCTTCTGCACGATGCTGGAGTTCTCAGGGAACAAACCTACAAAGTACGACCAATTCGAACTCACGATCCATCAGACGATCAGACGGATGGAGAGCGAGTTCTTGGAACGGGACAAGTTCATGGCAGCGCTTGCAGAGTCCAACGATACGATGGATTCAGGCACACGGACCAAGAACACTAACGTGGACCTGCTGCTCGACGAGACGCTTGCTGGCTCCCCGCCACCGCCACCGCCACTGCCGCCAGCGCCTCCCAGTACCCCAGTGTAGTGGGAGGGCCAGTAGGCTTTCGCTCACAAGCCCCTGGGGGGGCACCACGGCAGGCTGGAAGAGACGGGAGCAACTCCCCTCCATTTGTCGCGCAAGTCCAACATCTCTGGACAGGTCATCGGAGCTTCCTGGCGCTGACTGACATCGATGATAAGCCTCTGCGCTGTCGCGCTATCTCCTTGCTTCTTTGGGATGAACACGAACAAAAGCAGGAACGCCAAGCCACCCAACGCCAGCCGCTTCAGTTGCTTGAGCACGTTGTTGAACTTTGGCTCTCCATCCTTGATCCGATTCCACTCTGGCTTGAGAACCAAGTTGCCAAGCAAAGTCGCATCGGAGATGGCCTTCTTGATTTCATCGTATCTCTTCTCTTCACCAACTTCGTCGTACTCACCGAGAAGCTTTTCCACCAGCAATTCCAACTGGTCGACGAGAAGCACAGCGGCATCAGACATGCCGCGGTTCTGACTCGGCTTGTAGCTATCGAAGCTCCTACCTGCGCCGCCAATGCGCGTCTGATCAACCAAATGTTTCCAGACGCCAGCGGGCCTACTGCCCTCCAGCTCCACCTCCTTGAACTCACGCAAGCCTGAGGCCGTCTCGCCGAAGTTCAGGTGAAGGAGAATGGCGCGATGTGCCTTCCGAAGGCTGTGCCAGTGATCTGTCAGGTCCTTCTCGAGCTCAACGACCTGCTCCTCCGTTAGCAGCGGTTGCTTTGGCTTGGATGAGTCCTTGGTGGAACCTGCAGTGGGTGCCTCTGAGCCTCCAGCAGCATCAGTTCCAGCACCCTTCTCATCCTGCGCAGGAGCAGCGTCGACAGAGTCAGAACTCTGAATGCTCGCGGCCGCATCCGAGGTCGCACCCACAGCCCGCTGTGCGGCTGCATCTTCTACAGCGGCAATGTGTGAGCCACCAGGCTCGGCTGCAGTATTGGCGCCCTCGTCCGTAGTCGCCGCGGCAGAAGCTGCTTTAGCTGCTTTAGCTGCTTTAGCTGCTTCGGCCGCCGCCGCCCTCACGGTTTCGGCATGCTTGACCCGAATCCTGATACGGCCAGAGATCGTGTAGGCCTCCCCCAGCATTTCCGAGAGCGCCTCGCGAAGGCTATTGATCCAGTCCTTCCGAAAGTCAGAGATCTTGGACTCTTTGTCGGCGATCAGCTTGGTATAGGCGAGCACAGCTGCAATGAGCGCGGCTGCAAAAGCCACGATTTCACGTCCTTCCATGGATCTTCCTCAGAGGTCGTCGGCCTGGCCAGGCACAGGGGGGTAAGCTGACGATATCGGCCGGGCAGCGGGCGAACTTTACAACGTCGCCTTAAATCATTCATCAACTTCCGACTGTTTGCCTTCGGCATACCGCAACGCTGGCTTTGGGTGGCAAGCCACCTGAGGCGGATCCAGTCGGCCTTGATTGGCTCTTCCAGGCTTCAGCTTGGTTGGTATCCACAAAGTCTCAGTTGCCCGTGTTGCACAATGCCGGGCAGGAACTTTGCTGCCCCTACATCAGCGCGCAGATGACCAACGCGCCGGCACCAAGCGTCAACGCCAGGGCGATGGAGACCACAATAGTGACACCGAGCACAATGGTGACTGACAGCTGCTTGCTGAGGATGAAGTTGTTGCCGTTGAAGCAATTCTTGAAGATAGGCTGGAATCGACTTGATTTTTTGTTTGACATGACAGTTTCCTTATTTGATTGTCATGTCTATTTATTCAAGAGAAAAACTGGTGAGCCGATCGGGGCCAAGCGGTCCAGAATTCACTTAGAAGGGGGATCAGCCCCGTCATGAGACCCGCTTCCGATGGCTAAAGAGCACTAGCTACCGCAGCCAACCACCCCTATCGACGGGATCGAAGGAAGTCACGAGCAAAAGTTGCACATGTTTTGCGGTCACACTGTATGTATGCAACGCTATAGAGCTTCACACAAAGGAAGTGGGTCGTGACCGAGACGATGGTTGGGAAGAGGGAATTTCTGATTGAGTACTCCATGCTGACAGGCGCGTCGGCCCAGGACCTAGTGCAGGTCGCGATCATGTATGACCAGAGCCTTCCCGTTGCCCAGACCGCCTTGCGCTCTATGCCCAGTATCGGCTTCATGTCGAACTCAAAGAGGCTTGCTGCGTTCTTCTCAGTATGTCGTCACCTTGAGAACCTAGTCCTCAGAGGGCATTGCGATGCTACACAGGCGATCTTCAGCCTCGCTCTCCTGCGAAAGAGCTCGTCAGATTTCAGGAAGTGTATTGATCTGTTCGACTCCATGGCACCAAGGATCGGTCTCGTAGAGAGATCGTCCATGTCTCGAATTGCTCGAGGCTACTTGGCTAGTTTGGAGCGGGACCTGACCTGATGCTCAGGCGCGACGCGCTGGGGATCAATGCTTCAGATGGGTACTGGTACCTTCTGGTGAACTAATGAATTGCGCGGCCTGACCAAGCTGCCAAGACGATTGCGGCTGATGCGATCTCAGACCTCAACAACGAAGCTGGGATCGAGGTGCGGATTCTCCTAGCGACGACAACGCCTGCTCGACTACGCTTAAGGTTGGGAAGAACCGCGCCTAACGGATTGCGAACAACCGCAGGCGCGTCCGGCCACACTCGGGATGCAGATCGGAGATGACCAGTAGCCTCAGGACTGCGCATCCTCATGCCGGCCGGTCGGAAAAGACTCTAATGCCAGGCTCACCATTCTCTCCTCTAGGCGTCGCTTCGCAACCAGAAGACCTTCGTCCTCAGCCAGATAGGGAGAGTCAAACAATGGCACTTCGACCCACAGTGGCTCCTGGCCTGGATGGACATAGGCCGCGTGGTCGTCAAACAGCAGGGCCTCTCCCAGAGTTGGCGACACGTAGGTCAGATCCTTAGTTCGACCGCTCCAGGTCGTGTAAGCAAGTTGGGCGAACCAATCCGGCACTTTGCCTTCCGAGACCAATAACGCGGCAATCCGACGGAAACGCACTTCGTCCACTGTCGTAAACATGACAAGCTCATCGAACTGTCCCTGCGCGTACTCGAGGAACTCGTACAGTCCCGACCGCGGGATCTGACTGACAGCATTGGAGATCAGGGTGCCCTCCAGGTCGAGAGCCAGAATAGTTGGGCGCATGTGGTATTCCTCGATTTGGGCGTATCCACCCTACCCGTGGCCAGTCGCCCAGACTGAGACTAATTGTCTGGTCGGTCTCCCGAATGATGTTCCACCCGCCGCCCTCTGTCCACGTCGTGAGCCTACTGGTACGCCCCCTCCCAAAGCGTCCAGATACACTCAGTGAGTGCATTGCCGACTCAGCGGCTCCGCGTGAAGAGGTGACTTCGATCTCAGCGGCTTTTATGGCAAGCGCCTTACCCATCTGCTCTCAGAGCATTTCAATCTGATCCGGCCCTTCGCCTGCAGGAGCTAGGCGTCTAGCCGTCCTCCAGCTTCCAGATACTCACGGACCGCGGCCAGGTCCTCGACACTTCCACTGCACATGAGTGTCAGAGCTGGGGCACCGTTGAACAAACTTGCCTTATTGGGTCGACGGATCCAGCCATCAGCCTGTGTCCGGTTTGGAAAGATTGTGTGTAGCGCTCGATAGATGCCCAGAACGTAGCTAATCCTTTCGAGAGTCTCCTGCTGGAGTCCCTCGACAACCCCTGTCTGTGCCAATACAAGAACAACATCTTCGGGCTGGCCAAGAACTGCACACTGCTCAACTGTGCTCAGGGACCATGCGTTGGCGATCTGGCTGAATGATCGCAAGGCCGGCCCAGCAAGGGCAGGATCGATGCCTACAAGTCGCATGCTTATTCGCTCAGCCTGTGAAGTCACTGCGCACATGCTACCGCCGATTGGTTCGATCAGTTGCCCACACTGAAGGGACGACGCCCCCCCCCCCGATCGCTCGCTCTCATGAACGAGCGGCCATCCTGGCCATGAAGAACGAAAACTCAATTAACGAGACTGCGTGCCGCTAATGATGGAGATGCACCCCGTGTACTGGCCGCATGACTGATCTAACCGACTTCCCCGATGACCCCCGCGTGTACTTCATCCGTCACATCGACGGGTACACCCAGCCACACAAGGGAACGGAGTCCACGTCTGTCAGGTGCTATTTGGCGCCCATTCCACATGGGTGGGGGTCAGATCCATCCAAACTCGATGATCGTCAGATCGCGCGTCTGTTCTCCGACAAGAATCCTGAGGGTTTCATCAGCACCATCTTCGCGGGGTCACTAGCAACCTACGTTGCAGGGCAATGCTTCATCCGCGGAGAGGATGGAAGGGGCGTCTATGCCGGAATGCTGATTCCGAAGCAGCGAAGGCTGGGCAATGCCTTGGCCTTCGGCGAGGAGTCCAGGCTGTACAAGGAGTACGAGGAAGACCACGAGAGCGGGCTATTCCCGTCCACCAAAGTTGGAGAGCGCACCACGGGCGAGGCAGTTGTCGCACTTCCCCAATCCCAGTTGCACCTTCAGGACGCCCTGAGTTACGGCTCCAGAATCCTGGTGGCTAGGGACACGAGGAGCCATGACGAGCGAAATCAGGTTGAGTACATCATCCCCAGGACGGTGATCTTCCGGGCGTTCTACGCGTTCAATTCCACCATTGCAGACATCTTCACCGCAGGCCCTTGGAGTACCGTCAGGTCCAAGGCGATTTCCGAGCAGGAGTTCGCCGGACACGTTACCGGCATCGACGAGCAGAGCGGCTACTGGAAGATCGTGCTTGCGTTGGGTATGACGTTGGATGATGGCCCAATGATGGCCCTCTTCCGGTTTGATCACTATGCCGAGGCCCGGGCCAAGCGCATTCACGAGCCCATTCTGAGAGCCCAGTTGGACGCTGCCCTTTGGGGCGCCGAGGATTCGCATTGGTGCTCCAATGCCGAGATCCCGTTGAATCCATTCTTGGGACCTTACCAAGGCACCGTATCTGGCTACTTCTTGAACCGCCGCAAAGACGGCGGTTTCGCCGGCAGGACCTTCTTGGTGACAGCGATTCACCAGATGTCCTTCTCAAAGCGACTACCGGCAATCGCTACAATCTTGGTTAATGATGCCACCGAGGGTGAGAAGGTCATTCATACGGGAGGACCTAGGCCACACAACAATGGCAATAGGCCTCGATCGCCTCGTCCTAATGGCAAGCCGACCGTAGACACGCATGAAGCAACCGAGCGGAAGCCAGGGTTTGATATGCCCTCGATCTCCTTCGCTTTTCATCCGAAGCCAAAGATCATCCGCCTCAAAAAGGATCAGAGCTTCAAGTACAGTTCCAAGCGAAAGAAGGACAGTCAGGAGCCCACCACAGAGATTTCTGGCGGCCGAAAAGCCGGCAAGCAAGAGGATCTCAGCCACGCCCACAGTGCTCATGAAAAACGCGACGCATCGGAGTTGCTGACTGAACTGATGGCGATTCTGAAGATACTCAAGACGAAGGGGACCATTGCCGAGTACCAGGTCGTCGCCCCCGTTGACTCCGAGCAACGCGTCCAAGTTGGCGCCTACCCTTGTTGGAACTTCCTGGGCGAGGACGAACGCAAGGCAGTCCGCATTGGAAAAGCTGATTGGGGGACGCGATCTTGGATGTACCTTCAGAAGGCAGAGTCACACTACAGAGCCCTCGCTCGCACAGCATTTGTAATCAGACTGTTGCTGCC
This sequence comes from Stenotrophomonas sp. GD03680, assembly GCF_029844625.1. Classification (NCBI taxonomy): domain Bacteria; kingdom Pseudomonadati; phylum Pseudomonadota; class Gammaproteobacteria; order Lysobacterales; family Lysobacteraceae; genus Stenotrophomonas; species Stenotrophomonas sp. GD03680. Next base: position 101,388 of record NZ_JAOCKC010000002.1, on the reverse strand, counting down.
CAATGGCCTTGCAGGCCTATGGATTGAGGTCGAGAGAAGAAGCAAGAGAGACAAGAGCAATGAGTCCATTGCGTCAGCGTTTGTCGTTTCAGACGATCTCGCTATCCGAGCAGAGACGCAGGCTGCACTCAGCATCATCCGATCGGTTCAGGGTGTCTCGCTAGGCAAGGCATTTGAGAGGAAAGGACGCGTCTGCTACACCCACCCTCACTACATGGAGAAGCCAGGTAGCGAAAAGTGGAGCTTGGCGCCATTGGAGGCCTTCCTGAAATCCATAGGCAACGGTCAGCCCCAACCATAGCTTGGTCGCACCATGCACCAAAGCCGCCCCTTCCGCTAAGGCGCCTGCCCATCGATCACGACCATTGCCACCGGATGCATCAGGTAGATAAGAGCTTGCGTGGCCGATAGGGCCATGGCCCCAACGAGTCTGTCAGGCTTGATCGACTCAAAGGTCAGTTCACGGTCAGATCCGCCCGTCGATTAGCGCTAGGCCGCTCCGGATGAAGGCTCAAGAAGGCGCCCGAGATCATCCCAAATTATTGAATTTTCAATATTTTTCTCAAATCAGCCAAATTTTTTGGGCAGGCAAATGGCCCCTAACTGGGCCCAGGTCACAAATTGACACCCCGTTCCCGATGTCCGATACTGCCACCACTCGGCTCGAGTGATGCATCGCTCGCCGAGACTGACTGTCAGTGCACCGAATCGATCGATGCTGCACTGATGGAACTTTTATGGCGCCCAAGGGCCGGAAGAGTGCTGCTAGGTTCTCTCGTCCGGACGACGTCATCGAAGGTTGGAACTTAGCTTACAAAAATGAACGTTGATGTTGGAAAGGCCGTTACTTACTATGGGTAACGGCCTTTTCGTTTTGGCATCCAACAAGGAATTTGGTGTGGAAAGCGCAGCCATTTGGAAACCCCTCCTCCAGCAGATGCTGAGAGGTCAGCCTCCCGAACCTGCAGCTCGGCTCCTTCAGCGGTTGGCCAAGAGCCCCGAGGCCAAAGCACTTGGAGGCTTTGACTACAAGCAGATGGGCTTTCCGCGGTTCAAGAATTTCTTGGATGCCTGCTCCGACGTTCTGGATCAGCACATCAGCGCTCATGGCGACATGCTGGTCTCGCTCCGCGGAACCACAGTTGATGCCCGCTCGGAGGCAGTGCGTCCGGCTCCTTCTTCAATTCGAAGTGACGTCTGGATAGCATTCTCCAACCCCGATCCCAATCGCATCAGGTTCATCAATCGCACTACCGGCGAGGTCATGCACCACGTCTTGGCTGCCGGCGAAACGGTAGATGGCATCCGCCCGGGCCAGGACTGGGTTCAGATTGAACCGGTGGCTGCAGACGTCCAAGCCTCCTGGATGCGCGAGTTTGCAGCACAGACTGAGGGCGTCAATCCGGAGGACCATGCAGTACTCGGACAGTCGTACAGGACTTACGCCAGCGCCGTCTTCGCAAAGGAACTCGGCCCTCTAGGCAAGCAGTGGACCAAGTTCCGCACTGCAAAGATGGTCGAAGCGATTCAGAAGTGGTCAGCAAGGGTCAACATCGCCCTGGCAACACTCACCCCTGCGGCTACCAATCGTTCAGAGGCAACTGCGGTTGAAACACCCAAGCAGGAAGCAGTCACCTCTGGCCTGTCTGCCAGAGCGCGGGCGCTCAAGCTCATGGATGCCCTCACCGACGAAGAGATATCTAGCACTCTGGTACCGCTCATGGCTTCGATCATCATGGTGAAGGCACAGCGCTAGCAGGAGATCCAAGGATGGCAATCTTCGTAATCGGACTTCCAAGCAATCTCAGAGCACGCTTCATCGCGGAAGCCGCTCGTCAGGGGCAGAGGCCAGAACTCAGCTTGGTTGTGAAACAGCAGTACCGTTATGAATTCAGTCCTCCCAACGGTCAGTGCGTTGCGGACCTGAACAACTTTGCCATGCAGGAAGCCTGGCCTGACCTCACGGTCGTAGTTCTGCCATACGTAGCCCTCCCCGCGGAGATGAAGCCCGAACTTCAGGTGCTGGCCGATGAAGGCGTCAGGATCATTCGACCTGTTCGTGGCGAGAATGGCTGGCCTCTTCGACTTGTGGGCCAGGAGGCGGACGACGATTTCACTGGCGAGGTCTACAAGGCGCTGGTGGAGCAACTCGGCTGGGCGACTACCACAGCATCCCCCGCCGAGAAATTCCGCAGGTCAGCTCAGAAGTATGGCGACTATCAGATCCTGGGGGATGCCCTGGACAAGTGTGATGACATCCACCACACAAGACACCGATTTCTCAAGACCTCGGCGGAACTCTTGGAGAAGTTTTGCAAGAAGCGCGGTGCCGTCCAGATGGGACTGGCCAGTTACTTCGGTGATCGCGGCGTGGACCTTGCGACGACCGGTGGCGTCAAGACAACCATCTACCTAATGAAGTCGGATCGCATCATCGAGAAGAGGTCATCGAACATGCACCTCAAGGAAGGGGATGCGACAGCGCCAATTGCGTGCCCTCGCATCTACTTCCAGCATCTCGACCGCGATCAGCAGTTCCGTCTGTTCCTCCTCTACGTCGGGCCTCATCCGCCCAAGGATCTCATCCAGATCACGCGAAACGTCCAATGGGAGCATGGCTAACCTGTGCATTCAGGCTAGCCACCAACAGCCGACCGACCGGCAGCCAGGAGAAGGTACTTGCAAGGGAAAGATCTGAGAGATTTGCTTGAAGCACACCCTGATGCCAAACATCACCTGAGCGACGCAAATGACTACCTAGTCAGCTATCGCTTCGACACGGGAACTGAGGTCGCCTTCGACCCACGCACAGTCAAAAAGTGCTCCGTTTTCTTGGCTAAGAAGCCGCCTGCTGGGCTCTATCACCCCGATGACCTGGTCATCTACGAGGACGACGATGAGCCATCAAGCGCGCTGCGTCGAGTCTCCACCAAACTTGCATCCACTCGTCCCTTGTATCGTGTCAGATTGAAGGACCCCGACCTGGCCAAGGAACTCTTGGACTGGGCAAGGCTGGCCTAGCGGGCCCGCGATTGGACATAGCGCCACGTACAAGTGATCGGCCAGGAGAGAACATGGAACTGAGCTGGGTACAGTCATTGGTCGACAACCAAGTACAGGAATCACTGTATCTGGAGCTCAAGAGAGGCGATGCCCTCTCGCCTCAGAACAACAGTAAGACAGAGATGATCAAGGACGTCACTGCGCTCGCGCATGCCAGTGGTGGGCACCTGGTCTACGGGATTGAAGAAGAGCCGGTCAATGACATTCCGGCTGCAGTACGACTCCGCCCAGTCACTGACAAGAAGCTCAACAAGGACTGGGTGACCAAGGTCATTACCGACAACACTTCGCCAAGCCTCACTGATTTTGAGGTCTTCGAGTTCCCAGTGGACGGCGGCAGGGTCCTTGTCATCAAGGTAGAAGAGGCTTCCACCGCTCACCAGAATCTTCTGGACTACCGCTATCATCAGCGGGTAAACACGGTGTCCCGGTTCATGGCGGACTTCCAGATCCGCGACCTGATGTCTCGTCGCTCATCACCAAGTTGCGAAGTCCGGGTTCGTCTGGAACGCATTACCATCAATCGCGACAACCATGTCTACCGGCTGAGAGTCGAACTGCTGAACACCGGTATGGTTTCAATGGAGAAGTGGTGGATTTCCATTGATGTTCCTAAGGAATGCCTTGCTGGACTGACGTATCCACAATCGGAACTGCGAACCCACCCACGTTTCGGCAAAGTTGTGCGCGAAGTAGATAAGGGCGGCTTCGACTTCATCAGGTTCTCGTGGGGAGACCCCTTCTTCGATGGCGATCGCTACATTCTCCACCCAGGACAGTCACTGGATTTCGGGCCGAGCAACGACTCGCTCCACACTCAAGCCCCCCTCCCCCCCATAGTTGTCGAGTTCAATGACCGAATCTTTCGCAGCTTGGTACATCGAGCGCCGGAACTCCAGTGGACGCTGTACACCAACCACGGCCAGCCTGTCTCGGGTTCGGTGCCATTCGAGCAGTGGTGCAACTTCTGAGTGAAGGGCCCGGGTTCCTCACGGGTGGCATCCCGGAATACCTGTATGTGCGGCACGCAACAGATAGAGTGGCGTCCAGAGCAAGCGGAGCCAACTGCTCCAGTGTCAGATTAGACTGAGTGAACTACGATGACCACGGCAGAACTGTATGTGCCTGGTCACGTTGTCGCGCAGTCGGCCGTAGAGCAACTCAAGTTGGCACTCCGCGGTAGAAATTTCTGACTGCGCCAGACTGCGAAGATCGAATAACACGTATGCCTCTCTGGGATTCGGCTGCCGAGACCAAACCGCAATACTGTCTGCCAGCGACTGAGACTGCAGTTGCTGGAGTACGCCATCCCGCCAAAGTGCCGTGAATGTGACGGGTACCCCCTGAAGGGCGTTGCTCTGGCGCCCCGCGACTTGGTCCAGGCAGGACATGGCGGCGCATTCCAACCGCGAGCGGATGATCGGAGTCACACCAAGAGGATTACTACCGATCTCCGCATACAAGCGGACGCTACTGACCACCCGGACTGAGACCGTTTGTTGACACTTTTTCGCTTCAGCAATTGGGATCGAGAGCAACTGCTCCAGTACGTCCCCAGTCGTGGTTTCGGTAAGTTCCAGCAGTGCCAGGGCCATGACGTTCCTCCAGTTGCGGTGAGGTAGCGCTTCTTGCCACTCGGTGTCGGAATCGATAGCCGCCTGCATATCGCCAAATGAGTAAGTTCTGACATCCCTCAGTCGGCATGTCTACCCCCGTTTGAACACCCGAATCGTCAGAACCCGACTCTGGAAAGCCGCCGTACGGACGATCTACTCGGACTGGATTTTGGGCGGTTCCCATCATAGAGTTCTGCCAATTACAGGGGACGTAGTGAGACAGAGATGTCAGATGGTTCGATTTTCATAGCGAAGCTGGACGATAGAGCAATCATTGAGGCTGTTGAGAAGGTCCAGAAGGAGTTCCCGAATCAACTTGAGGTTCACTTCATCGGCCAGTTTGGAGAAGTGCATGGTGAGGAAATTGCGGCCTACCGGGAATCGGGCAGCCTCTCACTGATAAGGGTCAAACTTGACTTCACCGAATGCTCCTGGACGTGGTATCGACTTGGACCTCCTGACTCCAAGACTTACCCGCAGGCCGCCGAGTACGACAGAATTGAGTTTAGAGGCAACCAGTACAATGGCTTAACTCCACAGCAGAGACCGGTTGCTCTTGCCATCGATCGAACTCTTAAGCTAGCACTGCAGTTGCCATTGACCGAAATCGACCCATCCTCGCCATTGAGTCTGGCTACCGGTCGCGAGGTACTACAGGCGCTACAGACGGCGTCTCAGAGACTGCTCACAGAGACGGCGGAGCATCGGACCAAGCTGGAGATCGACTTCGCGGCCAGGGAAGCCGCGCGGGAGGAACGTTTCAGCCAAGTTCGTCAGCAGGATGAAGAGCGCCTCAGTCAGGAGCGAGAAGCCGCCCAGGTCGCCCATGCAGAGCGAGTAGCCGCCCTAGACCTTCGCGAAGGTGAGCTGGACTCGCTGAAGAAGACTCTGGACGATCGCAACAACACTCACGTTAGACGCGAGATCCGCTCCAGCCTCCTTGACCTTACTAAGGAGCGACTGCTGAATTTTCGCGTTTCACCTGAGACCCGAACCCAGTACATTCTGGTGCACGCGGTTTGCTCAGCGGGAATCCTGTTCTTGCTTGGACTCGCGGCGGTCACCGCCGTCAAGTTCGACAGTACTCTACCGCCAACTGCATTTGCGCTCTCTGCCGCGCGCTCCTTGCTGGCCGGTGCGGCTGCAATCGCCTTGGGTGCGTGGTACTTGAAGTGGTTGAATCGATGGCTTCAGAGGATCGCCGACGCCGAGTTCAAGTTGCAACAGTTCCGCTTGGACATTGAGAGAGCATCCTGGTTGACCGAGACGGTCTTGGAATGGAATCAAAGCTCTAAGGAGCCATTCCCAGAACTCTTGGCCAGTCGCCTATCTACTGGTCTGTTCCAATCGACAAAGGACGATGTCGAAGACCCGCAGACTCCGGCCAGCCAGCTTGCCGAGGCTCTGTTGGGGTCCGCTGCGTCGGCTCGGCTAAAGATCGGCGATCAGGAACTCTCACTGGATCGCAAAGGAATCCGCCAACTCGAGCGCCCGGATGCAAGGTAGTAGCCGGCCCAAACTTTGCGAGCGTGTCTCACTTGGGCTCAGCCCTGAACTGAATCGCTGTTTCGAACGGGATTGATAGACGGGGGCAGGACATCCTCCCCCTCCGCCTACTGCGCAGAGATCAACAGATGGACTCCTATGCCCCGCCGCTCATTTATCGCTGCTGCCTGTGTGGATCAACAGAGGCGCTCTCAGGAGAGCATAAAATCAAGGCATCGGCATTGCGATCAGTGTTTGGCGACCAGAAGGCAGTGATCGTTCGCGACGGAGGAGGGTTCCGGCACGCTCAGAGTTCGAGGTCAAAGGCCTATCACTTTCAAGCGCGAGTCTGCGTGCCATGTAACAGCGCTCGAACGCGGCCGGCAGACCTTGCCTTCGACGAGTTCCATGCCGTGGCATCCCACCTCGCCAGTCGTAGCCATGACCCAGCCGACGTCACGCATGACCCTCGATTCAGGGACGCCTCTGGGGAACTCTACTTAGACGTATTCAGATACTTCGCCAAGTTGATGTGCTGCCATCTCGCGGAGATGGGCGCGCCGTTCCAGGATGAGCTTGCGGCCTTCGCAATCGGTCTTAGTGATCGCAACATCGTGGAACTGAGAGTTGACCTGGATGAGGTATACAAACGCCTGCAGAACGAGCTTTCAGCGAAACCTTACGCTGCACATGGCGGGCTGATTGTCACTGGAGACAAGGATACCCTAGCCCCTACGTCATTCTATTCGACGCTAACAGTTGGGCCGGTACGCTACTGCTTCCGCGTCAGCTACAGCGAACAAGGTCAGGCGAACCTCATGCATGATCATCCGGAGTTCTATGACTGGTGCACCCGCAAGATCGCTGACCTCATCGCCAATCCATTGAGTGCAGATGCCCGGCAGCTGCTCGGCCTACCTCCGCATCCGGACGACCTGCCTCCAGAAGCATGAGCCGGCCGATCCAGGCTGGCTCTCGTGTCCTTCCAGAAAACAACTCTAGAACGCTCGCCTCGACCATTCGGCAACAACAGCCCTCAACTCCATTCTCACCTCGACGATTCCGTCTCTGGTGATCAAGTCTCCTACATCCGTCACCCCAGTCACTTGGCGACGTAGGGTGCGCAACTCAAATCCGTAAGCGAGGGCGATTGTCGCAGCCAGGTCCTCATCCGAGGCAGTGCCTGGAACGCGTACCCGCAGCAGTAGGTCCATCAGTGTCTGCGCATCCCGCCTAAGGCTTGCCTTCTTGGCGACCTTTGGGGGCATAGTCACAGCCCAGCCGTACCGCGCCCGAACGAATCCGACCCAGACGCTCAGGTTGGCGCGCGAGCCAGGTGCCGAATCCAGGTACCTCACTAGATGCTCCTGCGCAAAGGGGCCGCCGAGATCGGCGGCCTCACAGAACGCCTGTGCCGTCCTCAGATACTGGGCCTGGGTACGAGTTGGCTTACCTGCCAGCCATGTCCTGTAATCAGTCAGATACCTGGCCCAGGGTCTTGATGCACTCTCCTCCAGACCACGTTCTATCAGCGCGACGTCACGAGCTCGGGCACGAGCATTCTCGTCAATCTGGAACCCGTAGCGCTCACAGATGAAACGGGTCACGTTCAGATTGGCTCTCAGTTGCTTGGAGTCGAACAGACGGAGCAAATCGGCCGCCACTATCGGCTGATGGGTGCCAGCATCCAGGTCGATGGCACGAAAGAACGGTGCAGCTTGGACAGCTTTCCTGGGAAGTCCGCCAGTAGCAACGTTCCTCGCGAGCAGCCACTCGCCAAATGCGGTGTACAGGGAGGCAACCCACTCGCGCTCAATGGTTGCCGCGCTCAGCGCAACCTCTCGCCTGAGGCGTGCCGCGATCGAGCATGAATCACAGCGGGCCGATCCGGCGCCCTTAACCGTTGAACCACAGTCTGGACACATGTGCTCGGCTGGCTGGTCACCGCCACATCCGATACACAGTGGCCTGCCCTCTTCAGTGACCGAGACCACCTTCCTGTACTTCCGGCATCGCACGCAGGTGGCATGCGTGTGCTTGTTCAAACACGATGGGCAAGCCTTTAGGTTTTCCGGCAGGTGTGCAGCACCTGCCAGACGTTGACTTGGCCGCTTGCAGATAGGGCATTCAATCTCGGACGTGGTGTACGGGAAGCACGATGGGCACACGAAATGCTCATAGGTGATGGGTGATCCACCGTCGGGGCCAGGCGTGGTATCCCGGATGATGCGCGCCTCGGGCGCGGGCCGGTCACACCTGATACAGCGCCTCTGGTTACGAAGACAAGCATCACAGGATGGAGCTTGTGGCTCTGACGCGTGATGTACCACTGTCCCGCTGCATGTTGGGCAACTGCAACTCACGAATTGACTGCTATAGCACGTCCCGCAGTACTCGCTACCTTTGTACAGCTTATGGGCATTGATCATCGGGGCGTAACAGCCATCGCAAGTTCGGCGCCCCTGTTTATCTGTACTCATTGCTTCTTCCAATCATCTTGAACAACACATCTGCCCTCATCTCGCGCCATCCACTGACGCGCTTTCGCTGAGCCTCACCTGCGGACCTCAGCTCGGCCCGATTGGATATCGGCCCGCGATTCACGCGTCCCGCAGAAAGCTGCTCCGCTAACCGCTTTATCCAGGGGGGCATCTGTTGGCGAAAGCACCTCTGGGTCACTCCCATAGACTCAACCATCGCTACCAAGCCAGCGGGTCCAAGACCGAGCAGGTGCGAGAGCAACTCTATGTCCGCGTGACGATCCGGCACCCTGCGCAGTTCGATCCTCAGCCCCCGCTCTTGCCCCATCCCCATCGACCTGCAGACCGGCTTGAGTGATTGGAGAAGTACATCGCTCCCCCAAAGCACCTCAGCCCCGGAGCAGCAATGACCGTTGAACTCAACTTCGTTGCTGGGATCCATCAGGCATCTGAACAGGAATGACTGCAAGGGCAAAGCGCGCATTGCTGCCGTCGTGGAAGTAGTTAAGAAACGATTGCAGTACCAACATCTACGAAGATCGAATCCATGTCGATGGGGTTGAACCACCGCCCCGCAATAGGGGCATGCGTCCTGCAGAACCCTTTGGTGCAACGGGCAAACCGTCCAGAATGACAGTCGCCACTGGCGAAGATATGCTCCATTTTCCTCCAAGCACTCCGGGCAGAACGTTAGACCGTGTCTGAGGCGAGTCCGGTGATACACGCCCATGCTGTTGATCCAGTGGTACACCCCTTGGGGCGGATCGCAGGTGCGCCGTGTCACTGCATTCCATTCGCCAAGGGTGAGTCCATTGAGCATCTGTAGAGATCTTCCTGACGGATACGTCAGCCGCTCCAACAGGGCTTCGGAGGCGCAGACATCAACATCCCTGGTCCAGACCTGAAAGCCAGGCGCATGGAGCGCCATGAGCTTGTGAGACGAAATTCCGTAGTCGATTGCGATTCGAGCCAAGTAGCTGGAAAGCAGTTCGTCTGGCACATGCGGCGGCCAGACGATGCGCATGATCAGATCTCGGCTAGAGCGCTAGCATGAGAAGCGCTGTCTTGGGCGGCCCTGATAATCTCGATAGTGATCTTCTCTTCGCCAGACCTGATCGCCATGGCTGCTGCGCTACGAAGCAGAGTCACGGTCCCACCAATGGCCTCCCCGCCCGCGGAATGCAAGACCGGCGCCAGCGTCTCTCCCGCCAGCCCAGAGGGCTTGGCCAGGGGGAGCAGGCGCTCATAGGTGTTGAGGAAGTTCAGATACGGCAAGTCCATGGCCCACTTGGGCATGGACAAAGCACTGAATCGCGATCGCATTTGGGCATCGAAGGCCAAAGCATGAACCGCCGCCTCGGTGCCGGCAGCAACAATACTTAGATTCAGCTCATTGCTGAGCTTACGGATGCCTGCCAGAACATCCGACGTCCCCTTCCTGGCAAGAGCAACGTCATTGAATTCATCGATTGCGAGCACGCGAACCTTCAGTACGCGAAGGACGGAGACCACCATGGTGTACTTGGCACTGGCCGGGTCGCTTCTACGGTGAGTAGTCGCACAGCGAGTGAGCACCTCTGACCAGAGTTGGGATAGATCCGGCTGAGCAGGCATGTTGATCCGGAGCACCGGAAGGCTAGTGCCCCCGTCGCCCAGTTGTACGGCTGGATGGCGCAACTGGAACTGCCGGAGGAGTGCCGTCTTGCCATTGTCGCCTCGAGCCACAATCAGCCTGCACGGCGGCCGCTGTGTGGAGGGGTACACGATGAGTTGATCCAACTCATCCAGCACACTCATTGCCTTCGGGTAACCAATCCAACGATCTTTACGGGCAACTGCGATGCGTTCCTCGTTGGATGCGCCCATGTAAGCAGCGACCTGATCATGCAGATGGGGATAGCTACTCATCAGTTGATCTCTCCAATTTCAAGGACTTCGAGCGGCTGCGAGAAGATGTTGCGGTCAGGGGCCTTCGCTGCTGACTGGTGCGGCGGCGGCGTGGCTTGCGAGCTTTGCGCGGACTGGGACGCAATCGAACTAGGCTTTGCCTTGGGAGCTTTCGCCGCTTGGCGGCGAGCAGCCTTGGATTTGGCTTTTGACTCTTCGACCAACTTTCGATTGCTCTCAATGCTCTGGAAGATGCGTTCCTCGTCTACAGCATCCTTACCCTCAGCCTTGATTCGCTTCTTTGCTTCACGTAGTTCGCCGGCAGAGATCGCCGGATGAGCCACGTTTCGATAGGGAACAGCGATGTATCTTTCGGAATTTGGATCCAAGAAATAGATTTCGCTGATGTTTCGAGGATCTCTTGCGAAGATGAACTTGCGCTTCAGCTTCGGGTTGTCCTCATCCGTCGCCCCAATGTGGCGATCAAGAATTGGGTCATAGTAGAAGACATTCTCAATTCGCACGCCGTACCGCTGCACCGTGACTTGGAAGTAGGGAAGGAAGTCCATACGAACCCGGTCTGGATCTGCCGGCAGCATTCGACCCACACCAGGCTTCTCATCGCCCAGGATCGCGTCCTCCCAAACCTTGATGGGGGCTGCGTCGAGCTGACTGTGCACGCATTGGTGATAGTTGTTGACGATAAAGTTCACCAAGTAGTGCTCCACTTCCCTCAGGGTCAAGCTCGCCTCCTTCTCGGAGTCATAGTTGCCCTTCTCCTGGATGTTGGAGAATGTTGCCCCCGGCACTTTCTTCATTTCAGTGGCAACTACCCCCATATAGCGCTCAATGTGACCGCCATAGTTTGGCTTCTTGACCGGCCGCCACTGCATGATGATCTCGTTGGCCTCGCAGCCCCTGTTCACCGCCTTGCACTTGAACTCCCTAGCGTTGTCAGCATGCAGGGTTCCGATCTGGCCCCACACGGGCCAGTCTCCCTCTACACCCAGTTCGCGTAGATACTCGTTCTTCGTGTTCATCGCATGCGATATACACATCGCGACTGACGTTGCAGAGGGTGCGTCGAGGGTGACGTACAGACCAACAACGGCTCGGCTGAATACGTCAATGGCCAAAGTGAGGTATGGACGGCCGATGGGTTTGCGGTGCTCCTCGTCGACGACCATCACGTCCAACGGTGTGTGGTCGATCTGGACCACTGCCAGAGGAAAGTCAGCACCAGGGAAGGAACCTCGGATGGGCTCGTACTTGTCACGCGCCTTGTCTTTCTGGCCCCGGCGACGCAGTGCTGTAGCTGGCCGGATATCGGCGATGCGATTGCGAACAGTGTTGGGATGCGGCGGATCAATCTTGGCCACGCGGCAGCGGCGCATCACCTCATCCACGACCGACTTCGGGCTCGGCTTCTGTTTCTGGAGGTAGAAGTCCTCGATAACCGAGGCGATCACTAGCTCCTGGTCCGCCTGCAGAAAGCGTGTACCTCTATTCCGTCCGCGTCGAGTTGGGACCAGGGCCGCTACGTGCTGATGGTCGTGATAGAGCGCTAGCCACTTGTAAAGCGTGGAAGTGTTGACGCCGGCACTCAACGCCGCTGCGGCAACTGATGACCGGCTTCGGCGAGGATTGTCCAGCAGGGGCTTGATAGCTTCAAAACGCCGTTGCGCCACTGCCCATAGATCATCCGAGAAGTGGTGAACGGAGAAGTTAGGTGTCTCATCCCCATCTTCCACTTCCAGAACTCGGGACATAGTCTCGATTCGAAGCCTGGCAACCTTGTCGGTCTCGACGTCTTCGGCCAAGACACTGTTGATGTCCAAGGAACGGGTAATCCGGTACCGGCGCTGGCCAACCATGACCTCTACGCCAGGCGAGATGTTGATGAAGTTTGAGGAGACCATGTCTTACTCCACCAACTGAATCGGCATCCGCATGCTTAGCGGCTTGGTCAAATCGATATCGAACTCGCCCGCGGCTACCATCTGCCAAAGCGCTGGAATCGCTTGCGCTTGCTCTTCCTTCGGCCAATAGGCGGCTGCGAGCAGGCCTTGGGGTGTTGTGGGACCCACTGCGGTGGCGGTGTACCTCAACTGCGCTTGCCGCAGTAGAAGGGGTGCCAGATCCCGATAGCGCCTCAGGAACTTCACGTTTGCCAGGTAGGGCGTGCGGATATGCCGCTCAGTGACGATCTTGAACTGCCAATCCCGCAGGCGACAGTGGGCCACCGCCGCCTTGAAGCCCGGGCGCAGAGACACCCAATCAGCCCGCAGCTTATCGATCGGTTTGACCTCAAATACGACCGTTGGGAGAACATCTCGATCGTACTCCGCCATCACGTCGGGGGTGTAGCGACGCACTGAAGCCTCATGAATGTACGTAAGGGAGAAAGGCTGCTCCTTTACGGACATAACTGTCCGATCAAAGTCCAGGATGAGAAGCAAGTCGCGCTCCAGTGAGGACTCGAATCCGGCCATCCCGCCACCTTCCAAATTGACCTTCCCGGTAAGGGCGCGGTGGCTATTTTTCAATTTTCGAACGGGAGAATGGGTACGCAGTCTTCTCATTTGATGTGCCCTGCAATGCAGTCTCGTTATTTGATGTGTGCGGTCGCGCTCTCTGTTGTTGAGCATAGACGGGGTGCGCTTGAGTTTAGGGCGCTAACCGGCCCTTTTTCGCGATACGTGTCTATGATTTAGCTAGAAGTGACAGCGGCAATCCGCCCTGCCCCGGCGAGATATCACTGGCGCACCATGGGGTGCTGTTCCTGGACGAACTTCCCGAGTGGAACCGCAGCGCGCTGGAGACCCTGCGCGAGCCGCTGGAATCGGGCCACATCCGCATCGCCCGCGCTGCACGCAGCGTGATGTTTCCGGCGCGGTTCCAGCTGGTCGCGGCGATGATCCGGGTCTGTGCGATCGTTAGAAGTTCAGTACACTGAGATCATTGGGTTAGAACTATCAACGATGTGCAGGGTGTCCCCTGCCGGATCCCTGACTAGCAGCCGAAATGGTGTGGTCTTGATTGATCTTGGGCCTGCTCAGGCACAGCACGGGGAACGGCAGTGGAGCTTGGTGCGTTAGGTGAAACCTATGGCAACACTTGAGGTTCTGCTCGAGGGCCGCGCACCAATTTCCACGATCGTACTTGCGCATCCCGAAGTGCCGGCCTTCACTCATCCGGCTCGCCGGGAAGGTGGCCACGCCGACCGCGGGGCATGCCTAAGTGAAAAGTCATATCAAGAATAAGCAAATCAGCTACCTGATGGCGCCTCAGCAAACACTGAGCGCACTCGGAGCCAACCGGGAACTCGCTCGTGCACCTAATATGGGCCACCTCCGACTTCACGATTCGCGGGCAGCCTTACCCAGGCTTCCCCATCGTGCTCTATGACTCGATGGAGTCAGCCGTGGAGGTAAATCAATTCCTCCGACACTATCTTCTACGCGGAGTGATTGGTTCACGAGGGTCCTGGCCAAGCACAGGTCGAGCGCTCTATGACTACTTTGGCTTCCTCGAGGCTCATGACCTGCATTGGGCTGATGTAGACCGTGGCGAGGAGAAATCGCTCGTTGCCGCTTACCGGGACTATTGCCTGGAGCAAGTGAAGCTTGCCCGACGTACGGTTCGCCAGCGGCTGCACTACGTTTGCGACTTCTACGAGTACTCCCAGAAGCAGACCTGGATTGACCGACTTCCGTTTGGCATCGAAGATCGCACTGTCCGTCGCGAGAACGCAGGCTTCTTGGCGCACACCGATAAGTCTGGGAACACAATTAAGGTTCGCGATGTGATGCCTCGAAACCACAGGCAGTTGCCCAAATTCCTGACCCGAGAACAGGCTCACGCACTACTCGCATGCACTGAGAATCCGCATCACAGGATGATGACCCGGCTGGGACTCCAGACCGGCTTGCGTCGTGAGGAGATCGCTACGTTCCCGCTAGCCTATGTCTTCAACCCAGACGCCAGGCACGGTAGTGCGAGGAACGTCATGGTGGCCCTCGATCCCTCCGACGGAGAGGGCATGATGACCAAGGGCGGCAAGCCTCGAGATATTTGGATTTCGAGGCGTCTTATGAGCGATCTCTATCGCTACAGCGTCCTTGTCCGCGGCGAACTAGCGTCCCTGAGCGATAAGGCCCATCCCACACTCTTCCTGACGCAGGATGGTAGACCTTATGCGAATCATGGAAAGCACATCGAAGTCATCGTACGGAAGAACGGGCTGAAGGCAGGGTTCCGAACGCATCCGCACATGTTGCGGCACACCTACGCCACTCATATGCTTTTAGCTCTTCAGAGGGACAGAGCAGCACAAGCGGTAGAGCCGCTCGTGTTTGTTCAGCGCCAGCTTGGGCATGTCTCCATCGAGACAACCATGATCTACCTTCACCTTGTCAACTCCCTGGTCGATGATGCCGTCCTTGCTTACGACGAAGAGCTGAATGACCTGGTTGATACGCTCTCATGACAGGAAAGCGCAAGGTCCACATCAGGACTGATCTTCATCAGCCTCGGATAGCACAGCACCACGAAGGTGGTCTCCTGAAATCGGGCGATGATGACAGGAAGCCGCCTGCGGCGACGCTGGTGAACTTCGGTTTTAATGCCGTCGGTGCGCGGACCTACGACTTCGCCAGACACTACGCGGTGGGAATAGACGAAATCACCAGCGCCTGTCAGCGTCAAATAGAGCGCTTCCTGTGCAAGCAGGACGCAGAGTTAGAGGTAAGCACGATCGCCGGCTATGCACGCTCTGGGCTAGACACCTTTCTTCCCTACCTGGCTCTGCGCGCAGCCGCTCTCCGGCGCGCCTTGACCCTAGCCGACATAGATCGCGACGTGATAGATGGCTACCTCCGACATCTTGCGGATTCAGGTGCCACCCGCTCAGCGCAGAAGATGCGATACGACAAAACGAAGGCGGTGATCCAAGCGCTTGGTCGCCGCGGGCTTATCCATTTATTCGATGCAGGGACTGAGCGAACCTTTCCGGCGAACCCCTTTCCGAACAGTGCTAGACAGGTCAAGGGCGAGACGCCACTACTGCGAAAAGAGCGCCAAGCGTTCGCCGCGGCAGTTAGGACGGCAGTGATGCCGATCTTCCGGGAGGACGTAAGTGTTACTAGTGAACTGCTGTCATACGCACTTCTGATCATTGCACTCCACACTGGACGCAACACCACTCCTCTTCTTGAAATGGGTGCTGATTGCCTACGGCCCCACCCCAAAGAGAACACAGAGTTCCTCGTCCTCTGGAAGAGAAGGGGCTACAACTCCAGCAAAGTAGCACTTCGTGCAGATGGACAAGACGATCGCACGATTGAGTCAATGCCGGGCGTCAAGGTGCCTATCGTTCGCCTGATCCGGCGAGTGATAGAACTTTCCAAGCCCCTGCAGGCCGAAGCAGAAGCACATCATGCCGGTAGGATCTGGCTCTATCGCAGCCGCCAGCGAGGCAGAAGTGGGTATGTCACTGCGCTGAACGACTCCACGGTCTCCAACGCGATTCAGACCCTCGTCGCTGATGCGGGGCTAGTCGGCGCGGATGGAAAGCCACTGAGGATAAACGTCTCCCGCCTGCGGAAGACGTTCGCCAATCGCATCTTCGAGTTGCTTGATGGTGACCTAGGCAGCACTGCTGTCGCACTTGGCAGCACACCGAGGGTAGCCGGACGCAACTACATGAGGCCGGGAGAACGGTCCAGTCGCAACTGGCAGTTCATGGGCGAGGTGCTTACCCAAGAACTTCTCAGCCGAACGATCGGGGCGACTGAGCGGACGCCAACCGGCCGCTGCACCGACCCAAGCAATACCACGTATTCCTCCACGATAGCCGACGGCGCCGTGTGCTTTTCCTTTCTCGACTGCCTGCGCTGCCGCAACTATGTGGTGACTGGTGAGGATCTCTATCGACTCTTCAGCTTCTACTGGCGAGTTCTCCGTGAGCGGGATCGAATGGATGCCCGCATTTGGGAGAGACACTATGCCCACATTCCTCGACTTATAGAGCGTGATGTCATCGCGACGGGGTTACGGAGGAAGGTCTTCAAGCCGGCGGACGTCGATGCAGCTCGTGAGCGTGCTCGCCACGACCCTCACGCCTTCTGGAGGTTTGATTCTATTGCGTCACTTGACGATTTCCGCCAGCCATTGGAAGAGACTGCATGAACGCAACAGCGTTGCACCAGGTGGACTCAGATGTTCCATCTCAGACCTTCAGTTCCGTTTCACTGAACGCGCATGAGCGAGATCGCCTTGTCATTAGCTCGGCCAAGGTCAATGGCACCTTGGTCACCAGAAGCTTGTATGGGGATGGCACCTGGTTGCTGAATGGTGCCCCGCCCAACGTGGCGAAGGGCCATGCAAGGATTGACTTCTCAAGGGTGCCCGAGGAGTTTCGTGCCGCAGCCAAGGAGCTGATGTACCTGTACCATTTTCGTGGTCGAGAGGGGTCCGGTAAGGCCGCGGCCACCACGCTTGTGGGAGTGTTCGATCAGTCCGTGCAGTTCTTCCGCTATCTTGTGTCGATCAAGGTAGAGGCGCTCTGCGATGTCAGTCCAATGGTATGCGCTACGTATGTCGCCGCCTGCAAGGCAGAGCGTATAGTTCGCAAGGGTGACGGCAAGCCTCTGTCTGCGGAGGCCTTGGGAGGGCGGTTCTCTGCCGTCGAAGTTCTGTACGAGATGAGCTTGCTTACGAACGACCCGATGCCCTCGCACCCGTGGCCAGAAAGCTCGGCCAAGCATCTCGCAGGGCTCACCGGTTCGAGTAAGCGAAGCAAAACACCACTAATTCCTGACGATGTCTTCAGTGCATTGTTTCATGAGGCATGGTCGCTTGTTCAGAGAGGTTCTGCCCTACTTGACCTACGTGACACTCTTGAGGGATTTCCGGATACCTCAGTAGCCTTATCCAGCTCTGGTGCCAATCGAGCCAAGAACCGTCAGCTCAAATTGCTAGGCTGGGATAGAGGCGTTCGAAGCTTCGGAGTAGAGCTGAATAGGCTTCGCACGGCTTGCTACATTGTGGTCGCCAGCCTCTCTGGGTGTCGGAACCATGAGTTGGCGCATCTCCGGTCCTCGGCCTGCTACAGCACGCGAGGCGAAGAAGGTGAGGTCTATTGGTGGATGCGGGGGCGGAGCGATAAGACCGCAGTCGGCGACACCGAATGGATGATACCAACGGCTGCGGTGCAGGCACTAGCGGTCATGGACCGGTGGGCGATACCGCTACAGGAAGAGTTGGTGTTAGAAATCCAACGGATGACTGAGGCGAATCCACTTGATCCCGAAATTGCCGAGGCACAACGACATGTCGGCGCGGTGTTCATCGGCGCTGACAAAGATCGATCGGGCCGGGTACGGATACTGACCGACAGCGCGTGGAACATCGCTCTCACGTCTTTCGCACGGGGTATCGGTCTGAACTGGGTTCTTAGTACGCATCAGTTCCGTCGGAAGTTTGCCAACTACGCTGCACGCAGCCGTTTCGGTGACCTGCGGTATTTGCGCGAGCATTTCAAGCACTGGTCGCAGGACATGACCAATGATGCGTATGCACTCAATGAGTCGCAGGAGATTGAGTTGTATGGGGAGATCCTGGAAGAGCTAGCTGCGATCAAGCAAGGGGTTGCCGACCAATGGTTGAGTCCTGCTGAACCACTAGCCGGCGGCTATGGGGGCAGACTCACCTTCTGGCGGAGCCAGAACGAGAACATCGTTCTTTTCAAGGATCGGGCAACAATGGTCCGGTCAGTGGCGGAGAGCCATGCAATCCGTAGCAACGGGCACGCATGGTGTACTGCAGACGACAATCGGTGTATTGGAAACACTTTCGAGAAGACGCGCTGCAGTGGTTGTGACAATGCGGTCATTGGTAGCGTTCATGCTCATCTCTACCAGCGTCTCTATAGCGATCTCAAGGATGTCGCCAAGTGCGAAGACATTGGACAAGGTGGGCGATTGCGTGTACTTCGCGACCTTGAGCGCTGTCGCAACGTATTGCTTTCCCTGGGACACGATCCGGATGCTCACGCCCAATGACTACGAAACGAAAGCCCGGCGATGCCAGGCGCAAGGATCTTGAGCTTGCAGTCTCGCGAATTCAAAGGGGGCGAGCACGAACAGAAGCTAAGAAGCTCAGCATAACCTCCGTGGCGCATGAGGCTGGCGTCACCCCCGCTTTGATCCACAACCATTATCCAGACATCGCCGAAGCGATCCGCGAGGCCCAAGGCCGGTCGAGCCGGGCGCAGCGGGATGTGAAGCATGAGCAGTTGCTGGCCGAACGTGAGCGGAACCGGGCCCTCCGGGCAGAGAATCAGGCGCTTCGATCCCAGTTGGCTCGGTTGGCGTCCATCAATGAGGTCCTGCAGGCGGAGAACCGCGTCCTTGAAGCCAAGCAGCGCGATTCGAAGGTCGTCGATATCAGGCCCAAGGGCGCTACATAGCCGCTCCTGCGGGTCAGGAAACAGTTAGTTGCGGCAACCCATTGAAACAGCAGCGTAAAATCACTCATAACTGTTAGGACCCACCCGGAACACATGAACCCCTGCCCCTGCGGTTGGGCCGGCGACCGCAGCAACCGTTGCCTGTGCACCGATGAGCGAATTACCCGCTATCGCGCCCGAGTCTCCGGCCCGTTGCTGGACCGCATCGACCTGCACATCGCGGTGACGCGCATGGATGCGGTGGAGCTGCGCGAGAGCACGCCGCTGGGCGAGCCCAGTGATGCGGTGCGCGGGCGGGTGGAGGCTGCGCATGCGCGGCAGCAGATGCGCGGGGGACTCAATGCGCATCTGCCGCCCGCTGCGCTGCGCGCGTGCACGCGGTTGGGCGAGGCCGACCAGGATCTTCTGGAACACGCCATCGAGCGCCTGCAACTGTCAGCGCGCGCGATGCACCGCATTCTGCGCGTGGCACGCACGATTGCCGATCTGGCCGGGTGCGAGAACATCCAGACCGCACATCTGGCCGAGGCGATTGGCTATCGGCAGCTGGATCGGGGGAAGGCGAGCCAGTGATGCTGCGTCATGACCGCAACCGCTCCAGCAATGCCGGCAGCCATTCCGGCTTGAACACGCAGGCAGGCTGCTCTCTCATTTCCTCTGCGCGCCACCACTTCCAGTCCGTGATCGTGGCGTTCTCCTCTTCTGTCCACCCGTCACGTCGAATGGCTGGCTGTGCGGGAGCGTGAACCAGAAAATACGTCTCCAGCCATCGCGCGGGTGTCGAACGGGCGACCGCATAGACGGCGTCCCTTTCCTCAACGAGCCTGCCGATCTGCAGGTTCAGTCCGGTTTCTTCCCGGAGCTCGCGCCGCGCCGCGTCCAGATGGCTCTCGCCCGGCAGAAGTTCACCGCCCGGGGTCGCCCAGAAGGGCGCGTGGTGTTCGTCGTGGTACCGGAACAGCAGAAGCCTTCCGTCTTCATCGACGATCACCAGGCGTGCGGACCGCCTGGTATCCATGATTCCCTCCGTCTGTCGATGCCCGCTGGACCGCACACGATAGGCGAAAGCTCAAGAGATGAAAAAGAACATGCGCAGCTGCTTCATGCCGCAGTCATGGCGTGCGGGCCCTTGGCGGAACGGGCGACGAGGCTTGGCAAACGTCGGTGGATCGGCCAAAGTTCGGGCTTCATGTCTCCTCATGCGCGCGGCCCATGACACGCCTGCTCATCATTGAAGACAATCCCGAGCTGGTAGCCAATCTGTACGCGTTCCTGGAACCACTGGGCTACGTGCTGGACGATGCGCGGGACGGCGCCAGCGGGCTGCGCCGCGCGACGGAGAACGACTATGACGCCGTTCTGCTGGACCTGATGCTGCCCCGCCTCGATGGGATGACGCTGTGCCACAGGCTTCGGCAGGAGTTCCAGAACCCCATACCGATCCTGATGCTCACCGCGCGCGACCAGGTGGACGACCGGGTGCAGGGCCTTGCCCTGGGCGCGGATGATTACCTGGTCAAGCCGTTCTCACTGGCCGAGCTGGATGCCCGCATCAAGGCCCTGGTACGTCGAGCCCAGGGCCGGCAGGTGGACACGGTGATCGCGTGGCAGGAGCTGCAGGTGGATACGCGCTCGCCGCAGGCATGGCGGTGCGGCAAGGCGATCAGCCTTACGCCGACGGCCCACAAACTGCTCGTTTCACTGGTGCGGGCGGCGCCGGCCGTCGTGCGCAAGCAGGAGATGGAGTACCTGATCTGGGGTGACGAGCCGCCTGACAGTGGCGCGTTGCGAACGCATATCCACGAGTTGCGCCTGCAGGTGGATCGGCGCTTCGACTACCCGCTCATCGCAACGGTACACAGCGTAGGCTGGCGTCTTTCCAACCCCGCGCCCGGGCAACCGGAGTAGGTCATGCCGACAGGACCGACGGCGTGGACGTCGATCTATCAACGGATGTCGCTGCGGACGCGCATCACGGTGTCCTTCGTGCTGCTGATGGCCGGAGCCATGTGCTTCATCGCCGTGGTCGAGCTCGTCGACTATGACGAGGTACGCGCCTCGGCGGTCTCAAGGGCGCAGGATGGCGAGGTACGCAGGCTGGAGGATGCGATCCGCCTTGGATCACCACGCGTGGTCACGCATGACAGTCAGCTCTATGACGAGGAGAACGTGCCGACCGTGCTGCGCCAGTATGGTCCCGGTTACCACGGCGAGCCCGCACCCAACGAGTGGCACCTGCGGGTGTTCGACGTCGAGGGCAAGCGCTACTACCTGCTCCAGGACGGCGAGCACTATGCCTACCTTGAACACCTGATCAATGCCTTCGCCGCACTGGTCATCCTGACCTGCGTACTGTGCGCCTACTGGATCGGGCGACTGACGTCGGCCCACGTCATCGCTCCGATCACCCGACTTTCCGAGGCGGTGCAGCGCACATCCAAGCCGTTCCCGTACCAGGACGCGCGCGACGAAATCGGCGTTCTTGCGCGTGCCTTTGCCCAGCATAGCGATGAGCTGGAGCGGTTCCTGCACCGCGAGCGGTGCTTTGCCGGAGACGCCAGCCACGAGCTGCGTACGCCCTTGGCCATCATCGCTGGCGCGGCCGAGACACTGCTTCACCAGTTGCCGCCCAACAGCCATCTGCTGCCCAGCGCCGACCGCATCCTGCGGACCACACAGGAGATGCAGCGCCAGCTGACCTGCCTGCTGCTGCTCTCCAGATCCCCTGCGAGCCTTTCTCTGACCGACGTCCCGTTGCGTGCCATCGTCCAGGAGTGCATGGCACGCTGTGCACCCTGGCTCGCAGGGAAGCCCGTGACACTGCGGCTGGATGCACCAGAGGAGGTCACTGTGGTCACCCATGCGGAGCTGGCGCATTGCGTCGTGTGGAATCTGCTGCGCAACGCCTGCCAGTACACCGACAAGGGCGAGGTCCGCATCGCCCTGCGGGAGGGCGAGCTGGCCATCGCCGACACCGGTCCGGGCCTGCCCCCGACCATCGACCCTGCCCAGTTCAGCAGGTTCCTTCCCAGCGCACGCCAGGATGGCGAAGGGCTGGGGCTGTCCATCGTGCAGCGCGTGGTAGAGCACCTTGGGTGGCAGATGAAGGTGGAGACATCCGCTCAGGGGTGCCGATTCCTGCTTCACCTGTCCTCGCCGCAAGCGCGTGCCTGACACTTTGCTGACATTGCCAGCCACATTCTGGCCACCTTTTCATGGAGAGGCAGGTCAACAATGCAGCAGCAGCACGCACCGCAGGGTGACGGCAAGTACCGACACGGCAGAACCGGATTCCGACGCATCCTGCACACACTGATTCACTCACGCGACGGTTTCATCGCCACATTCCGCGGGGAGGCAGCATTCCGCCAGCTGCTTGTCCTGCACGGCCTGCTCATGACGATCGCCTGTGTGCTGGACATCAGCGCGGTGGAGCGTGCCGTGATGCTGGCCGTCAGCCTGCTGAGCCTCGTGGTTGAACTGCTCAACTCGGCCATCGAGGCGGTGGTCGATCGCATCTCGCTCGAGTACCACCCCCTGTCAAAGAACGCCAAGGACATGGGCAGCGCTGCGCAGACCGTGGTGCTTGTGATGGTCGCGCTGGTATGGGCGGTGATCCTGCTGGGTCCGCATCCGCAGCTGACAACTTCCTGATGAACGCGTCCAGATACTGCGCGCCTCTCTGGCTCCGCAGGATCTGCACGTGCGCGATTGCTTCACGTGGCATCGGCCACATCCGGTAACGCTTGTCTGGCTCTCGGCCGCGTTCTTCGCAACGGCGGGCAACATGGCCCTCTGGAAGAGCCTGTGGTCCATCGTGGAGATCCATGGCTTTCGCAGCGCACTGTTCATCGGCTCGTTGCCATTGCTGCTGTTCTGCCTGTTCAACCTCCTGCTGACACCCGTCGGGATGCTGCCCTTGCTGCGCAAGCCGCTTCTGGCGCTGCTGCTGATCGTCAGCAGCGCCGCCAGCTACTTCATGCTGCATTACGGCGTACTGATCGACAGAAGCATGGTGCAGAACGTGCTGGAGACCAATCAGGCCGAGATGGCTTCCTACTTCTCGCTCCCGCTGGTGCTGTCCGTCCTCCTGCTGGGCGTGCTGCCCTCATGCATCCTGCTGCTCATGCGGACGGGCAATCACGGCCGTCCGCTGCGATCCTCCCTGGTGTGGCTGGCAAACGTTCTTGCCACGATGATGGTGCTCGTCACCATTGCGTTGGGCTTCTACAAGGACTATTCATCGCTGCTGCGGAACAACCGCTATCTGAGGGAACAGGTACTGCCACTGAACATCGTGCGGCACACCTATGGCCATCTCGGCAGCAGCCACCGCGCCCGTCTCCAGCCGCTGCGCACCTTGGCCGACGACGCCGTGCGTGCACAGGGCCCCCGACCCCGGCTGGTGATCCTCGTCGTAGGGGAGACCGCCCGATCCCGGAATTTCCAGCTCAACGGCTACGACAGACCCACCAACCCGATGCTGTCGCGCAAGGACAACGTCATCAGCTTCCAGAGCGTATCGTCCTGTGGGACCGCCACCGCGATCTCCCTGCCGTGCATGTTCTCATCCATGCCGCGCACACGGTTCGATGCGGAGAGGGCCGCGTCGCAGGAGAACGTCCTCGACATCCTGAGGAAGACCGGTGTCGACGTGGTCTGGCGTGACAACAACAATGGCGGCTGCAAGGGCGTGTGTGCGCGGGTGCCGACGGATTACATGGGACAGTTGAAGGTCGACAGCCTGTGTACCAACGACGATGGCACGTGCCTTGACGAAATCCTCCTTCACGGGCTGTCATCGCGCATCGAAGCCATGCAGGGCGACGGCCTCGTCGTTCTGCACCCGCTGGGCAGCCATGGCCCCACCTACTTCCAGCGATACCCCGCAGACGCCCGTCTCTTCAGTCCAACCTGCGACAGCAACCAGATCCAGAAGTGCAGCAATGAAGCGCTGGTCAACACGTATGACAACACGCTTGTCTATACCGATCGCATGCTCGGCAGTGCGATCGACCTGCTGCAGTCCTACTCGGACGACCGCGATGTGGCCCTGATCTACGTTTCCGACCACGGTGAGTCACTCGGCGAGCACGGCCTGTACCTGCATGGAACGCCCTACCTCATCGCGCCACAGGAGCAGACCCAGGTGCCCATGATCATGTGGTTCTCCGCGCAGTTCGCCTCCCATGCAGAACTGGATCCTGCGTGCCTGCGCCGCGATGCGGCTACGCGGGTGTTCAGCCATGACAACCTGTTCCACTCACTGCTGGGCCTGTTCCAGGTCAGTACCACCGAGTATCACGCCGGGCTGGATGTCTTCGCCGGATGCCGCGGGCCATCAGCGGGGTCCGGTCCTCGCGCGATCGCCTGCCCCGCTGCGCGAGGCACCTCTGCCCCGGGCAGCGACGGCTGCCAGACGGCGACTGACGAGACCGTAGAGGTCCTGCAGTTCGGCCGAACGCTCGGCAGTGGTATTGCTGCCGAACATGACCCGCGCGAGCGCGACTTCCTGGGTGTCCGCAGGAAATCGCAGGCGGGTGCGGTAGACCGCCTGCAGAACCAGCCAGGCCCGCCGCAGGCCCCCGCCGGGTAGGGGGCGGACAAGACGCTCATAGACCTGCCAGAACTGATATTCGGCGTCGAGATCGACCCCGGGCACAGCGCAGGGCGCGGGTCGCGGGCATGCTCGGACGCCCGGACGGATCGGTGGTTGGGCGGAATCGGACTGGGCCATGCCAGGAAGCATGACGCGGCAACATTGTGTGAACCTTGCGTCGACGCAGGAGACGGCCTACCGCCCCGGACCCTACCGCAGCACGAAGCGCTCGATCGCGCGCGCCACGCCCTCGTCGGCATTGGTGGTGGTCTCGAAGCGCGCCACGGCCTTCACCGCATCGATCGCGTTGCCCATCGCCACGCTGGTGCCGGCGTACTGCAGCATGGTCAGGTCGTTCTCCTGATCGCCGATGGCCATGACGTTGGCACGGTCGATCCCCAGGTGCTCCGCCAGTTTCTGCAGGCTGGGGCCCTTGCCTGCACGATGATCGAACACCTCCAGGAAGAACGGTGCGCTCTTCAGCACCGCGAAACGCTCGGTCAGCTCACTGGGCAACCGCGCAATGGCCGCATCCAGTACCTCCGGCTCATCAATCATCATCAGCTTGATGAAGGACATGGTGGGATCCATGTCGGCCACTCGGCGGTACGACAGCGGCATGCGCGAGAGGTGCGAGTCGGCCACCGTGTAATGGCTGATGTCCTGGTTGGGCGTGTACATGCGCTGGCTGTCCAGCGCCTGGAAGTGCACGCCCAGTTCGCGCGCCACCTGCTCGCAGAACAGGAAATCGTCAAAGCTGAGCGGGTACTCGACCACCGTTTCACGCGTGCCGATGCGCTGCACCAGGCCGCCGTTGCAGGCGATGCAGTAGTCGTCGTTGCCATCGATGCCCAGTTCGTGCAGGAACGGCGCCAGGCCGGGGACCGGGCGGCCGCTGGTCAGCACGATGTGCACGCCCAGCGCGCGCGCCTCCGCGATAGCCTGCTTGGCGCGTGCGGTGAGCGCGTGGGTGGGATCCAGCAGGGTGCCATCCATGTCGATGGCGACCAGTTCGACGGTCGATTGCCTGCGGCCCATGTCCATTGCGTTCAACTCATGCGGGGCACGCCAGTTTACCCCCTCATGCCCGGTTCACCTCTTTGCCCACGTTGGCCGGGATACTCCCAGAGCCTGTGCGTCCCACACCGCAGGACGGCCCGTTGACCGCCCTTCCCTGGAGAAGCTTGCGACGCATGACCTACCGTGCCCCCGAAACCAACGACAGCGCCCCCTTGGCCCAGCAGATCGAGCAGATGATCGACGAGCTGCCCGGTGACCAGGTCAGCGTCGGCACCTTGCTCGGCGCGCTGGGCGATGAAGGCCTGCTGCTGATCGTGATCCTGCTCTCGGCCATCTTCATCATTCCGGTGTCGATTCCCGGGCTGAGTACCGTATTCGGTGCCTCGATCCTGCTGATCGGCCTGAGCCGGGTGCGCAACCGCCCGCTGTGGGTGCCCCAGAAGCTGGCCCGTCGCGAGATCGCCACCGACAAGCTGAAGGCCAACCTTGGCCGCGCACTGAAGTGGGTGCACCGCATGGAGCGCCTGTCGCGACCGATGCGGCTGGCGGTGATGGTGCGCTCGAAGAAGATGATGCGCCTGAACAACCTGGCCCTGATCGTGGCCACGCTGCTGCTGATGGCGCCGGCCGGGCCGATTCCCTTCAGCAACACGCTGCCGGCACTTGCCCTGATGTCCTTCGCCATCGGCTTCATCCAGCGTGATGGCGCGGCGGTGGCAGCCGGCTATGCCTTCCTGGTCGCCACGGTCGCGTACTTCGGCGTGCTGCTGGGCGGCGTCGGGTTTGCAGCGGAATCGGTGTTCAGCGGGTTCCGCAGCGGTACCACGGAACTGTAGAGCCGAGCCCACGCTCGGCTGCGCTTCGGCCCGTACGCGGAAACCCCGCGCTGCGCGCGTAAGCCGAGCATGGGCTCGGCTCTACCAAAGCCGGATCCAAAGCAGTCGAGCATGGCGCGACGCTACAGAGCTACCTGGCCGACACACGCCACACCACATCGCCGACGTCGTCGGCCACCAGGAGGGCGCCCTCGCTGTCGATGGCCATGCCCACCGGTGCGCCCCTCAATGTCTTCTCGTCCTCCGAGGCAAAGCCACTGACCACGGTCTGCGGACGTCCCGTCGGCCTGCCATCCTTGAATGGCACATACACCACTTCATAGCCGCTCAGCGGAGAGCGGTCCCAGCTGCCATGTTCGCCGATGAAGGCGCCGCCGTGGTACTTCGCCGGCAGTGCCTGGCCGGTATAGAACAGCAGCCCCAACGGTGCCACGTGCGAACCGATGGCGTAGTCCGGGCGGATCGCTTTGGCCACCAGATCCGGCCGCTGCGGCTGCACACGCTCGTCCACATGCTGGCCGTAGTAGCTGTACGGCCAGCCGTAGAAACCATGTTCCTGTACCGAGGTGAGATAGTCCGGCACCAGATCGGCGCCGATCTCGTCACGTTCGTTCACCACTGCCCACAGCCTGCCGGTGCTGGGTTCCCAGTCCAGGCCGGTGGGGTTGCGCAGGCCGGAGGCATAGATGCGGCTGCCGCTGGTCGCCACGTCCACCTCCAGCACCACCGCGCGCCGGTACTCGATGGCCAGGCCGTTTTCGGTGATGTTGCTGTTGGAGCCCACGCCCACGTACAGCTTGCTGCCATCGCGGCTGGCCAGCAGATCCTTGGTCCAGTGGTGGTTGACGGTGCTGGGGAGGTCGGTGAATTCGCTGCCCTTGTCGGACATGCGCGTTTCGCCGGGCACGTACTGGTACTTCATGATGTTGTCGGTGTTGGCGACGTACAGCGTGTCGCCGATCAGGGCGATGCCGAATGGCGAATGCAGGCCCTCGATGTAGACGTGCTGGGTCCATGTGGCAGTGCCGGGCGCGCGCCGCAGCAGCGTGACCCGGTTGCCTCCCTTGCCGGCCTTGCCCGAGCGCGCCTTCACCTTGCCGGCAATCCATTGCTTGGGGGTGGTGACCGGCTCGGTGCCCGGACCGTTGCCTTCCACCACCAGCACATCGCCATTGGGCAGGGTCAGCAGGCGGCGCGGGTGCTGCAGGTTGGCAGCGATGCGCTCGATCTTCAGTCCGTCGGCCACCGACGGCGCCTGCCCATCGGCCCAGCCCACCCCGCGCGGTACCTGCATGGGCGGCATCAGGTAGTTCTCCGGCGCCGGCAGCGGCGGATGCGCACCGGATTGTTCGCTGGGGTGATATTCGGCTTTGCCGGCACACGCCGACAGGATTGCGGCCAGGGCCAGCCCGCCTGCAGCAGGCACGATGCGATCAACCATGACGGCCTCCTTGCAGCACCGGCGGCTGCAGTGACAACAGGACATGGCCAAGACCGATCAGTGCAACGGTCAGCGCCGACAGGATCGTGCCGGGAACGGCCACCGCATACGCATCACGGCTGTGCACGAAGGCGTTCCAGATGGCCAGGGCGACCGCCACCAGATTGAGCAGGAAATCGAGGCGGTCGATGCGCGTAGCAGTGTTGCCCCGTCGCCAGACGGCGAACAGGTTGATCAGTCGCGGCACGATGGCGATGAGCAGGCCGAACGTGATCAGCCACGCCGCGGATTTGCCCCACATCACCTCGGCAGAGTTGAGGTAGATGGCATCGAAGATGAGGGCGCCGACGAAGAAGCCGAACGGGATCGGGTTCAACAGGCTGAACAGCGTCGTGCCAAGGCCACGATGGGCCTGGGCTAGCGGATTGACCATCGTCCTGCTCCATTGCGGGGAAGTGCACGGGCCTTGGTAACACAGTCGGTGGTGAAGGCGCGCGATGAGCCTTCGGTTCTGCGGCGAGGCCAGGCTCGGCCTTACAACAGGAATACGCAGTCGTCATTACCGCGAGACATAAGTGTTTGTGACGCAATCGGCACATCTGCAGATTGCTGCCGCGAAGAGGTAGGGGGTTCTCGGTTGTGTCGCGTTTGGCTCGTTGCGATGGGGCAATTCCGTCCCGCCGTCCTGCCAGGCCGATTCACAACAGAAGGATTCGTGTATGAAGCGACACACGCACCACTCCGCGCCACCGCGCTCCGCGCGGCTGGCCCTGGCCACTGCCCTGGTACTGGGCAGTTTGGCCGTGACCGCCCAGGCCCAGCAGGCCGATCCGCTGGCCGGCATCCAATGGCATCTGCTCAACACCGGGCAAGCGGTACAGGGCGACACGCGCCCGGTTGCCGGCAATGATCTGAACGTGGATGGGCTGTTCCGCAATGGCATCCGCGGCGAAGGAGTGATAATCGGCATCGTCGACGACGGCCTGCAGATCGCCCACCCGGACCTGGCCGCCAATGTGGCAGCCGTGGCGGGCAAGAACTTTGCCAACAACTCCAACAACCCCTCCCCCTCCGCTCCGGATGTGGACAATCACGGCACCATGGTCGGCGGCATTGCCGGCGCGGTGGGCGCCAACGGCGTGGGCGTGCGCGGCGTCGCCCCGGCGGCCACGCTGAAGGGCTTCAACGTACTGGCCTCCGATGCAAGCGGCAGCCAGACGGCCAACATCGAGTACTCGTGGTGGGACGGCGCCGAGGCCGCCGACGTGCAGGTGTTCAACAACAGCTGGGGCGCAGGCCCGGGCAACCCGAACCTGCCGTTCGCGTTCAGCGAGAACGATATCCGCGCGTACGAGCAGGCGCTGTCCGGCACGCGCGGCGGCAGCGGCGGCATCTACGTGAAGTCCGCCGGCAACAACTTCAACAACGCATCGATCAGCCAGACGCAGGATGTCTGCACCACCGACACCAAGAACCGCGGCACCGGCTGCGTGCCTGCCGGCCGCGACCCCCGCAACAATCTGTTCAATGTGATCACCGTGGGTGCGGTGCGCGCCGACGGCGTGCGTTCGTCCTATTCGTCCACCGGTGCCGCGCTGTGGGTGTCCGCATTCGGTGGCGAGTACGGCTGGCAGCGGCAGGTCGTCCCGGGCCAGCCTGCCGTCCGCTACGATCCGGCCATCGTCACCACCGATGTCACCGGCTGCGCGCAGGGCAGCAACAAGAACACGAGCCTGCGCAACACACTGGACGGCAATCAGTCCGCTGTCGACAGCACCTGCAATTACACCGCCAAGATGAACGGCACTTCGGCCTCGGCGCCGATGGTGTCGGGCGTCGCGGCGCTGGTGCTGGAAACCAATCCGAACCTGACGTACCGCGACGTGAAGTACATCCTGGCCACCACGGCGACCCGCAACCATCCCAACCAGCCTGCCGTGACACTCGCCGATGGACGCACGCTGGTGCCGGGCTGGACCGTCAACGCTGCAAACCGGGCCTACAGCAACTGGTACGGCTTCGGCGTGGTCAACGCGGCGCGCGCGGTGGAGGTCGCAGAGAACTTCCAGTCTCTGGGGCCGTTGGTGGACAGCGGATGGCGCAACACCACGCGCCGGGTCGCCATCGGCAACACCTCCGCTGCGGCAGCGCGGCTGACGGTGCAGCTGGCCAATGTCGCACGCAACGTCGAATCGGTGCAGCTGGGCTTTCGGGTGAATCACAGCAACACCCGCCAGCTGCAGTTCGTGCTGGTTTCACCCAGCGGTACGCGCAGCGTGGTGCAACCGGCGTTCACCTCGATCGGCTCCGGCCTGTCGGGTTCCGTGGCGATCCAGCGCAACTTCACCAGTTGGGACCTGCTGTCCAGCAACGCCTTCCTGGATGAGACCGGCAACGGCACCTGGACCCTGGAAGTGACCGACATGGGGCAGTCCGCGAACGCAGCGTCGCGCGGCAGCCTCGAATTCTTCAAGATCCGCGTTCTGGGGCACTGATGATGAAGACGACAATTCTGCTGACCACCCTCGCCGTCGCGGCGATCTCCTCTACCGCCTGGGCGCAGAGCTCGACCCAGGCCCCCACAGCCCGGAGCCTGTCTGCCGTGGACGCACAGGAACTGAAGGCCAGGGCCACGGGCCGCGCGTTCAACGTGGGCGCGACCCGCTTCCAGCTGGCGCCGTCGGCTACCGTGCAGCAGGCCAAGGGCGGTGAGTTCCGCATCACGCCCTCGACCGACGCACCGGCGCCCGCCACCGGTACCCGCAGCAAGCGCTCCTCCGACGCCAGCAGCACCGGTGCCGCTGCACGTCTGGATGCTGGTGCCGGCAAGTTCGCCGCCGCCGTTTCCAGCGACGGCGCGCCGGTGGTGGCCACCTCCCGGGTAAAGGTCTTCTTCACCGATGCGGCCTCCGCACAGCGCGCGGCAACGGCCACCGGCGGCACCGTGGTGAAGGTGTCCAAGGCCTCCGGCCGTGCGATCGTCGAGTACCCATCGGTGAACGCCGCACTGGACGCGACCACACGACTGCTGTCGACCGCCGGCATCCGCGCCGCCGAGCCCGACGTCGTGCAGTGGGAAGAAACCAAGTAAGGCGGTAAAGCGTTGTGTGGTATCCCCGGCGGGCCGGCTCTCCCGGCCGGCCGGGGACTTTGCCGGAGTCGACCGGCGGCCCGGTTCTCTCCCCATGTCAGCCATCCACTGCGCAAGAACTGCTAAGCGCAGCGGCAGCCGATCCGCTACTGTGCCGGACAGTGCAGCGGGGATGGCGGGATGAGCGCGGCAGGCAAGGCGTTGTGGTACATCGAAACCCATGCGGGCCGTCCGCTGGCGTTGGCCGATATCGCGGCTGCCGCTGGCCTGTCGCCCTTCCATCTGTCGCGTCTGTTCCACGCGCGCACCGGCACGTCGGTGATGCGCTACCTGCGCGGCCGCCGCTTGAGCATGGCGGCGCAGCGGCTGGCCGACGGTGCCGACGAAATCCTGCCGGTGGCGATGGACGCCGGTTATTCCACGCATGCCGCGTTCACCCGTGCCTTCTGCGAGCAGTTCGGGCAGACCCCTGAACGGGTGCGCGAGTCCGGCACTGCGGATCTGGACCTGGTGCAGGCGGCGCGCGTGGACGACATTCCCACCGCCTGCAGCGTGGCACCGCGCCTGCTCGACACGCCTTCGTTCCAGGTGGCCGGAATCGGCATGCGCCACACCCGCCACAGCAGTGGCGCCATCCCTGGCCAATGGGCGCAGCTCAACCGGGAGTGGCCCAAACCCGCACCGGTCAGTTTTGGTGTATGCCACGACAGCGATGACGACGGCGGATTCACCTACTTGGCCGCATTGCCCAGCGCCGCGCTGACCTCGATTCCAGCACATTGGCAGCGCCTGCAGATTCCCGCGCGCCGCTATCTGGTGGCCTGGCATGACGGCCACATCTCGTCCATCCGCGCCACCTGGTTCTGGTTGCTGGATCACTATCTGCCCACCTCCGGATTGAGTCTTGCCGCGGCGCCGGACCTGGAACGCTACGACGCCCGCTTCGACGAGCACAGCGGCAATGGCGGTGTGGAGATCTGGCTGCCCGTGGACCCCCACCCCTGATGAATGCAACACACTGAAAGGAGTCGTGCGATGCGCTTGATGCACCTGCTGCTGGGCCTGGTCCTGATTGCCCCCGCGTCGCTCGCCGGCGTCCCCGGCAGTGGCCTGGCCGGCGAACACCAGGCGGTGACCACCGTGGCCAGCGCTGCGGTACGCGACGCGCAGCAGCGCGATACGCTTCGCTACACCGTCTGGTATCCGGCTATGGCGGGCAGCAGCGAAGTGCCACTGCGTATCGGTCCGCCCGATGCACCGTTGTTCGTGGTGGGCCAGGCGGCGCCGGAGGCCGCCATTGCCGGTGGCCGCCTGCCGACCTTGCTGCTCTCGCATGGCAACGGCGGCAGCGCCCGCATGATGGGCTGGCTGGGCACCGCGTTGGCGCGCGCTGGTTATCTGGTGATCGCCGTCGACCATCCCGGCAACAACGGCGTGGATGAATTGACCCTGCAGGGCAGCATGCTGAGCTGGCTGCGTGCGGATGATCTGCGCGCCGCATTGGCCGCCGTGCAGGCCGATCCCAAGCTGGGGCCGCACGTGGATGCGCAGCGGATCGGTGTAATGGGCTTCTCGGCCGGAGGCTACACGGCCCTGCTGGCGGCGGGGGCGCGACCGGACCTGCGGCGGTTGCGTGATTTCTGCGAAGCCCATCCGGATGACGGTGTGTGCCAGCCCCAGAGCGAGGCGCCGTCGCACACCCTGGAGGCTCGCAAGGCCGCGGCGGCGGCGGCGGATCTGGCGCCGTGGATGG
Source organism: Stenotrophomonas sp. GD03680 (assembly GCF_029844625.1). Lineage (NCBI taxonomy): Bacteria > Pseudomonadati > Pseudomonadota > Gammaproteobacteria > Lysobacterales > Lysobacteraceae > Stenotrophomonas > Stenotrophomonas sp. GD03680. The sequence continues at coordinate 68,647 of NZ_JAOCKC010000002.1, read as the reverse complement.
CCCACGCCGATGATGCCCGCCCGGTCCCGGGTGTGCGCGCCGTGTTCCTGATGGCACCGGCGATCATGCAGGCGTTCCCGCCCCAGCAGTTGCAGGCGCTGCGGCAACCGGTGTCGATCATCCAGGGCGCGGCGGACACGGTCGCTCCTGCAGCCACCAACGCGGAGGTCGCCAAGGCGTCCATCACGGAGGCGAGACTGGATGTCCTGCCCGGGGTCGGCCACTACGACTTCCTGTCCGAATGCACGCCGCTGGGCCAGCAGCGACTGCCCGCCCTGTGCAGCAGCCAGACGCCAAGAGCGCAGACGCATGCACGCACCGTGGCGGAGGCGCAGCGGTTCTTCGAGGCCGCCCTGAAGCCGCGACCATAGCGCTTCGCGACGCCCGGTTGCACGGATGAAGACGCCGCGCGAAGACCCGTGCCGCTACACTGTCAGCGCACGCATCGAGGCGGAGAGACCATGCGTCTGTTGCATCTCACCCTGCCGGTATCCGACGTCACCGGGGTGGCGGCCTATTTCCGCGATGTGTTGCAGCTGCCGGTCAGCGGCAACCGCATCCGCATCGGCTGGAGCACGATCGAGCTGCGGCTGGCCGATGACGTCGCGGTCGGCGGCGTGCACCTGGCCTTCAACGTGCCGGACAACCGTTTCGCGGCCGCCATGACCTGGCTGCGCGAGCGTACGCCGCTGCAGCGCAACCCGGCAGGACTGGACTACTTCGCGCTGGAAAGCAGCTGGCAATCGCAGTCTGTGTACTTCACCGGCCCGGATGGACTGATCCTGGAGCTGATCGGCCGGCGCCGGCTTCCGTGCAGTCCGCAGGAGGGCGCCTTCCATGGCAGTGAGATGACCTGCCTGAGCGAAGTCGGTCTGCCCAGCCACGATGTCGATTCGGTGCGCCTGCAGGCCGCCGGGCGCTTCGGCCTGCAACCGATCAGCGCGCCCTCGGCCCAGTTCGCACCGATGGGCGATGACGAAGGCCTGCTGATCGTCGTTGCCGCCGACCGGCGCTGGTTCCCCGAACAGAAGGACCTGCCCAACGCACGGGGATTGCAGGTGCTGATGGGAGATGTACCCGCGGGCGAGCTGCGGGATGCGGAATTGGGCTGGGAGGTACGCGCCGTACCGCATCGGCGGGGCTGAACGGGCCGTGTGCCGTGCAGGAACCTACAATGGCGCTCCCTCCCGTTGCCGGACCCTCCATGCGCCGCATCCTGCTGTTCTTCGCCCTGTTGTTGCCCGCTGCCGCGGCGACGGCCGTGGATCTCCAGGAGGGCGACCTGCTGTTCGTCACCGCAGGGCAAAGTGGCCTGAGCGCTGCCATCGATGACGCGACCGGTACGCAGGCTCATCCCGGTTTCGATCATGTGGGTCTGGTGGCCGCCACGACGCAGGGCTGGGAAGTGCTGCATGCGGACGAGAAGGGCTCGCGCCGGCAGACGTTGGCTACGTTCCAGCAGGAGGCGCGCGCCCGGCTGCGGCAGATCGTGGTCTACCGCCTGCGCGCACCGCACAACGCTGCCATCGGCGACGCCGTCGCCACCGCGCGTACCCTGCTTGGAAGGCCCTACAACGCCTCCTACGTGCCGAACGATGACAGCTACTACTGCTCGGACTTCATCGAACGTGCCTTCCGTGCCCACCATGTATTCGCGCTGCAGCCGATGAACTTCCGCAATCCGCAGACCGGGAAGATCGCCCGGCATTGGATCGACCTCTACCGCAGCATGGGCATGGACGTACCGCAGGGCGTACCGGGTACCAATCCCAACGACATGTCGGCGGCGCCCGTGCTGGAGCGGATCGGCACACTGGAATGAGAAGCCCCGCACAAGGCGGGGCTTCAGGCGATGCTGGACAGGGACGCGAGGGTCACTCTTCCTCGTCCTGCCCGCCCTGCTGCTGGTTGCGCTGGCCGCGCTGCTGCTGGTCCTGCTGCTGTTGCTGCTGCTGATCGCGACCGCGCCCCTGCTGATCCTGCTGATCCTGCTGATCCTGCTGCTTCTGGTTCTGCTGGTTCTGCTGGTTCTGATTGTGCTGGCCCATTGCGGTATCTCCAGTGCCACTCGCGGAATGCGGTGGTTGCGGCCATCGTCTGCAGCGGTGGGTTAACCATGCGTTGTGACGCAGCTACAGAAATGTGCATGCGCGTGAATGAACCGGCGTGACCCCTTGTGCCGCAAGCGGCCGAAGGATTCATTCGGGATCGGCATGTGCTCATGCCCGCAGAGGCTGTGGCCCATTCAGCGGCGCCCGCCCGGCCCGGCCGCGCAGCGGGCGCAGCGGGCGCAGCACCTCATGGCATCACAGGCGGCACGTAATCCAGCGTCATGCCCAGCAACCACAGCAGGCCCAGCACCAGCGGGATGTGCACCAGCAGCTGGATGAAGGTGAAGCCGACGATGTCGCGGGCTTTCAGGCCCAGCACGCCCAGCAGCGGCAGCATCCAGAACGGATTGATCAGGTTCGGCAGCGCTTCGGCGGCGTTGTACACCTGCACGGCCCAGCCCAGGTGCGCCTTCAGTTCGTTCGCCGCCTGCATCACGTACGGTGCTTCGATGATCCACTTGCCGCCGCCGGAGGGAACGAAGAAGCCCAGGACCGCCGAGTACACGCCCATCACCAGAGCGAACGTATCGGTGCTGGCGATGTGCACGAACAGACTGGACAGCCGGTGCGCCAGCGTCTGCCCATCGGCGCCGGCCGCGTGGGTGAGGATCATCGCGATGCCGCCATACAGCGGGAACTGGATCAGCACACCGGTCGTGCTGGGCACCGCCTTGGCCACCGCGTTGAGGAAGCTGCGCGGGCGCCAGTGCAGCAGCAGGCCGAGCGAGATGAACAGGAAGTTGTAGGTATTGAGGTTGGCGATCGCGGTCACCACCGGCTTGTTGGCGAACTCGTTGAACAGCCATCCGAAGGCCAGCAACGAGAGCAGCACGGTCAGCAGCGGGCTGTATTCGAGCCATTCGCCGGGGCGCGTGCGGCGCTGCAGCGGCTCAGGCTCGGCCTGCGCCGCACCGGGAAACGATTCAGCGGTGCGCGCACTGCCAGTCGCCGGCGCGGTCAACCAGGCAATCAGCAGTGACACCAGGATCAACGCCGCGGTCAGCACGATCGACTGCCACAGGAAGATGGTTTCAGTGAAGGGCAGTACGCCGGTGATCTCCACCAGCCCCGGCGGCATGCTGGCCGGGTTCGCCTGCAGCTGCGCAGCCGAAGAACTCAGGCCCATCGCCCAGACCGCGCCCAGGCCGAGGTAGGCGGAGGCACCTGCGGCGCGGTAGTCCATGCGCAGATCGGTCCGGCGCGCCAATGCACGCACCAGCAGACCGCCGAACACCAGCGAGAAGCCCCAGCTGAGCAGCGAAGCCAGCATGCTGACCAGGCCTACATAGACCACTGCACCGCGCCCCGTGCGCGGCACCCGCGCCAGCAGTTCGATGAAGCGCGCCACCACAGGCGCAGTGGCCACGGCATAACCGCCGATCACCACGAAGGCCATCTGCATGGTGAACGGAATCAGGCTCCAGAAGCCATCGCCAAAGGCACTGGCCGTGGTCTGCGGCGTGGAACCGAAGCCGATGGCTGCCAGGGCGACGATGACCACGCCCAGCACCGCGAACACGTAGGCATCAGGGAACCACTTTTCCGCCCAGGAGGCGGAGCGCAGCGCTGCGCGCGCCATCCAGCCATCCTGCACTGCTGCCGTCGAGGCCATCACCTACCCTCCCAGGTTCGATGGCTCGATTCTCGGCCTCGCGGCGGGGGCTGTCAGTCGCCTATTGGTCGTAGGAGGGCCGCCCTATCGTGCAGGAGGGCTCTGACATGATCCTGCCCATCATGGCCGCTCAGGACTAAAGCCACAGAAGGCTGGGATAATAGCGGAGGCATCAATCCTCTACAGAATCATTATTTTCAACCACTCGCGACCTGGCGGCGCGCACCTCGCTACCATGGGTCATTGATTCCCAAAGAAAGTGTTTTGTCCCTGCCGAGGGCGCCTCATCTCGCAACCATCGTTGAGTATTAGGCATGGGCAGACCCATGCGTCCGTGCAGTTGGGCGAAGCCAATTTCAAGCGTTCCATCAAGATTGGACTTCAACTTTCCTCCGCACAGCCAAGCAGGAACCTGCTGGCCTGATCCATATTCAGTAACAAATTCCAGCGCTGCACCAAGGCGTTCCCTGCCAGAGGCATATAGCGTACCGCCTTGGATACGATCTGTCTCAGCCGCATTCAAATATGCCGCCAAGCCGAATGCAGTGTGGCGCAGGTCACGGCACATTTCTTGAACCATTCCGGATTTGAATACCTTCTGGCCATACCACGCCTGCCGCACCGGCCGACCACAACCGGGCATCTGCCTTGGAATCGCACCATCACTGCGGAGATAGATATAAGCCGGAAGTTGCGCGTTCCAGTCTGCGACGGCACGCTGGTATATGTCTCGACGATCTGTGTAGACACCAATGGACATCCTGGCATCAATTGCACTGGCCTGCCAGTTTCCATTCATACAGGCACCCATGCGATCAATATCAGGAAGATATTGTGCGAGCAGCCAACCGCCGAAATAACGGGAGTCTTTTTCCAACCAACCGCTGCCGGAATACCTGATTATTTCTGCCGCACGTGTCCACAACTGTGCTGCCCATGCTGCCTGCAACGGAGCATTGCTACCTTGATGCCCTCCAGTCAAAGTCGCGGACCAAGCATCCATGATCCTGATCGCATTGCGAGCCCGCCGATTGTCTCGCTCGTAGATCCATAGCAACGCTTGGGTATATGCAGCTTGCGCATCACGAACCTCGGCCTTGCAGCCAATGTCCGGCTTGGAGTGCGGACCGCAGACTACTGCAGCCACCGGCGAAGGATCGTAATTGAGTGCAGAAAGAGGAGAAGCCTTCATATCGGAAAGCATCCTCAACTTCTCCGCGTCGCCTGCCATCAGTGACCTGCGCGTTGTCTCAAGGCCGGCGTGGTCATTAAGAATCCCTGGATGCCGGAATTCAGCTGCTACTGCTGATCCCGGGAGGGTGAGCAGGGCAATGCCGGGTATGAGCACCAGCACAGAAAACCGGCCCATGAAGCCATTCCAGAATGGAGAGAAATGTTCTTTCATGGCAAGTAGGTTACCGGACGATGTCTATGCCTCAGTGATCATGCAACGCTCGTCTCAGCGTAGCAAGCTCATCTCAATCCCAGATCCAGCGCGACACCGGCAAACAGCGCCGCGCCGACCCAGTTGTTGTGCAGGAATGCCTTGAAGCATGGCCCCCGCTCGCGGTTGCGGCAGATCCAGAATTCGTACATCACCAGCGCCGCAGCCACCGCCAGGCCGGCCAGGTACCAGCTCCCCAGGCCGGCGCGCACACCGACCAGCGCCATGGTCGCCAGGAACAGAGCGTAGAGCACCCCTTGTATCACCAGATCCAGATCCCCGAACAGGATCGCCGTGGAGCGCGAGCCCATCTTCAGGTCGTCCTCGCGGTCGACCATGGCGTACCAGGTGTCATACGCGGTCGACCAGAGGATGTTGCCGGCGTACAGCAGCCAGCCAAGCAGCGGCACTTCGCCCTGCACCGCGGCGAATGCCATGGGAATACCCCAGCCGAACGACATGCCCAGATAGACCTGCGGCAGGTGCGTATAGCGCTTCAGGTAGGGATAGCTGGCGGCGAGGAACACGCCGATGAAGCTCATGCCGATGGTCAGCCCGTTCAGGGTCAGCACCAGCCCGAATGCCACCAGCATCAGTACCGCGAACAGCACCAGCGCGGCACGGCCGCTGATCGCCCCCGTCGCCAACGGACGGGCCTTGGTGCGCTCCACATGCGGGTCGAGCCAGCGATCGGCGTAGTCATTGATGACACACCCCGCCGAGCGGGTCAGCCAGACACCTGCGGTGAACACGAACAGGGTCCACAGCGGCGGCATGCCGCCTGCCGCCAGCCACAGCGCCCACCAGGTGGGCCACAGCAGCAGCAACGTGCCGATCGGACGATCCGCGCGCATCAGACTCCAGTAATGCCGCCAGCGCGGCGTCGCCGGCGAATGCGGCGAAGTGAGGGGGGTATCGGCCATGGGGATAGGATACTCCTGCGCTGAAGGGACAGCGACGCGGGCCTGGAAAAGACGAAGCCCGATGCGCCTGCGCGCACCGGGCTCCGGTGTCCTGCCCCGCGAGAAGATCAAGCCTTGTCGTCAGACTTGTACTCGTAGTAGCCATAGCTGTAATAGCCCGTGGCGCGCTTCTCGACCGCATTGAAAATCGCACCCTTGATCTGCACGCCGTTCTGCTCGAAACGCTGCAGGGTCAGTTCGATTTCCTTGGCCTGATTCACGCCGAAACGGGTGACCAGCAGACTCGAGCCAGCGTGGGTGGCGACCAGCGCCGGGTCGGTCACCGCCAGGATCGGCGGCGTATCGACGATCACCAGATCGTACTTGCCTGACATGTCCTGAAGCAGCTGCGCAAAGCGCGGGTGCATAAGCAACTCGGCCGGGTTCGGCGGAATATCGCCGCGCACCATGTAGTGCATGTTGTCCAGACCAGCCACCGGATGAATCACGTCGTCGACGTTGAGCTTGCCGCCCAGCACGTCCGACAGGCCCTTCTGGTGAGACACACCCAGGATCTTGTGCAGGGTGCCCTTGCGCATGTCCGCGTCAATGACCAGCACGCGCTGGCCCGCTTGTGCGATCACGGCCGCCAAATTGGCAGAAACGAACGTCTTGCCAACGCCAGGGCGGGGACCCGAGATGGTCAGGATGTTGTTCTTCGCTTCCAACATGGCGAAGTGAAGGCTTGTACGCAGGCTGCGTAGTGCCTCCACGGTCGGATCAGCCGGCGCGGAGACGGCCAGCAGGTGCTGGCGGCCATCGGCGACCACGCGCGTGCCGTGCTTGCCCTTGCGCAGCTTGAGCAGGGTGTTGGACACACTGAGCGGAATGGCCGCATAGACCGGCAGGCCCAGGGCCTCGATGTCGGCCGGGTCTTCGATGCCCGGGTTCAACATGCGCTGGAGGAAGACGAATGCTGCTGAGAGAAAGGCGCCGAGCAGAGTCGCGATAAGCACGATCAACTTCTTCTGCGGCTTGACCGGGTTGGCGGTGTCCACCATCGCAGGATCAACAATCCGCACATTGCCGACAGCTCCGGCACGAGCAACATCCAATTGCTGCGACTGGTTCAACAATGCCGTGTACAGCTCATTGCTAACCTGAAGGTCACGCGTCAGGCGCAGCAGCTCTTGCTGGGTGTCCGGCAGCTGGCCGACCTGACGTTGGAAACCTGCCTTCCGTCCTTCCAGGTCACCAATCTGCTTCATGAGCGCGCGGTACGCTGGGTGCTCCCGGGTGAAGCTGCGATCCATTTCAGCTTGCTTCAGTCGCAGCTGTTGGATTGCCCCCTCCACCGCGACTTCCTGCTCCAACAATCCCTTGGTCTGCAAAGTGATATCAACGGCATTTGAGCGAGACTGATACGCGCTCATGGCCGCTTGCGCCTGCTCAACCTGACGCCTGATCGTAGGCAGCTGATCTCGCACGAACTGCAGCTGCGAAGCCGCCTCAGCGGAGCTGCGCTCGACGTTCTGGCGCACGTAAGCTTCCGCAACGTTCTGAACTACACCTTGCGCACGGATGGCATTCTGATCTTCGTATGTAAGCAGCAGAATTCCAGAATCCTTGCCCTGTTCGGTCGCCTTGATGCCTTCTTGCAGACGATTGACGACGTCCAGTCGGCGAAGCTTCAAAACGTCGAAACGCATCCCCGGGTTCGCACGGAGGCTCTCGACTTCGATGGAAATCCCATGTCCTTGGGCAAGCTCTCCCACCTTCCCGTGGAGCAGCTCGGTTCCGTCCGGGTCAAGCAGCCTGTACTGGCCAGAAGCCTCCAAGGCCTCCACGACAAAGCCAGCACCGACCATGGCTGGTGGAACCTGGAATCTATGGATCTTGAGCTCTTCACCTCCCCAACCATAGCTGGAGAGCCCCATCCAAGGGGCCGCAACCAGGTTTGGAGCATCAGGCTTGTAACGGCGTGCGATGAAGCCACCAATCAGCGGAAAGCGCGAAGCTTCGATCACCGTGTCAAGTTGAAGGCTATCGACTGCACTACCAATCACGGTACGAGAAGTCAGCAACGCGACTTCGGTAGTCGCCGCAGATGTGCCGCCGCCAAGCGCCCCGAGATCGGACAACCCCGGGATGGCCGGGGCCTTTGTCTCGACTTGCACCATTGCCTGCGCCTGAAAAACTGGAGGTGCCAACAGCGCGTAGGCGACACCTACAGCAAAGAACAGAGCTGTAGTTCCGAGGATCAGCCACTTCCGGTCGATGAGCACACCCACCAATTCGCGCAAGTCTATCTCGTCGTCCTTGACCACTCGGGATTCCGCTTTTCTCGTCATCGCATCCACTTTGTTTTTTGGAACAGCCATACCGGATGGCGCTGCTAGGCCAGCCAAGGCCCTGCTGCCGGCAAACTGTCGGCACCGCGCACTCTACTCTACGGCACTGACAGGCACCGCTGACCAATGCACCTCAGCCCAGCCTGACAGTCTAACGCATCGAGGGAACGGGAGGGCCAAAGGAACGAGAAGCACCCTCGCAAAAGACAGGCCACGATTCAAATGAATGAAATCCACTCTCGTTCAGGATTGAAAACGAGCCTCGAATTGCTAAGATGGAATCAGGGGGAAGCACGCATGCAAGACCCATACCAACTCTGGTACATAGCCAAGCCCCCCAGATAGAGCCCATGTTGACAGACACCCCTGAATGGGCCACCCCCTTCAACCTCGCCGGTCAGTCTCGGCCAGATGGCAGGCGTCTGCTCAGCCGCTGCTGCGCAAAGCCCTGGCAACGCGCGCATGGATACCGGATGAACTGGCAATTTCAGGTTGGCGGCATCGCCGGTCCCGTGTAGTAGCATCCCCTACGCCCTGCAAGGCTGGCCCCCACACGTCGGACTTGCGGCGCGGGCAATCGCCCACGCCTGCGCGATTGCAGGCACATCGTTCGCGAATCAGTAGCGTTCGATCTTTCGCTCAGAACCAGTCTTGTGCGCTGTACCAAAAGGATTTTGCGAATGAAAATTGCCGTGGCCGGAACGGGTTATGTTGGCCTCTCCAATGCAGTTCTGCTGGCCCAGAACCACGAAGTGGTCGCCTTGGATATTGACGCGAAGCGAGTTGCGCTCATCAATCATCGCAAGGCTCCAATCGAGGACAGGGAAATCGAAGATTTTCTGGCCCACAAGTCCCTGCAGCTCAGTGCCACGCTGGATCCTCGCGAGGCCTATGCGGGAGCTTCGTTTGTAATCATTGCAACGCCAACCGACTACGATCCCCAATCGAACTATTTCAACACAAGCTCGGTCGAGTCGGTGATCCGCGATGTTGTGTCGATCAATCCCGATGCCGTGATGATCATCAAATCTACCGTGCCGGTCGGATGTACCGCGGAGCTTCGCGAGCGTTTTGGCACGGAGAACATTATATTCTCGCCTGAATTTCTGCGTGAAGGGCGTGCTCTTTACGACAACCTGCACCCGAGCCGGATCATTGTCGGCGAGCGCTCCAAGCGCGCGGAAACATTCGCCGAGCTCCTGAAGGAAGGCGCTGTCAGCAAGGATTCTCCCGTCCTGTTCACTGACTCCACCGAAGCTGAAGCCATAAAACTCTTCGCCAACACCTACTTGGCGATGCGTGTGGCCTACTTCAATGAGTTGGACACCTATGCCTGTACCCACGGTCTGGATACGCGCCAGATCATCGACGGCGTGAGCCTGGATCCGCGCATCGGCTCACACTACAACAACCCTTCCTTCGGTTACGGGGGCTACTGCCTGCCCAAGGATACCAAGCAGTTGCTGGCCAACTATAGCGACGTGCCGCAGAACTTGATCCACGCTATTGTGGAATCAAATCGCACGCGCAAGGACTTCATCGCCGATACCATCATCGCAGGCAAGCCGAAGGTCGTGGGCGTCTATCGCTTGGTAATGAAGTCCGGTTCGGATAACTTCCGCGCCTCGGCCATCCAAGGCGTGATGAAGCGCATCAAGGCCAAGGGCATCGAAGTGATTGTCTATGAGCCGGTGCTCGACGCATCCGACTTCTACCGATCGCGCGTAGTGAACGACCTCGCTGCATTTAAAGCGGAGGCCGACATAATCGTGGCGAACCGTTTGTCCGACGAGTTGCGCGATGTGGCCGGCAAGGTCTACACCCGCGACCTGTTCGGCTCCGACTGATAATAACTTCCGGCCCTCACGGTAAGTCCTGCATGAAAATTCTTGTCACCGGTGCAGCCGGCTTCATCGGCTTTCATTCCTCGATGCGGCTGCTCGATAGCGGTCACGAAATCGTAGGCATCGACAACCTTAACGATTACTACGACGTGCGCCTGAAGGAAGCGCGCCTGGCGCAGCTCGACGGGCGTCACGCTTTCTCCTTCATTCGCCTGGATCTGTCCGATCGCGAAGGCATGGCCGCACTGTTCAACGACCACAGCTTTGACGCGGTGCTGCATCTGGGTGCACAGGCTGGCGTCCGATATTCCATCGATAATCCGTTCGCCTATGTGGACAGCAACCTGACCGGTACTTTGACCGTGCTTGAAGGCTGCCGCCGCCACGGCGTGAAGCACTTGGTCTACGCGTCTTCGTCATCGGTATATGGTGCAAACACCAAGCAACCATTCTCGACTGAAGATCGCGTCGATGCGCCGATCTCTCTGTACGCAGCGACCAAGAGGGCCGACGAGCTGATGTGCCAGACGTACGCGCACTTGTATCGTTTCCCGATTACCGGCCTCCGCTTCTTCACGGTCTACGGGCCTTGGGGTCGCCCGGACATGGCGTATTTCAAGTTTGCCAATGCTATCACCAGCGGCAGTTCCATCGATGTGTACAACCATGGTGACATGAAGCGCGACTTCACCTACATCGACGATATCGTCGATGGCATACAGACGCTGGTTGAAGGCGCTCCCTTGCCGGCCGACGATGAAACACCGCACCGCGTCTACAATCTTGGGAACAACAACCCGGAACAGTTGCTGGAAATGATCTCGCTGCTGGAGGCAGCACTGGGCCGTCAAGCACGGAAGAACTTGCTGCCCATGCAGCCGGGTGACGTGCTAGCCACTTATGCCGATATACGGCATAGCACCCAGGACTTCAGCTTCGTACCAAAGACCGATCTGGCTACCGGCCTGAAGCGATTTGCCGCATGGTATCGCCAGTTCTACCCAGAGCGCACCTCGTAAGACCGGGGCCCGCTCATGCAATCAGCAATCACCATGAAATTCTCACGGATACGCCAACGGCTTTTCGGCGGTGAATCTGGCGGCGTCGTGCGTGGAATGCTGACGCTGGCGCTTGGCACGGGGACGGCACGACTAGTCAGTATTGCGACCATCCCGCTGCTGACCCGCATCTACAGCCCGGACGACTACGGGGTGTTGGCGGTCTATAGCGCATTGGTGGCAGTGATTGCCCCCATGTTGACACTCCGCTACGTGCTCGCCGTGCCACTGCCCCGTTCCGATCGCATGGCAGCCAACCTGATGGTGCTGTCGGGCCTGTTGATGTTGATCATGGCTGCGCTGATAGCGCTGCTGTTCTGGGCCTTCGGCGACATTGTACTGGGCTGGATGTCCATGGACGTGCTGGCACCTTGGTGGTGGCTGGTGATTCTGGGTGCCATCGCAGTGGCCGTGTACGAGGGCCTGAGTCTGTGGGCAACGCGCCGTCGCTCCTACAAGGCAATTTCCCAGACCAAGGTCGTGCAATCAGTAATGGGCGTACTGGTCAAGATTGGCTTGGGCCTGGCGGGGCTCAAACCATTTGGCTTGCTGTTCGGGCATCTGGTAGAACAAAGTGGCGGCATCAGTTCATTCACGCTGCGCTTCCGGAAAGACTTTCAGGGAAATGTCCATCGCGTGAGCCGCGATGCAATGCTCTTGCTGGCCCGCTATTACCGTGGCTTTCCGGCATTTCGTCTACCTTCGCAATTCCTGTTGGCGTTCTCTACACAAGCACCGGCAATGTTCGCCGCGGCACTGTTCGGTGCCGGCGCTACGGGCCAGCTTGGTCTGGCGCTGATGGCTCTGGCCATTCCCGGCAACCTGATTGGCCAGTCAGTAGGCCAAGCATTCTATGGTGAGATAGCACGCCTTCCGAAGGGGTCGGAAGTTCGCATCAAAGTCCTTGCCTACTCAGTGCAGAAAAAGCTGTTCTTGGTCGGCCTGCCGCTCACCCTGGCCCTGATGCTGCTGGGCGAGCCGCTTTTCCATATGGCATTCGGTGAGCGGTGGACCGAAGCCGGCATGTATGCCTCGATTCTGGCACCCTTCGTCCTACTGCAGTTGACGTCTGCACCACTGGTGCAGATCCTCAACATCTATAACGCACAGGGTGCATTTCTTTCGATCAATGTAGTGCGTGCCATTGGCCTACTAGTCATCTACCAAACCTGCCTCTGGTTGACACTTTCGCCCAAGGAATTCGTATACGTACTGAGCGCATTCTTGTTCGCGTTCTACCTGCTCATTACTCTGTATATCCTGCACGTGGTCAACCGCGCGGCCGCGGCAGCCCGCCGTGACGGGCGCAGCTGAGACCTATGAAGAATCCTTTTCGCCTTATTGAATTGTTGTGGCTCGGCGGAGCCAAGCCACGTGTACGCTGGCACCTCCGGGCGCTCATTCACGCACGCATGCGCGGCAACACGCTACTGGGCCGTTATGTGGAAGGCCGACTGGCGCGCAAGCACGGCTTGTTCATCTCGCACAAAGCAACGTTTCCGGTCTCGCTCGATCTAAAGCACCCTACCGGCGTAGTAATCGGTGAAGGGGTGGTGATCGGCGAGAACGTGAAGATCTTCCAGAACGTAACCCTCGGTGGTGCGCGCAGCGGCGACTGGCGATCAAAAAGTTACCCCGTTATCGGTGATGACACCACGATCTTCGCCGGAGCAGTGGTGATCGGCCGTATCACCGTAGGGCGGAATTGCATCATCGGCGCGAACGCGGTCGTCACCCGGGACGTCCCCGACAACGCTACCGCTGTCGGCATCCCCGCACGCATCATCCAGAAAGACTCCACAGAATCCTCATCCGAGCACACGAACCCATGAGCAACGCCGCTGTCCTGCATGTCAGAAAGTCCCGCCTCGAAGGCCGCGTTTCGCTGGCCGGCGCCAAGAATTCCGCATTGCGTCTGCTGGCAGCCAGCATCCTGACCCGAGATACTCTGGAACTGCGGAATTACCCAGCAGGGCTGCTGGACACTCAGGTGCATGTGGACATGCTGCGCGCATTGGGCAAATCCGCTGAATTGCTGGGTACTGATTCAATCCGGATTACCGAAAGCGAGTCGCTGGCCAGCCAGCTGAAATGGGAAGGCCGTTCGATCCGAAACACCCTGCTGATCCTGGGTGCGCTGACCGCACGTCTGGGTGCAGGGAGCGTTCCGCTGCCCGGTGGCTGCAAACTGGGCGAGCGCAAGTACGACCTCCACGTCATGTTGCTGGAACGCTTGGGCGCGCGTGTCTGGGAGGATGACGCATATTTGTATGCCGAAGCGCCCAATGGTCTGGTCGGGGCGGATATCCACCTGCCGATGCGCTCCACCGGGGCGACCGAGAATGCAATCCTGGCCGGCACCCTGGCCAAGGGCACCACGCGAGTGTGGAATCCGCATATCCGCCCGGAGATCCTCGACCTGATCGCAATGCTCAATTCCATGGGCGCTTGCATCACCGTGTTTGGCCAAGAGCACATCGAGATTCAAGGCGTTGATGCCCTTCATGGAACCGAGCACCGCGTGATCGCCGACAACATGGAGGCAATCACCTGGCTGTCTGCAGCGGTGATCACCGGCGGCGACATCGAAATCGCTGATTTTCCTTATGCCGACCTGGAAGTGGTGCTGGCGCACCTGAGGTCTGCTGGCGCGCGCCTGTATGTCGGCGATGATTCGCTGATCGTGCGTGGTGGCGCCTGCTATCCGATCGAGATCAGTACCGGACCGCATCCGGGCATCAATTCAGACGTTCAGCCAATCCTGGCTGCGTGGGGCGCCAGGGCCCGGGGTGAATCGCGCATCGTTGACCTGCGCTTCCCCGGTCGTTATGGCTACGCAGAAGAGATGGCGAAGATGGGCGTGAAGTACAACGTGGACGGTGACATGCTGCGAATCCATGGCCAAGGTGGCGTGCTGCACGGCGCCGTCGTACGTGCGCTGGACCTGCGTGCAGGGGCGGCACTGACCCTGTGTGGTCTGACGGCTGAGGGCGAGACTATCGTCACCGATGCCTGGCAGATCTCCCGCGGCTATGTCGACTTCGCCGAAAAGCTGCGTGCCATGGGTGCGGACGTTCGATGGGGCTGAACTTGGACAAGGTCAAGCTGGGCGGCATCGCCTCCGAGCTGGCACGCCTGTTCCCGGGAGCGGTACAGCGCGATGTCCCATTGGCCATCATCAGCCGCTGGCGGATTGGCGGTACTGCCGACGTTATGATTGCGCCCCGCAGCATTGAAGAACTGGCCCGTCTGCGTGGCTGGCTCGCTACGCGAGGCGTGCCATCGGTGGTGATCGGAGCGACCACCAACCTGCTGTTCGCCGACGAAGGCCTGCGTGCGGTTGCGATCCGGATTGGCCCCGAATTCTCTTCGCTGGCCATCAAGAAGAACCACCTCCGTGCCGATGCCGGTGTTTGGGTGCCAGGCTTGGCCCGTCGCGCGATGGCAGCAGGCCTGGGTGGCATCGAGCACACCTGTGGAATTCCGGGAACGCTTGGAGGCCTCATATGCATGAACGGAGGTAGCCAGCGTAAAGGTATTGGCACGCATGTTGTTTCGGTAATTTCAGTGGATGCAACTGGTCAGCTGATCGAGCGCAACAGAGATGAATGTGGATTTGCATACCGCACCTCGGTGTTCCAGACCCGACATGAAGTGATCGCCCAGGTGGAACTGGAGCTGGAGGCAGGCGTGGACCGCGCTGCGCGCAGGCGCGAGATGCTGGACATCATGCGCAGCCGGCGTATGAAGTTCCCGCAAAAACTACCCAACTGCGGCTCCGTATTTGTCAGCAATCCGGCGATGTACGAGCAATATGGACCGCCTGGAAAGGTCATCGAAGATCAGGGCCTGAAGGGTCGTGCCATAGGTGGTGCCTACGTCGCACCGGAACATGCCAACTTCATCATCAACGGCGGCAATGCCACGGCAGCCGACGTGCTGGCGCTGATCGCGCTGGTGAAGAACTCCGTGGCGCATGCGACCGGCTATTCGATGGCCGTTGAAGCGCGTTACGTTACGCCATCTGGTTCCATCGAGGAGATCTGATGGAACGCCCACCATTGATTTCCATCGTTTGTGCCTGGTACAACCGGCCCGACTACCTCAAGGACACGCTCGACAGCCTGTTGGCACAGACTGCTGCTTCCTTTGAAATTGTATTGGTCAATGATGGCAGCAAGGACCCGCGGGTACGGGATATTCTTGCGACCTACAACGATCCACGGTTGGTGGTCATACACCAGGAAAATGCTGGTTTTGTGGCCGCCATCCGCAACGCGATCACCTTGTCGCGCGGCCGCTACATCGCCATACAGGGAGCAGGCGACATATCCGAACCCGAACGTATTGCACTGCAGGCCAAGGCCATGGATGCCGATCCACGACTAGGCGTGGTCGGCTGCTTGCGCCGCCACGAATCGGTCAGTGCCGGTACAATCACGACGCTCGGTGTCCATGGAAAGCCTGGGGCGGCTCTCCTGGACGACTTCCTGGAAGGAGGCAATCCCTTCAGCCATGGTGAGGTCATGATCCGTCGCGAAGCCTATGACCAGGTCGGAGGCTACCGACCCTTCTTTATGTTTGCACAGGACCGCGACTTATGGATTCGCATTGCTGGCGCTGGTTGGAACATGTCCAATCTGGCCGAAGTACTGTACGTACGGCGTAACTTCGCCGGCGACGGCGTATCCACCAACAAGTCCAAACTTTACCTACAACAGGCGTTCTCCACGTTCGCCCGGCAATGCCATTATGATCGCGTCCGCGACGGGCATGATGCGATCGACCTGTATGGGGTGTCGGCCGGGCTATTCCGCCGTCCGCATCCTGGGCTCGCCCATGCAGCCGCAAAGATTGCCATCCAGTCGCTGTACGCGGGCGAGATGGACGATGCCTGCCTGTACGCCAAGCGGGCCCAGAATGAAAAGAGGACTCTGTTCACCATGGCAACCCGGCTAGCCGTGAATGCATCAGTCGCGCTGCCCGTCGTCCGCCGCCTGCTCATCCGCGTGATCGGCAAGCGCGCGGGCTGGGAAGCGTTGAGCTGAGCCCCCTTTACGTGAAACATTCAAGATCATCATGAAGATTCTGGCTGTCGCCTCTGCAGGCGGACATTGGGTACAACTACTCCGGCTCACGCCTGCATTCGAGGGAGCTGAGGTAGTGTTCATGACAACCCAGGAGCCCGCGCCGCATGCGATCGGCAATCATCGCTGCCATACGGTTATCGATGCCAATTTCAGCCGTAAGATCAAGCTGGGCATGATGTCCCTGCAGGTGCTGCGAGTACTTCTACGTGAGCGTCCGCAGGTAGTGATATCCACTGGGGCCGCGCCTGGTTTTGTTGCTGTGGTGATAGGCAAAATACTAGGGGCACGCACTATTTGGATAGACAGCATCGCCAATGCCGAAGAGCTTTCCTTGGCTGGACGGAAGGTCGCCCGGTGGGCCGACCATTGGCTGACGCAATGGCCGGAACTAGCTAGCGAAGATGGGCCACGCTATTTGGGAGCCGTGCTGTGATCTTCCTTACCACCGGCACGCAGCTGCCTTTCGACCGCCTAGTGAGTATCGTCGATGCTTGGGCCGCACGCTCCGGGATCCAAGGCTTCGCGCAGATTGGTACATCGTCTTATATACCGACCACCTTGAAACACCAGCGTTTTATCAGCCAAGCAAACTTTGAAGAGCGCATCAGGGCCTGCTCCTGCATCATTTCCCATGCGGGAATGGGCACCATCATCTCTGCGCTGACCTATGGCAAACCCGCCATTCTGATGCCACGCCGCTTCGCATTGGGCGAACATCGCAATGACCACCAGCTGGCTACGGCCCGCAAGCTTGCCGACCGTCCGTTCCTGCGATTCATTCAGGGGGCCGATGAACTCGATGCGGCCTATCATGAGCTAGTATCCAGCGCCCCCCTCGGCGAAGTGTTGCCCCCTCATGCCGATGCCCGGTTCATCAATGGCCTGCGCGACCTGATTTTCGGTAATGATAGTGGAGTTGACACGCCATGAACCGTAGCTTGTCCGGCACATTCGCCGCCGCCCCACCCAGCGCCAAAGGTCTGCGCATGGGACACGTGGGTGGCATGCTGCTGGTTCTCGTGGCAGCCACCTTGCACAACTCGCTAGGCATTCTGGCTGCCATAGTGTTCGCGGCGGCCAACGGCAGCCTGCTGCGGCGACGACTCAATGTTGGCTGGTTTTCCGGCGCCTTCTACCTGATCGCCGCCTATGTGCTCGTCCGCGCCTTGTTCCCCTCCTTGGTGCCCTTCCTGGCACAGTCACAGGAAGCAGTGCGCTTCGTCGCATTCGCGATCTTCGCTTATGCGCTACATCGCCTACGGGTGCAGGAAATTGCACTTACATTGATGCTTTTCCTCGCCTTCCTACTGTTGCCGTTCGCGCTTGATCTGGCAACGGGCGCTTTTCTATCAGGTGACTACCGTTACCGTTCATTGATGCCGCATGCGAACCACTTGGGTTATGTGTGTGCAACGGTGCTGATCACTTTCTTGTATCTGCACTTCAGCCGGCTATACAGCCCACGTGGCCTTTACGTCTTCCTGGCCGCAGCTCTTGGCATGCTGGTGGCATCCAAGAGCTCGGGCGCACTGTTCGTATTCATGGCCGGCGTGCTGATGATTTTCCTTAGCTTCCGCTTCAGCGTTACGCGTTTGGTATATGCAGCGATGGCTGTAGTGGCTGTAGTGATGGCACTTCAGACTCCCCTTGGCCAATACGCGCTCGAAAAGATCACAGTGTCCGATCTTGACCTGATCGTCGAGAAGGCCCGCAGCCACCAGTTCGGTAACCAAGGCTCCTCTTTCGCATGGCGCATGTCCTATTGGATCGCCATGATTGAAGCGCAGTTTGATAGCGGCTCGGCCATCGTGTTGTTTGGTCAGGGCGGTGGCTCAACCGGTGATGGCAACCGTGTATTTGACTTCATTTCCAAGGATCCGCATTCGGACTTCGTCCGTCTCTTCATCGAGTATGGCGTCGTCGGGAGCCTGTTGATCCTCGCCTTGCTCGCTCGCGGCTGCATGAAGGCAGGCCCAGTGGCTCTGGCCATGGTCATCCTGTTCGGCCCGATGCTGACCGGCAACAGCATCATCTCCCCACCAGTGATGTTCCCGATTCTGATGAACCTATTCCTGCTCAAATCACTGACCGAGGCCCAGAAATGACCCGCCGCATCTTCCTGAGCACTCCACTACGCAACGAGATAGACAATATCCCTGACTTGTATGCAGCTGTGGCCGCACAGGATACCGCCATTGCCATGTGGGTCATCGTGGAAAACGGATCCACAGACGGTTCACGCGAACTGCTGCAGACGCTGGCCAAGCCCGCCAACGTCGAGCAACTCATCGTGCTCAATGAAGACACCGAATCCGGTGAGTACGCACTCGGTCAGAAGTACGCCCGCATCGTGTCACGTGGTTTCGACGAAATCCGCGGCAGCGTGGAATTGGGAAATGAGGATCTCATCGGCATTCTTGATGCGGACAGCTTTCCGGAGCCGGACTACTATCGTCTACTAATCGAAGCTTTTGATCGCAACCCCAAGTTGGGCATAGCCAGCGGAATCAGTCGTGATACTGGAACCGACAGGCGTTCTATGCACGCTGCTGACTGGGTGCGGGGCAGCTGCCGTCTTTGGCGCGGTGCGTGCATGGTTCAGTCCGGTTACATCATAGGCCCATCGGCTGATACGTTATCGCTGGCACGCGCCGAGATCGATGGCTGGGAAGCTCGTGTCGTAAAGGAGGCCACTTTTGAAGCCCGTGAAGTCGGCGCCCGTTCCAAGCAGCGCTATTACGGCGGTTCGGCCCACTTCCGCGGCAACACATTGACGTATGCGCTAGTACGCTTTGGCAAGTTTGTCATGCATGGTCGCTTCGCCGATGCCCGTGATTACCTAGGCGGTTACTGGAGCGCCCGCGCAAGCGGTTCCCCGCAAATCGACGACTCCGAAATCCGCGCATATTTCCATGGATACCTATCCCGGAAGCTCAAGCAGCGGTTGGGCCTAACGGCACACTGAGCACCTACTCCGCAGGCGGACATCTGGAAATGCAGAAGAATTACTACCCATTGGTTGATATGTCGCGCTTCTTCGCGGCCATGCTGGTCCTGATCTACCATTTGGGGTATTCCACTTGGCAACCGCGCAGCAACGGGTACTTCATTCACGAAGGTCTTTACAGCATCCCGCAGATGTCGTGGGCATGGTTTGGCTATATTGGTGTTCAGATCTTCTTCGTGATCTCCGGCTTCGTAATTACCCACTCGGCGGCCAAGGCATCACTGCACCAGTTCGTGATCGGTCGCATCACCCGTCTGTATCCGACGCTATGGATCTGCGCGACGATCACCTTGCTGGTGTGTATCGCCGGAGACCTGTACTCCGGTAGCGAACTGCTACGTCGTTACGTTGGCTCGCTGCTACTGTTGCCGAAGGCCCCATGGATGGAGGGTGTGTACTGGACGCTGGTACTGGAGATCATCTTCTACGCCTTGGTTGGCCTAATGATTCTCAGTCGACGCATCCACCGCATCGACCTGCTTGCTATTTTCCTAACGCTGTACAGCGGCTCGGCCATTATCGTCGCCAGTCTGTTCCACGCCACTGACATCGACTGGTTGTCGTCGTTGATCGGTCTTGCGCGCGGCAAGCGTCAGCTGCTGGCCTGGCATGGCGTGTTCTTCGCCATGGGCATCTACTTCTACCTGGCATCCGTCGGCCGTCTGCGGGCCATCAATGCGCTCTTCGCCATTGCCACGCTGGTGCTGTGCTGCCTCCAGATCTACGTAGGTGCCGCCCTGCCACGCGCCGAGGCGTTGGCGGAGATCGGTCAGGAGGAAATGGCCATGCGGCTACCCTGGATACCTATCGCGGCCTTCCTGGTGTTCACCGCCGTGATCCCATTGTCAATCCGCTATGGCGCGCGCATCGGACAGCACGTGTCGGTTCGGATGGCCTCTCTGCTACGTTTGCTGGGCCTGATGTCCTATCCCATCTACCTGCTGCACTTTACGCTGGGTCTGGTGATGATGCGCTTGCTGGTGACCCAGGGAGCCTCGCCGATGCTGGCGCTAGGGGTGGCTTGCATGCTGGTTCTAGTGTTGTCTTGGGCCATCGCACGCTTCGTAGAGCCGGATTTCCAGCGCTGGACCAGGGCCCAGTTGACCCGCCTGCATCAAGCGATCTTCGCCCGCGGTGCCGCCATCTCCTGAGCCTCGCAGCCGCCCTCCCCATCCAGGCCAGCAAGGTGGGAAGATTTATCCATGGAAAGTGGATAGAATAGCGGGACCGCACCAAAGTTTGGTGCGGTAGCAGCACCCAACGCGCCCGTAGCTCAGCCGGATAGAGTAGTGGCTTCCGAAGCCATTGGTCGGGGGTTCGAATCCCTCCGGGCGCGCCATCTTTCCCTGCTCAGGCCATCGATTGTTGGCCCACCGGCACGGCCCCGGAATCAGCAGGCCGCTGATCTTCCACGCTAAGAACTGGAAGCCGGCAGCCGCCGAGCGCAGGCCCAGCGCCACAGGGGCGAGCACACCCGTCCACACAGCAACGCCGGGCATGGCCCGGCGCTACCGTGGGTGTACGGATCAGTACGTGCCGTCGAAGGCGAAGATCGGCTTGCGCTGCTTCCACGCGCCAGCGGTGAAGTCAGGGAACTCCAGCGTCTGGAAGCCATTGGCAATGGACTGCTCGGACAGCGGGGTGATCGCGCTCCAGGTCACCGCATCGTAGATGTCGATCGGCATCGGCGCCTTGGCCTTCAGTGCCTCGACGAACGCATGGATGACGAACCAGTCCATGCCGCCGTGACCGGCGCTGGCCGCGGTGTCGGCATGCTGCTTCCACAACGGGTGCTCGTACTGATCCTGGTAGGTCTTGAACTCTTCCCACTGGTGCGGCGGGCTGCGGCCTTCAATGTGGATCGAGTGGTTGACGTCCATCCACAGACCCTTGGTGCCCTGCACGCGGAAGCCCATCGAGTACGGTCGAGGCAGCGAGGTGTCGTGCTGCAGCAGGATGGTCTCACCGTTCTCGCAGGCGAGCGTGGTGGTCACGATGTCACCCAGCTTGAACTTCACTTGGGTGCTGGGGTGGGTGGTGCCACCGCTCTTGGCCACGGTGTACTCGTGCAGGCCGCGTGCCTTGGTCGCGAAAGCGTTGATATGGGTAAAGCGGTTGCCGCGGTTGATGCCGGTGTACATCGCGCACGGGCCGATGCTGTGGCTGGGGTAGAGCTCGCCGTTGCGCTCCACCGAATGCTCGGTGCGCCAACGCGCCTCGCTCCAGCCCTTGGGACCGAATTCCACGCCACTGTCGTAGGGCTGGCTGGGATCACCGGAGTTGAACTTCACCCCGCGCAGGTCGTGCTGATAGCCGGCCTGCAGATGCACCAGCTCGCCGAACAGGCCCTGTCGCACCATCTGCAGGGCGGCCATCACATCGCGGCGGTAGCAGACGTTCTCCAGCAGCATGTACGGCGTGCCGGTCGTGAGCTGGGTCTTCAGCACATCCCAGTGGTCCTGCAGGGTGATGCCGGCCACCACCTCGCAGCCTACGGCCACGCCCGCCTGCATGGCGGCGATCGCCATCGGCGCGTGGTATTCCCACGGCGTAGCGATGATCACGCCATCGATGCCCTTCTGTTCCAGAAGGCGCTTCCAGGCGTTGCTGTCGCGATCCTGACCATAGGTTTTCGGCGCAGGCTTGCCGGCCTTGGTCACCATGTCCACGGCACGACCCAGCATGATCGGCTCGATGTCGCACAGTGCAATGACCTCGACATCGTCGCGGCGCACCAGCTCCTTCAACAGCACCTGGCCGCGCATGCCGGTACCGATCATGGCCAGGCGGAGGGTGCGCCCGCGTGCCCAGGCCGGGGTCTGTGGCAACAGGCTGCTGGCGGCGACGGCGGCACTGGCCGCGATGAACTCCCTGCGTTTCATGGCAAACATCTCTCCTCTTGGAAGCGCGCCGGCCGCAACCGGCGCGCTGGATCACTCGAACCTGCTTACTTGAATCGATAACCGATGGTCACACTGTAACCACGGCCGAAGATCGTCGCGTAGTCGCTGGAGTCACCCAGGAAGCTGTTCGGATCGTAGAACGGCAGCCGGTCGAACAGGTTCTTGACGGTGAAGCTCAGGTTCCAGGCGTCATCGGGGCGCCAGGTGACGCTCAGGTTGGCGGTCCACCAGGACGGCGCGCCGTCGCACTTGCTGGCCTGCAGCGCCAGGTAGCCGGCGGTGCAGGTCTCCTTGTTGTTATCCACCTCATCCACGCGGTCACGGGCCCACTTGGTACCGCCCACGTAGTTGACGAACATGCTGGTGGTCACCTGCTTGTAGGTCCAGTCGGCGTTGAGCGTGGCGCGCAGGCGCGGGTTGTTGTAGTAGCCCACCACGTCGCCGTAGTACCAGCCGCTTTCCTCATCCATGTAGTAGCGGTTTCGATTGGCGATGGTGGCGGCCAGGCCCACGTTCAGCCCGCCCCACTCGCCCAGCGAGAAGCGGCTGCGTGCGTCCACGTCGAAGCCGTCGACCAGGGTCTTGCCGCGGTTCTTGTACTGGCCGACCACGCTGGCCACGTTGCCCACGCTGTAGCCGGGCAGGACCGAGGGGCAGCTCACTCCGCTGGCCGGGTCGGCGCACATCGCCGCCAGCTGGGCCAGGTTTGCACGATCGGCATCAGTGATCGGCGAACGGGTGGAGGAGATGATGTCGGTATCACGGCTGAAATCCGGGGCGACGATCTCGTTGTTGCGGTAAATGAACCAGTAGTCGGCCGACACCGACAGCCAGCTGGCCGGCTCGTAGACGAAGCCCAAGGTGGCGATCTTGGCCTTCTCCGGCTTCAGGTCCTGGTTGGGCTGGGTCATGCGGGCCACGGTGCGGCTGCAATCGACGTTGGCCAGGCTCTTGCCCAGGTCCACGTCACCGGCGCGCTGCGACTGCCGCAACAGGTCGGCGATCGCGTTGGTCTCGGCGCAGCGCACCTCATCGCGGTAGCCACCGAGCTGGGCGAACACGCCACCGCTGCCGGACTCGGCCAGGCTCGGCGCACGGAAGCCGGTCGAATAGGTGCCGCGCAGCATCAGTTGATCGAATGCCTGGTACTTGAAGCCGATCTTCGGTGCGACGTTGGCGCTGAAGTTCGGGTATTTGTCCACGCGGACCGCAGCGTCCAGTTCCAGCTTGTCGGTGATCGGCGCCACCGTTTCGGCGAACAGTGCATAGGTGTTGCGCGCACCGTCGAACCACGAGCCGCCCTGCTGGGTGATCAGGCCGGCGGCTGCGTCGGCATTGCCCGGCGTGTAGAAGGTTTCGCGGCTGGCATTGAAGCCGAACGCGGCGCGCATCTCACCGGCCGGCAGCTGGAACAGCGGGCCTTCGATCTTGCCGTCCAGGGTGTGCAGGCGCGTCCAGGACTGGATGTCGAAGGTCGGGAACGCCTCGCGGATCAGCGCTGCGTTGGCTTCGCTGATCTCACCGAACGTGTATGCCGGATGGTCGGAAATGATCACCCGCCCGGTACCCGGATCCACCGAGTAGGGGCCGAAGGCCTTCTCGAAGCCCTTCAGGTTGACGTTGATGGTCTGGTAGGTGGTGGAGTGCGTGCCGGCGGTGGCGAAAGCAGTTTCCCAGTTCCAGTCACCCATGTTGCCACGTGCACCGGTCAGCACGCGGTAGCTCTTGTCGGTGTTGCGCTGGCCGAAGTAGTTGGCGCCGGCATCCTGCAGCAGGTACTGCAGGCCGACTACGCCGCCCATCATCGCCTTCAGTTCAGGGCTGGCGTGGTTGTACTCGTTGTTCGGCCCCAGGTAGGGATACAGGAACTGGTTGACCGTAGTGCCGGTATCGCGGGAGAACCAGCTGGTCGGGTTACCGGTGGTGGTGCCATAGCTGCGGGGTGTACCGCCATTGGCACGCAGATCGATGTCGGTGTAGGTCGCCTCGGCGAAGATTTCGGTCGAGTCGCCCACCAGGAAGGTGCCATTGAGGTAGGCGGTGTTGCGCTCGGACTTGGCGCCGGCGTCGATCTCGTTGTTCATCCAGGTCTCCCAGACACAACGCGGACCGGCGGCCTCGCCCTGCAGCACGTTCTTGCACCCCGGTGCAGCCTCCTGCACGCGGCGGCCGGTGACCGGATCGAAGGCGAAGTAACTGCCCGGGTTGAACTCACCCGGCTTGCTGCCCACGCCCAGGCGCAGGTTCGTCAGGTAATTGGGATTGTTGACGTAGTACTGCTCGGGACGCTTGTCGTAGAAATCACGCAACGGGATCGCGTCACGGCGGTACATGTTGACCGCACCGTAGATGTTGAAGCGGTTCTCGGCCAGGTCGCCGAAGCCGGCGGTGATGCTGGCCTGGCGCTCACCGTAGGAGTCGATGCGCGATGACGTATCGTTGGTGAAGTTGATCTCCGCGCCCTGGAAGTTGCGTTTGGTGATCACGTTGATCACACCGGCCACGGCGTCGGTGCCGTACACCGCCGAAGCACCGTCGGTAAGCACTTCCATGCGTTCGATGGCGGCAGCCGGGATCGCATCGATGTTGACGAACTGGGTCTGGAAGCCGGCGGGTGCGCCGTAGTACGACAGGCGACGACCGTTCAGCAGCACCAGCGTGCCCTGTGCGCCCAACCCACGCAGATTGGCCTGCGAGGCACCGTCGGAGCCGGTGAACAGGGAGCGCGAATCCTGCTGCGCCGGGCGGGCAGCCGGCAGGTTGTCGAGCACCTGCAGCAGCGTACGCGCACCCATGTTCTGGATGTCCTGCTTGCTGATGACCTGGACCGGCGAAGCGGTTTCCACATCGGTACGGCGGATGTTGGAGCCGGTGACCTCGATGCGGGCCAGGTCGGTGGCGTTGTCCTTGCTGTCCTGCGCAGCGGCAGGCAGGGCGACCGAGAGCAGCGCGCCGGCAATGGCCAGCGTCAGCGGAGCGATCGTGCGACAGGGGGGGCGGCGGTAGCGTGCGGGCAACATCGGGGTTCTCTCCTGGCAGGGGTGCGGCGCGAATGTGGATCAGCGGGCAAAACGCTCCCGGGCCACGGCCAGCAGGCCGCAGTCGGTATGGGCGGGGGAGGAGCGGTGTTACGAAGGGGTCATGGGGCGACGATGCTGGCGGAGTCGCCCTCCTGGCCGATCAGCACGGCGTTGGCCCAGTTGGCACAGACCTGGGCGGGTTGACTGCCCTGCGCACCCAGCGTGCGCAGGCTCAGGGTAGTAAGGCCACGGATGTCCAGCTCCGGCTTGACCACGCCGGGCGCCTTCACCAGGCCGCTGTCGTAGAGCAGGCGGTTGTCGCCCCAGACCTGGAACTGCAGGCCGCCTGCGCTGCGGCAGGCATCATCAATGCCCAGATCCGCACGCAGCAGGCGCCAGCCGCCCTGCAGACGCAGGTCGATGCGGCTGTTCGCGCCCACTCCCAGGCCACGGCGGAACTGCAGGCCGTTCATGCGCATGCCGGCCTCGCCACGGAACGCCTGGTCGGCGCGCACCTGGCTGGCCAGCGCGGCCGGCACCGGCAGCTCGGAGAGATAGCGCTGCCGGGCCGGTCGCTCCGGTTCCTGGTGCTCGAGGATGTGGAAGGTGGACAGCGCGATCGGGCCGACATCGCGTGGCTGCAACGCGTCGAACGCGCGGGCGCTGCCCTGTGCCGCAGTGACCATCGGGTCGGTGCTGCTGGCGCCGTCACCTTCGGGGTTCTGCACGCTCAGCACCCGGAAACGCAGCAGGCGACCGGCGTGTGCGGGGAAGTCGATGCGCTGCATCCCTTCCTTCAACTGCAGCCGGCCCCGGGCGATCGGCTCGCCCCATTCGCCATTGCTGTCGCCCAGGTACACCTCGTAGTCGCGGACCTGGCCATGCTTCCAGTTCTTGTCGTTGCGTGGCGCCAACTCGATGCCGTCGATCATCCGGCGCTCACCGAAGCCGACCACCCATTCGTGGGCGCCGGTGCGCACGGCCTGGTTGCGCACGCTGCGGAACCAGGTGGCCGGGTCATCGTCGAACGCGTTCTCCAGCGGATGGCCAGGCTCTTCCGCTGGGCGGTTGACCACCAGCAGGCTGTCGGCCGGCAGCTCGCGGCCGAGCACCGGCGCGGCCGGATAAGCATCGTCCGCAGCGGCGGCGGTCACGGCGAAGTCCAGCTGCACCTGCAGCGGCTGGCGGATATCCTGCGTGGCGGTACGCACATGGACGGTGCCGCCACGCTCACGGGCATCGAAATACCAGCCTTCGTCGGCACCGTTGAAGGCTGCCGCGTCGGCCAGCGCGGGCAGCACACGGGCGCCGGCCTGCACTGCGCGCGGGGCCTGCCGGCTCAACACGCGCAGGCCGTAGCGACGCTGCGCCAGCTGGCCCTGGTAGGTGCCCTGCACGGCCGCGATCTGCACCTGGACCGGGCCACTGCCCTGTGCCGGCGCCTGCACGCGGATCTGCTGCGTGCTCGATTCGCCCTGCTGGTAGCGGCGGGTGTTGCCGTCGTCTTCGTACAGCGTGTACTGCGAATCGCCCTGCGGATAGAGATCGAAGGTGACCTCGTCCAGCGGCTTCTCGCCATCGAACAGCATCGACGGATACATCGGCAGGATGGCCCCGGCGCGCACGAACACCGGCAGCGTGGCCAGGTCGACCTGGCGGTCGAGCTGGCGGCCCTCGGCGCCGGCCTGCACGCGGCGGCCATCCCAGTAGTCGATCCATCCACCGGCCGGCAGATGGATGTCGCGCCGCCAGCCGCGGCTGGCCGCCTGGCTGCGGTAGACCGGTGCGATCAGCAGATCGCGGCCCAGCAGGAACTGATACTTGTAGGTTTCGTCCTGCGCGTGCGGATCGCGCGGGTAATCCCACATCAACCCACGCACCGGCGGCGCGCCGGTCTGCGCGGCGTCGTGCACCAGCCCGTACATGTACGGCGTCAGCCGCATCTTCAGTTTCAGATAATCGCGGTTGATGCTGCGGTAGGGTTCGTCGTACCACCACGGGTGCTTGCGCGCGTTCGACGACCAGCCACTCATGCCCATCAGTACCGGAGTGAAGGCCTTCCACTGCAGGTCGCGGGTGTAGGTCTCGGCGCTGCCGCCGAAAATCGCATCGACATCGCCACTGGCATAGGCCATGCCGGACAATCCCGAGCCGACCAGGGTCGGCACGTGCCAGCGGATGTAATCCCAACTGCTGCTCTGGTCACCGGTCCAGGCAACCGCGTAGCGCTGGATGCCGGCCCAGCCCATCACCGTCCACAGGAAGGGACGCGAATCGGAATTGTCGACGATGCCATTGAACGCCTGGCGGTTGGCGTCCATCGCGAACTGATAGCCCTTGCCGGTCCAGGCCACATCCAGCTTCTGTACACGGCTGCCGGCCTTGCCGACTTCCCAGGCGATCTTGTCGACACCGTTCTCCGTCCACAGGCCGGTGCGGAATCCGTATCCGGCCAGACCCTTCACCGTCTCGGGCAACTGCTTGTAGCCGCAGCCATAGCCGTCGTTGGGCAGGATCCAGCCACCGGGCATGTCGTGTGCCCGGTACTGCTTGGCCACGCTGTCGACCACGTCAGGCGTGGTGCCGGTCGGGCCATCGCTCCAGCCCTCGGGCACGGTGCCCGGCTTCTTCGCGTTGTCGCCGTCGTTGTAGCAATCGGCATCGCCATAGGACAGCGCCCAGCGCGCGACCATGTTGGGGCGGCCGGTCAGCTGCGTGTAGCGCTCGATCAATGCCGGCAGATCGGCACCGACGAAGTAGTAGGCGTCGAAACGATCTTCGCGATGCAGCAGGGTGGACTGATCGGGCTGGCGCAGGTCGTAGCTGCCGTCGCTCCACGTATTGCGCAGCATGCCCCAGCCGCGGCTGCTCAGCAGCATCGGCGCCGGGCTCGGTCGATCACCCTCTTCCCAGCCGCCGGAGTAGGACACCTCAAGCTCGCGTCCCTTGAACTGGTAACGGCCGTTCTGCTGGCCGCCGCCGAAGAAACCTTCGTCGGGCTGCGACGAGAGTACCTGCACGCTCTGTGCAGCATCCAGGTCCAGCGGCTGCAGCTCCTGCCACAACGCAGTGGGCTGACCATTGTCCAGACGCTCCAACCGCAGGCGCAGCGGCTGGCGCTGTACGTGCAGCACCAGTGCGCCGGTGCGCAGACGGATCTCCTGCGCATCTTCTTCCAGCTGTGCCTGCACGTCGGCACTGGGCTGGGGCAGCACGATCGGCGCGGCCTTGTCGCCGGATCCGGTCAGTACCCCCTTGCGCCCCGCCTGCACACGGACAATGTCGGCAGCCGGCAGTTCGATGCGCACACGCGCGCCGGTGTCGGTCTGCAGGTCCCAGGCGGGCGTGCCCGCCTTGCTGGCGGTGACCGAGCGCAGGTTGCCGATGGGTTCGGCGTGGGCCGACATGGACGCCAGCAGCAGCACCGGCAACAGGGCCAGCATCAGCGGCGAGCGACGAATGCAGATTTCCACGCGGACTCCCAACCCGTTCACCGGGCGTTTCGAAAGCGGTTGGGCCGACTCTAGGGCAGGGATTCGAAAGATGTCAACAAATGGAAAGCAAAAAGTAAGATAAGTTCGACTGAAACGAAAGGTGATGCGGCGCAGTACTTTGTGTAATCGCTTGCCCCCCCTGTTAAGCTTGGTGCGATACGGCATTTTTCGATTCCTTTCGTTTTGGACGATTGCGGTCTACCACAAACTCCAAGCGCTCTTTATCTTTCTTTTTGCTTTCGGTATTTGACATTTCGAAAGAAAACACAGATCGTGCGATGGCCCAACTGGAACCTCCGAATGGACGTCACCCTGCTTTCCGATGTGTCCGCCTGGCAGCGCCGGGGCGGAGCCGATACCGCTACTGAAATCGCCCAGCAGCCAGCACTGTGGGACGCGCTTGCACAGGATCTGCTGCAGGCCCGCGAACGCCTGCAGGCCTTCCTGGGCGACCGCCTCGACAATCCCGATCAGCGCGTGTTGTTCACTGGCGCCGGTAGTTCCGGCTTCATCGCCGAGATGGTGGCCGATGCGATCAACGCGCAGTGGGCCGCTGACGTCCGTGTGGTGCATACCACCAGCCTGCTGACCCATCCGGCGCTGTATCTGCAACGCGACCGCCCCACCCTGCTGGTTTCGTTCGGCCGCAGTGGCTCCAGCCCGGAAAGCGTGGCAGCGGTGGACCGTGTGCGCAGCGACGTGGATGACGCACGCTTCCTCGACATCACCTGCAACGCTGATGGCGAACTGGCCCGGCGCGGTGCCGGCCGTGCCGATACCTGCACCCTGTTGATGCCGTCGGCCAGCTGCGACCGCGCCTTTGCGATGACCAGCAGCCTGACCTGCATGCTGCTGGCCGCGCTGACCGTGTTCGACCGCTCACCGTGGCAGACGCGGGGGGCGCGCCTGACGCAGCTCGCTGCGCTGGCCCGCGAAGGCCAGGCGCAGTGGGATGCACCGGTGGCCGCGCTGGCACAGCGCCCCTTCAACCGCGTCATCTACCTGGGCAGCGGTCCGCTGGAAGCGCTGGCGCGCGAGTGCGCGCTGAAGGTGCTGGAGCTGACCGCCGGCCGCGTGCTGGCGCTGGCCAACACGCCGCTCGGTTTCCGCCACGGCCCGAAATCCACGCTCGATGGCAGCACCCTGGTGATCGTGCTGCGCAGCGTGCAGCCGCTTGCACGCCGCTACGAACAGGATCTGCTGGACGAGCTGCGCCGCGACGGCGTGGCCGGCCAGGTGCTGGCCATCGGCCCGCATTCGGACATCGGTGCCGACGATGACTACACCCTCGCCGTGCCCGTCCTGGAGCCGGTTCTGGATGATCCCTGGCTGGCGCCGGTGTGGCTGGCCTTCGGCCAGCTGTTCGCACTGCAGCGCTCGGCCGCGCTGGGGCTGACCCCGGACAATCCATTCCCCGACGGCACGGTGAACCGCGTGGTCAAGGGTGTCACCATCCACCATGGCTGAGTTGATCGCCCATGCCTGCTACGGCATCGATGTCGGCGGCACCAAGATCGAGCTGGTGGCGTGCGATGCGGCGATGCAGGTCACCTGGCGCCGCCGGGTGGCCACTCCGCAGGGTGACTACGATGGCTTTCTGCGGTCGGTGGTGGCGCTGGTCGCCGACGCCGACGCCGCACTGGGCCGCAACGATGCGGCCATCGGCATCGCGCTGCCCGGCGTGCGTGACCGCCGCACGGGCCGCCAGCTGAGTGCCAACGTGCCGGCGCTGACCGGCCACAGTGTGGCGGCCGACCTGCAGGCACGCCTGCAGCGTCCGCTCCATTTCGGCAACGACCTGCAGTGCTTCGCCTTGTCCGAAGCCCATGGCGGCGCAGCCGACGGCTACCCCAGCATGTTCGGCGCGATCCTCGGCACCGGCGCCGGTGGCGGCTTCTGCCTGCAGGGCCGCCTGCTGTCCGGCTTCAACGGCCTGGCTGGGGAATGGGGCCACTGGAGCGTGCCGGGCCACCTGCTGCAGCGTCACGGCCTGCCGTTGATCGACTGCGCGTGCGGCCTGCAGGGCTGCGTGGAGCGCTATGTATCCGGCAGCGGCCTGGCGATGATCGAACGCCACCTGGGCGGCGCGGCCGTCGATGCCAGTGCGGTGATCGCACTGGCCGAAGGCGGCGATGCGCGTGCACGCAGCGCGCTGGACATCCACCGCGACCTGCTCGGCCACAGCCTCGCTGCGCTGGTGCTGGCCCTGGACCCGCATGTGATCGTGCTCGGCGGCGGCCTCTCGCAGTACACCCCGCTGTACCAGCAGCTGCCGGCGGCAATCGCTGCCCATCTGTTCAACGGCGTGCAGGTGCCGCCGATCGTGCCCCCGCGCTTCGGCGATGCCGGTGGCGCGCGCGGTGCCGCGCTGCTTGCCTGCCAACCCTCGTTTTCCTGATTGTCCGGAGCATGACCATGTCCCCGTTGCAGACCCTGCTTGCCTCCCACCGCGCCGGCCACAATGTGGGCCTGTACAGCGTCTGCTGCAGCAACGAACAGGTGCTGCGCGCGGCCATGCACGTGGCACTGGCACACGACACGGTGCTGCTGGTCGAAGCCACCTCCAACCAGGTCGACCAGTTCGGCGGCTACACCGGCATGACCCCGCCGCAGTACCGCGACTATGTCGGCACGCTTGCGGATGAGGAAGGCTTTCCGCGCACGCGGCTGATCCTGGGCGGCGACCACCTCGGTCCGAACGCCTGGCAGAAGCGCCCCGCCGCCGAAGCGATGGCCCACGCGCGCGTGCTGATCGAAGCCTACGTGGCCGCCGGCTTCCACAAGATCCATCTGGACTGCAGCATGTCCTGCGCCGACGATCCGGTGCCGCTGCCTGATGCCACCGTGGCCGCGCGTTCGTCGGAACTGGCGACGATCGCCGAGCGCACGGCTGCCCGGCTCGGCCTGCCGGCGCCGGTGTACGTGATCGGCACCGAAGTGCCCGTTCCCGGCGGCGAAGCCTCGCTGGCCGGTGGCCTGCAGGTGACCACGCCGGCAGCCGCCGCGCAGACCCTGGCCATCCACCAGCAGGCATTCGATACCCCCGAACTGCGCGATGCCTGGCAGCGCGTGATCGCGATGGTGGTGCAGCCGGGCGTTGACTTCGATCACAGCAGCGTGCACGAGTACGACCCGGTCGCCGCCAACGCGCTGGCCGACTTCCTCGAGCAGCAGCCGCGCATCGTGTTCGAGGCGCACTCCACCGACTACCAGCGCGAAAGCGGACTGCATGCGCTGGTCCGCGATCATTTCGCGATCCTCAAGGTCGGCCCCGCCGCCACCTTCGCCTATCGTGAGGCGCTGTTCGCGTTGGCAGCGATCGAACAGGAACTGCTGCCGGCCGCGCAGTGCTCGCGCCTGCCACAGGTGCTGGAGGAGGTGATGGTGGCGCAGCCGAAGTACTGGCAGCCCTACTACCAGGGTGACGAGGCGACACTGCGCCTGTTGCGCAGTTATTCCTTCAGTGACCGCTGCCGCTACTACTGGGGCGAGCCAGCACTGCTGCGCGCCGTGCAGACCCTGTTCTCCAACCTGGAGCAGCACACGCCACCGCTGGTGCTGCTGAGCCAGTACCTGCCGGAGCAGTACCGCGCCGTGCGTGACGGCCGCCTGGCCAACACGCCGACGGCCCTGGTGCAGCACCGCATCGGCCAGTGCCTGGGCGAGTATGCCCGCGCCTGCAGCGCCAACCAGGCAGGCAAACGCGGTCAGGACACACGATCCGCTGCCGGCATTGCTGCGAACGGCTAATCTCTACCCCTCACAGCAGACCCGAGACTCCGCCATGCGCAACACCCGATCCCGCCGGCAACAGATCCTGCAGCTGCTGATCGAGCACGGCTCGGTGCAGGTGGCCGATCTGGTCGAGCGCTTCGGCGTGTCCGCGGTGACGATCCGCGCCGACCTGACCCACTTCGAGTCGCAGGGCCTGGCCAACCGCACCCACGGTGGCGCCAATCTGGTGCGCACGCCTCCGCAGGAGCAGGACATCCATGAAAAGGATGCGCTGAATCTGCCCCTGAAGGAGTCCATCGGCGCCTGCGCGGCGAACCTGGTGCAGGCCGGTGACAACATCATCATCGACTCCGGTTCGACCACCATGACGCTGGCCCGCCATCTGCGTGGCCGCCGCGATGTGACGGTGATGACCAATGGCCTGAACATCGCGTGGGAACTGGCCAATGCTGCCGGCATCAATGTGCTGCTGACGGGCGGGCTGCTGCGTCAGCAGTCGTTGTCGCTGCAGGGCAGCCAGGCCGAAGCCAGCCTCAACTCCTACAGCTTCGACACCCTGTTCCTGGGCGTGGACGGATTGGACCTGCAGTTCGGCCTGACCACCCACGATGAGGCGGAAGCGCGCCTCAACCACCGCATGGTCGAGCGCGCGCGGCGCATCGTCGTGCTGACCGACGCCTCCAAGTTCGGCCGTGTCAGCCTGCATCGCATCGCCCGCCTGGATCAGATCCATACCGTCATCACCGACGCCGGCATCGACGACGCAACCCGCGAGGGCCTGCAGCGGCTGGGCATCGAAGTGATCATCGCCGAGCCGCCCGCATGACCGACACCCGTTCCCTGCATGGCCGCATCCTCACCCCGCTGGGGTGGCGACGTGGCCATGTCCACTTCGACTCGCATGTGCGCCAGCTGCAGGTGGACGACCACAGCGGCGGTGATGACCCGCAGCTGCAGGTGATCCTTCCCGGTTTCATCGATCTGCATGTGCACGGCGCTGCCGGTGTAGACCTGATGCAGGGCGGCGATGTGGCCCGCACCATCGCCCGCACCCACCTGCGCTTTGGTACCACCACCCTGCTGGCGACCACCATGACCGCCGGCCTGGACGAGATCGAGTACGCCCTGCAGGGCGTGGCCGCCACCATGGCAGCACCGGACGACGAGGCCGCATGCATCGCCGGCGTGCATCTGGAAGGGCCGTTCATCAGCCCTCAGCGCCTGGGCGCACAGCCCAACCGTACGATCGAGGCGACGCTGGCGCTGGTGCAGCAGCTGCATGCGCTGGCACCGATCCGGGTGATGACGCTGGCGCCCGAGATCGGCGAACACACGGCGCTGATTCCTGCGCTTTCGGCGATGGGCATCCGTGTGCAGCTCGGCCACAGCGCGGGTACTTACGAAGAAGGTGTAGCCGCTCTGCAGGTGGGTGCATCCGGCTTCACCCATCTGTTCAACGGCATGACCGGCGTCGATCACTACCGCCCGGGCATCGCGGCGGCGGCGCTCGCCCATGCACGTTACGCCGAGATCATTCCCGACCTGCAGCACATCCATCCCGGCGTGATCCGCCTGGCCGCGCGCGCGATTCCGCGCCTGTACGCGGTGACCGACGCTACGGCCGCCACCGGCATGCCGGATGGCGAGTACGCGCTGGGCGAACAGCGCGTGCACAAGTGTGGCGGTTGCGTGCGGCTGGCGACCGGTTCGCTGGCCGGCAGCGCGCTGACCATGGACCAGGCACTGCGCAACCTGGTGCGTGTCGGCCTGGATCTGGCCGACGCCTCGCATCGCGTTTCCACGTTCCCGGCCGACTACCTGGGCCTGGGCGATCGCGGTCGCATCGCGCCCGACGCCCGCGCCGATCTGGTGGTGCTGGACGCTGGACTGCGCCTGCAGCAGGTGGTGGTGGGTGGCCGGGTGGTCGAGCTGCACTGAGCGACGTCCCTGCCGTAGAGCCACGCATGGCGCGGCGCCACAGAACGCAATCTGCGAAGAACCGCCGCCGGGCAGGGCCCGGCGCTACCACAGGAACTGCCGATGACTGCAAGCACCGCTCCGCGCTGGCCCGTACGCTATCTGCTCTTCATCGGCGGCCTCGGCGGCCTGCTGTACGGCATCGATATCGGCATCATTGCCGGTGCCCTGCCCTATCTGGAAGCGACCGCCAGCCAGGCCTGGCAGCTCAGCAGCCAGCAGCTGGGATTCGTCGTTGCAGCCGTTCTGCTGGGCAGTGTGCTGTCCTCACTGTTTGCCGGCATGGTGGCCGACCTGATCGGACGCCGCGGCGCGATGCTGCTGGCTGGCGTTCTGTTCACCGCCTCCATTCCCATCATGGCGCTCGCTTCGGGCTACACGCCGCTGCTGCTGGGCCGACTGCTGCAGGGCATCAGCGGCGGCCTGATCGGAGTGGTGGTACCCCTGTACCTGGCCGAGGTGCTCAGTCCGGAGCGGCGTGGCCGGGGTGCAGCGATGTTCCAGCTGCTGCTGACCATCGGACTCGTGCTGGCGGCGCTGATCGGCCTGTACCACGCCCAGACCGTGGATGCCGCTGCCGAAACCGTGCGCTCGCTGCCGCTGGCACAGCAGGCGCAGGAACTGTTCGCCGTGAAGGACCATGCGTGGCGGACCATCTTCTGGAGCTGCCTGACGCCGGGCCTGGTGTTCTGTGCCGGCATTTTCTGGCTGTCGGAGTCGCCGCGCTGGCTGGTCCGCCGTGGTCGGGTGGACGACGCCCGTCGCAGCCTGCTGCGGGTGCTGCCGGCCGCCGAGGTCGAGCCCACGCTCGCGCGCATCCAGGCACCGGAATCCAGTGGCACGAACGGCAGGCGTGATCCGCTGCTCAGCCGCCGCTACGTGGTGCCGTTCGTGCTGGCCTGCGTGGTCCTGGCCTGCACCCAGGCCACCGGCATCAACTCGGTGCTCGCCTATGCGGTGAACATCCTCAACCAGGCGGGCCTGTCCGGTTCGGTGGCCAATGGCGCCGACGTGGCGATCAAGCTGCTCAATGCGGTGATGACCGTGGTCGCGCTGCTGCTGGTCGATCGCAAGGGCCGCAAGTTCCTGCTGATGCTCGGCAGCGGCGGTATCTGCGTGGCGCTGCTGGCCGCCGCCACCCTGTTTTTCCAGGCCGAACGCGGCCGCGCCGATGTGCAGCCGCAGCTGCAGGCCGCAGCCAGCGGCGATGGCCTGCATCTGGTACTGGACGAGGCGCAGTGGCAACGCCTCACTGACGGCATCGACAGCGAAGGCCGTCCGATGCAGTTGACCGTCTCCTATGCCTATGGCGACTTCACCAACGTGCGCGCACTGCGCAGTGACAACCTGATCGATCGCGAGCTGCGCATCGACCGTGCCGGCACCGTGCAGCCGGACAGCGTCATCGGCGCCTTCTTCCGCACCCTGCACCTGAATCCATTCGCAGACCCGGCCGGCGCCGCGCACGCACCACTGCGCATCGAGCAGGCGCGGATCGGACCGGTGCCAACGCCGGCCCACGGCTGGGCGGTGGCCGCCTGCATCCTCGTGTTCGTTGCCTTCTTCGCGGTGGGCCCTGGCGTCTGCGTATGGCTGGCACTGTCCGAGCTGATGCCCAACCGGATCCGCTCCAATGGCATGAGCATCGCGCTGCTGATCAACCAGTTCGTGTCCACCACCATCGCCGCGATCTTCCTGCCGACCGTGGGCCACTATGGCTACGCCAGCATGTTCCTGTTCTGGGCGGCATGCACATTCGTGTTCTTCCTGGTGGCTGCGTTCTGGCTGCCGGAAACCAAGGGCAGGTCGCTGGAGGAAATCGAGGCCCGGTTCGCCCGGTAGCGGTCGCCTTGGTCGACCTCCGCGCGCAGCGCGGGTTCATGGCGCGCCCGTCATTCGCCAGTGATGTGCTTCGCCAACGCCTGCGCCTCGGCCACGCTGGGCAGGCCACTCAACATCATCGATTCGCCGAACGGGCCAGCCACCGTCGCCACCGTCAGCACGCGGCCATCCACGCTGAGGGCCGCCCGCTGGCCCACGAGTGCGGCCGTGCCATCGTGGATGCGCTGGTGTGCCTCCTTGCGATAGCGGATCTGCAGGCCAGGCTGCTGGCTCTGGTCCAGCACGTAACGCACATCGGCAATGTCGGCACTGCCGGCGATCGGCGGCTCGCGCAGCGCGAGTGTTTCACCCTGCCACTGCACCGGTGTGCCATTGCCGGCAGCATCGACTGCGCTCAGACGCACATCCACGCCCGGACGCGGCGCATGATCCCTGCCAGCCTCCGCATCCGCTGTTGCGCCGGGCATGCAACCGGCCAGGCCCAGCACCGCGACCAGCAGAAACGAACCCGCCCGCCTCACTTCAGCTTCCTCAGCTTGAATGCCACCAGCACCTGCAGCAGCCCATACAGCAGGCTGCCGATGCCGATCCACAGCGTGGTCACGGCCACGCCCGCGTAGGGATTGGCCGCAAACAGCAGGCCCAGCACCACCGCCAGCACACCACTGAGTATCAGCAACCACTCGCCCTGGATCTGCCTGCGCACGCGGATTGCGTACACGATGCGATAGATGCCGGCCACCAGCAGCCACGCCGCCAGGAACAGCACCAGCACACTGGCGGTGGCGAGCGGATTGATCACCGCCAGAATGCCGAAACCGAGCGAGGCGATGGCATACAGCGCCAGCCAGCCACGCGAGGCACCGCTGCCACCGCTGATCAGCGCGAACAGGCTGATGACACCTTCGATGATGGCCATCACGCCCAGCGTCCAGGCCAGGGCCGTCGCCGCCGACAGCGGCCAGCCGATCGCGATGATGCCGAAGCCGAGTGCGACCAGGCCATACAGCAGCAGGATCCACCAGCTGCGACCGACCGCCGACAACAGGGGAGACAAGGGGGAATTCATGACCACTCCTTCGATCCGGAATCGGCTTCATCCTAGCCCCTGGCGATGAAGAGGGCGATCACGGAACCCGTGCGCAGACCCACACGCGCACCTCTGCGGCACCCACGCAGCGCAGTGTCTCAGCGATTTCCATCACGGTGCTGCCGGTGGTCATCACATCATCGACCACGGTCAGCCGCGGCGGCACCGGCGCATGTGCATCGAAGGCGTCGAACAGGTTGTCCCTGCGCTGTTCGGCCGTGCGTTCGGATTGTGGTGCCGTATGCCGACGACGGTACAGGCCCTGCCAGACCGGCATCGGCAGCAACCGGCATAGTTCGGCGGCCTGGTTGTAACCACGCAGGCGCAGGCGCCGATCATGCAATGGCACCGGCACCAGCGGCGCGCACGACCAGGGCGGCGGCGCGCGTTGCATCAGCTGCGCGAGCAGGCGTCCGGCCGCCAGGTCCTGATGGAACTTGTAGCGCACCAGCAGCTGATCCACCGGCGGCAGGTACAGCAGGCTCGCGTGCGTGGCCAGCTGCGGTGGTGCCTCCTCGCGGCAGCTGCCGCAGACGGTCAGGGCCGCATCCGGCAGCGGCAGCGCGCAGCGCAGGCAGGCGCGACCCGACCACGGCAGTCCGGCGTAGCAGGCCGCACAGAGATCCAGCTCGTCGTGACCCGGGTCGTTGCAGACCAGGCAGCGCAGCGGAATCAGCAGGCGCAGCAGCCGCTGCAACGGGGCCCCGGCGACAATGCGGTGGACGATGCGCATGCCGCAGGCTCGCGCATGGCAGGCAGCGACGCCATCGGCGGAAGGACCAGACATGGGTCGGTGAAATGCCCGTCATCGTGTGCCGACGGGCATGACCCACCATGCCCCCTACTGCATGGCCTGCCAGGGTGGCTGCCGGTCGCCTCTCCCTGGCAGCATCTGCCGGGCACGTACGCGGATCACCTACTTTCGACCGGGATCGACGGACGTGGCATCGGCCGATGGGCCAGGCACCATCAGCAGCTCGGCCAGGCCACGATAGATCGGCACCCGGCACACCAGACCGGATACCCCACGGGCAATCAGTACCGTGGCCAGAATCGGCAGCAGCAGGTCACCGCTGTCCGTCAGTTCCAGCGAGATCACGGCGGAGGTCAGCGGCGCCTGGGTGACGCCGGTCAGATACGCACACATGCCGAGCAGCACGAACGCGCGTGGATCCACGCCGGGCATCAGTACCGCCAGGTTGTGGCCCAACCCGGCACCGACCGCCAGCGCGGGCGAGAACAGGCCCCCGGGGATACCGGCCACATAGGAGGCCAGGTTGGCCAGCAGCTTCATCAGCCCGAACTCATGACCCACCAGCGCGTGACCCTGCACCAGACTGCGTGCCTGTTCGTAGCCGGTGCCGAACGCACCTTCACCAAACAGCATCGCCAGCGCCACCACCACCAGGCCGCAGCCGGCGGCCAACAGCACGGGATGGCGCTGGCGCAGTTGCCCCAGCCAGCGCGGACGGCCTGCCGCGCTCGCCAGTACGGCGCGCGCGAACAGTCCTCCCAGCAATCCCGCCACCACACCGCACAGCAGGATCGCCAGCCAGCCCTGGCCCAGCGGAAGCCGCGCCGAAACATGGCCGAAGTAGGTGTAGTTGCCCAGCAGACCCAGCGATACCACACCACCGACGATCACCGCCGTCAGCAGCGTGCCCGAGAACCGGTGCTCGAAGCGGCCGCTGAGTTCCTCGATTGCGAACACGATGCCTGCCAACGGGGTATTGAAGGCTGCCGCGATGCCTGCGGCGCCGCCCGCCAGCAGGAAGTGCGACAGCTCACGCGGGTCCTTGAAACCAAACCAACGACCGAACAGGTACATCAGGCTTGCACCCACGTGCACGGTCGGACCTTCGCGGCCGACCGAAGCACCGCCCAACAACGACAGTGACGTCAGCAGCAGCTTGCCGGCCGATACCGCCGGTGAAAGATTCGTCGCGCGGAACGAGGCATCCGGCTTGTCCAGCGCAGCGATGACCTGGGGAATGCCGCTGCCGCGGGTAGGCTTCAGTACACCGCTGGTCAGCCATGCCAGCAGCGCGAAGATGCCTGGCGTGAGCAGCAGCGCCCACCACGGCGAATGGGTGGTGATGCGCTGGAACAGATGGAACGCCGCGTCGCTGGCCTTGGCGAACAGAATGGCCACCAGCGCCACGGCCACGGCACCGCCCCAGAGTGCGGCGCGGCGGCGCCAGGCCTCGCTGAGGACCAGCGCGGCGATGCGTCCGCGAAGACGATGGAGATCGGTCATGGGACAGAGTCTGCGCGCAAGCGCTTCCGTTGGGCAGTAGTCACTGTGGCCGCAAGCCTTGCAGGAAGCGGTGAAACGCGGCCATCCGCGTCGGCCTGATCAACCGATGCACTGTAAACCACTAAAAACACTCACGGGTTGACAGCCTTTCCACCCCCCTCCACACTGCCGCCCTCGCTCCACTCGTACCCGGGTCCCGCCATGGCCACTGCCGTCCGCCACGACTGGCAACACGATGAACTGCAGGCGCTGTTCGAACTCCCCCTCCCCGACCTGTTGTTCCGCGCCGCTGCGGTCCATCGCGAGCACTTCGACCCCGCCCGGGTGCAGGTCTCCACGCTGCTGTCGGTGAAGACCGGCGGCTGCCCGGAGGACTGCGCGTACTGTCCGCAGGCCCAGCGCTACAGCACCGGTGTCAACGCACAGAAGCTGATGGACACCGAAGCGGTGCTGGCCAAGGCGCGCCAGGCCAAGGCTGCCGGTGCGTCGCGCTTCTGCATGGGCGCGGCCTGGCGGTCGCCGAAGGATCGCGACATCCCGAAAGTGACCGCGATGATCGCCGGGGTGAAGGCACTGGGCCTGGAGACCTGCGCCACGCTGGGCATGCTCAGTGGCGACCAGGCACGGGCACTGAAGGACGCCGGCCTGGACTACTACAACCATAACCTCGACACCGCGCCGGACTACTACGACTCGGTCATCCATACCCGCCAGTACCAGGACCGCCTGGACACGCTGGAACACGTGCGGGATGCAGGCCTGAAGACCTGCTGCGGCGGCATCGTCGGCATGGGCGAGACGCGGGCGCAGCGCGTGGGCCTGCTGCTGGCCCTGGCCACGCTGCCGGCCCATCCGGATTCGGTGCCGATCAACAGACTGGTGCAGGTGGCCGGTACGCCGCTGCACGGCAGTGCAGAACTGGACCCGTTCGAGTTCGTGCGCATGATCGCGGTGGCACGCATTGCCATGCCGCGTTCGATGGTGCGCCTGTCGGCCGGCCGCGAGGCGATGAGCGACGAACTGCAGGCGCTGTGCTTCCTGGCCGGCGCCAACTCCATCTTCTATGGCGACAGGCTGCTGACCACCGGCAACCCGGAAAGCGAGCGCGATCTGGCATTGTTCGCGCGGCTGGGCCTGCAGCCGATGGCGGTGCAGGTGGACGCCCAGGGCCACGACCACGGCGGTACCGCACATGCCGATATCGGCAGCGCTGCACCCGGCTGCGGCTGCGCTCACGCAGCCTGAGACGGGGCCCGAGCAGGCGTCGCGGCAACGCGCTACCCTAGCCGCCCCGTCGCCGCCTCCCGCCGCCATGGCCCGCCCCGACCTCACCGCCCGCATCCAGGACCAGCGCGCGCTGCGCGATGCCCAAGGTCGTCGCCGCCCACGGCGCACGGTCACCCGCCGCGATGGCGTCTGCCTGGAAGTGGAAGGCCGCTGGCTGACCGGCTTCTGCAGCAACGACTATCTGGGCCTGGCCCAGCAGTTCAGCGTGGTCAATGCATTGCAGGACGCGGCCGCCCGCGAAGGCGCCGGGGCCGGCGCATCGCACCTGGTCTGCGGCCACCACGCGATGCACGATGCTCTGGAACGCGAAATGGCCGAGTGGCTGGGCTACCCGCGCGCACTGCTGTTCGGCAGCGGTTTTTCCGCCAACCTGGCGGTGCAGCAGGCGCTGCTGAGCGAAGAGAACGACGTCTGCGTGCAGGACAAGCTCAATCACGCCAGTCTGCTCGATGCCACGCGGCTGGCGGGCGCACGCCTGCGCCGCTATCCGCACCTGGATGCGGAAGGGGCCATGCGCCAGCTCAGGCACGCAGCCGATGGCGCAGCGATGCTGGCCACCGATGGTGTCTTCAGCATGGACGGCGACGTCGCGCCGCTGCGCGCACTGTCACTGGTCGCGCGCCTGCAGCAGGCACTGTTCTATGTGGACGATGCACATGGCGTTGGCGTGGTCGGCGATGGCCGGGGCACGGTGGCGGCCGCCGGTCTGGGCGTGGACGACGTGCCGTTGCAACTGGTCACCCTGGGCAAGGCGCTGGGCAGCGCCGGCGCGGTGGTGCTGGGCCGCGAAGACCTGATCGAGCATCTGGCCGAAACCGCCCGCCCCTACATCTACACCACCGCGATGCCGCCGGCGCTGGCGGCGGCGGCACTGGAAGCAGTGCGCCTGGCACGCCGCGACAACTGGCGCCGCACCAAGCTGGTCGACCTGATCGCACTGTTCCGCGGCGAAGCGCGCCGCCACGGGCTGGACCTGATGGCATCGGAGACACCGATCCAGCCCCTGCTGTGCGGCGATGACCACACCGCACTGGCGCTGTCCAAGGCGCTGGAGCAGGCGGGATGGCTGGTCGGAGCGATTCGCCCGCCGACCGTTCCAGAGGGCAAGGCACGCCTGCGCGTCACCCTCTCTGCCCTGCACACGGCAGACCAGGTGCGGGGGCTGGTCGAGGCCATCGCCAGCGCGCGTGATCGCCTCTCGATCACGCCGCGCGAGGCCACGCCACCGCCGTTGCCGGCCCTGGCTTGAGGTTCGGCTGGTTTCCGCATGCATATCGAAGTCGCCGGCCAGGGGCCGGACCTGGTACTGATCCACGGCTGGGCCCTGCAGGGCGGTGTGTTCGCGCCGCTGGTCCAGCGCCTGGCGCAGCAGTTCACCCTGCACCTGGTCGATCTTCCCGGACACGGCCACAGCCGCGGGGACACCACGCCGTTGCGCCTGCCCTTCGTGGTCAACGCGATCGCCGCCGCCACGCCACCGGCGGTGTGGTGCGGGTGGTCGCTGGGCGGGCTGTTCGCACTGCATGCCGCGGCGACCCTGCCGAAAGTGCGGGGACTGGCGATGATCGCTGCCACGCCCCGCTTCGTGCGCGGCGACGACTGGCCGCATGCGGTGGAGCCGGCCGTGTTCGAGCAGTTCGGCCGTGAGCTGGCCGGCGATTTCGGTGGCACGCTGGAACGATTCCTGGCCCTGGATGTAATGGGTTCGGCGCACGCCCGCGAGGAACTGCGCACCCTGCGCCAGCGCCTGGTGGAACGCGGTGCACCGACCGCACGCGCCCTGCGGGAGGGTCTGCAGCTGCTGGAAAGCACCGACCTGCGCGGCGCCCTGCCGGCACTGGGCAAGCCCAGCCTGTGGATCGCCGGTCAACGCGACAGGCTGGTGCCACCGGCCGCCATACAGGCTGCAGCGGCGCTCGCGCCCGGCGGACAGGCGCTGACCATCGCTCACGGC
Source organism: Stenotrophomonas sp. GD03680 (assembly GCF_029844625.1). Classification (NCBI taxonomy): domain Bacteria; kingdom Pseudomonadati; phylum Pseudomonadota; class Gammaproteobacteria; order Lysobacterales; family Lysobacteraceae; genus Stenotrophomonas; species Stenotrophomonas sp. GD03680. Next base: position 25,669 of record NZ_JAOCKC010000002.1, on the reverse strand, counting down.
GGCCACGCCCCCTTCCTCGGCCACGCCGACGAAGTGGCCGCCGTCCTGCAACGCTTCGTTGCCGGCCTGACACCGGCGGATGACGGACAATGACGTTCCTTCGAACTGCGCAGGGCTGACGCATGGATCTGGGTATCAAGGGCCGCTGGGCCCTGGTCTGCGGTGCAAGCAAGGGGCTGGGCCTGGGATGCGCGCGCGCACTGGTGCGCGAAGGCGTGAACGTGGTGATCGTTGCGCGCGGCGAAGCAGCGCTGCAGGCCGCCGCCGAGCATCTGCGCGCACTGCCCGGCGCCGGCGAGGTGCACGCGGTCGCTGCCGACGTCAGCACAGAAGCCGGACGTGCCGCTGCGTTGGCCGCCTGCCCGCAGGTGGACATCCTGGTCAACAACGCGGGCGGGCCGCCGCCGGGCGATTTCCGCAGCTTCGAGCGTGACGACTGGATCGCTGCACTGGACGCCAACATGCTGGCCCCGATCGCGCTGATCCGCGCCACCGTGGACGCGATGATCGAGCGCGGCTTCGGCCGCATCGTCAACATCACCTCGTCGGCGGTGAAGGCGCCGATCGATACCCTGGCGTTGTCCAACGGCGCGCGCAGTGGCTTGACCGGCTTCGTCGCCGGTCTGTCGCGGCGCACGGTCGCCCACAACGTCACCCTCAACAATCTGCTGCCTGGCCAGTTCGACACTGATCGCCTGCGCGCCAACTTCGCCCACAGCGCGGGCAAGGATGGCGATGCCGGAGAGATCGCCGAGCGCCGCCGCCAGCAGATCCCCGCCGGCCGCTTCGGCACCGCCGACGAGTTCGGCGCGTCCTGCGCTTTCCTGTGCAGCGCACAGGCCGGCTACATCACCGGGCAGAACCTGCTGATCGATGGCGGCGCCTACCCCGGTACGTTCTGAGAGATTCTGCAATGCCGTCCCACTTCGATCCCCGCCATGTGCGCCGTGCGTTCTCCCGCGCCGCCAGCAGCTACGACGCCGCCGCTGCCCTGCAGCGCGAAGTGCAGTCACGGCTGGTGGAATCGCTGGACTACCTGGAGGCACGCAGGCCCGAGGTGGTGCTGGACATCGGTGCCGGTACCGGCCATGCCAGCGCACTGATGAAAAAGCGCTGGCCGAAGGCACAGGTGATCGCGCTGGATATCGCCCTGCCGATGCTCGATCAGGCCAGGCGCCAGGCCGGCTGGTGGAAGCCCTTCCAGCGCCTGTGCGCCGATGCGGCGGCGTTGCCGCTGGCCGACAACAGTGTGGATGTGATCTTCAGCAATCTCTGCCTGCAATGGGTGGACGATCTGCCTGCAGTGTTCGCCGGCTTCCGCCGCGTGCTCAAGCCCGGCGGCCTGCTGTTGTGCTCGACTTTCGGGCCGGAAACCCTGATCGAGCTCAACGAAGCGTTCGCTGCTGCCGATGATCGCCCGCACGTCAGCCGTTTCGCGCAGATCGCACAGTTCGGCGACGCGCTGATGATGGCCGGCTTCCGCGACCCCGTGCTGGACCGCGACCTGTTCACCCTGACCTACGAGGATCTGCCCGCCTTGATGCGCGAACTGCGGGCGATGGGCGCGACCAATGCGCGGGTGGACCGTCGGCATACGCTGACCGGCCGCGGGCGCTTCGCCGCTGCGGCGGCCGCCTACGAGCCGATGCGCCGTGCCGATGGCACGCTGCCCAGCAGTTGGGAAGTGATCTATGCCCATGCCTGGGCACCGGACCCGGGCGCGCCGATCCGCGAAGGCGGCCACGACGTGGCCTCGGTACCGGTGTCGGCCATTCCGATCCGCCGCAAGCAGACCTGATCGATCGATCACGGGTGATGCGCCGACCAAGGTCGGCACCCACCCAAGGCAGGCGGCAGCCGCTCAGGTATTGGCCGGCGAACTCAGCGGTGGCCGCACCAGATCGCGATGGAAGAAATAGATTTCCTGCAGCAGGAAACGCCAGCTGGTGTGGAAGCTGCGGAAGCGGGTGCTCGGCGTCGATGACGCCAGCGCATCGATGCCCAGCGCCCGGCTCAGGCGCAGCGCGCGTGCCATGTGCAGCGGATCGCTGACGATGATCACCCGGTGCAGGTTGCGCTGGTCCATCAGCCGCTTGGCCTCGATCAGATTCTGCACGGTGTTGCGCGAGGCGGTTTCAATCAGGATCGCGTCGTCCGGAACGCCGTGCTTGAGCGCATAGCGCCGCGCCACCTGCGATTCGGAGAAGCGGGCACCGCTGCCGCCATATCCTCCGGTGAAGATCAGCAGCGGTGCATACCGGGCCTCGTACAGGTCCAGGCCATGACGGATGCGCTCCTCGAAGACCGGCGACGGCTTGGCGTCATAGGCGGCCGCACCGAGCACGATGATCGCATCGGCCTGGGCGGCCTGATCGCGCTCTCCCACCCAGACGATCCATGCGGTCACGCCCAGCAGCCAGATCACCAGCAGCACGAACAGCCGCCACGCCCAACCGAACAGGCCGGTACGCTCGCGGTGCCGGCCGCGGCTCAAGGCATGCCCCAGCGCAGGGCGGGAAGATCGACGTTGCCACCGGACAGCACCAGGCCCACCCGCTGCCCGGCAAACCGTTCCGGCTGGGACAGCACCGCCGCCAGCACCGTCGCCGAAGACGGTTCAACCGCCTGCTTGAGTACCTCCCACAGCAGGCGCATCGCCGCCAGGGTGGCGGCGTCGTCGACCACGATGACCTCCGCCCCGGCAGCACGCAGCAGCGCGAAGTTGGGCGCACCGATCAGGGTGCGCAGGCCATCGCAGACGGTATCGGGGGTGAACGCGCCCTGCCGCTCGCCAGCGGCCAGCGAGCGGGCGGTATCGTCGGCACCAGCCGGTTCGGCCAGCACCAGCCGGGTCTGCGGGCCGGCCAGCTGCAGCGCCAGCGCAGTACCGCTGGCCAGGCCACCACCGCCCACTGGCACCACCAGCACGTCGAACGGCCCGTCGCTGTGCAGCAGTTCCAGCGCCGCGGTGCCCTGCCCTGCCATCACCGCCGGATCGGCATACGGGTGCACCAGGGTTGCACCGGTGTCGGCCTGCACCCTGGCGCAGGTGGCCTCACGCTCGGCAATGGTCGGCGCGCAACGCCAGAGCGTGGCTCCATGGCGCGCGATGTTGGCCAGCTTGGCGGCGACAGCGCCCTCGGGCACCACCACATGGCAGGGAATGCCCCGCGTCCGTGCCGCCAGCGCCAGGGCCGCGCCATGATTTCCCGATGAATGGGTGACCACACCTCGTGCGGCGCGCTCGTCCGACAGCGACCAGACGGCGTTGCAGGCGCCCCGGAACTTGAACGCGCCGCCCCGCTGCAGGTGCTCGGCCTTGAAGGCCAGGCGTGCGCCGGCAAGCGTGTCGAGGGTGCGCGAGCGCAGCACCGGCGTCACACTTGCGTGCGGCGCGATCCTCGCGGCGGCAGCCAGGACATCTTCGGCACGGGGCAACAGTGAATCGCTCATGACGCAAGATTAACGTATGCCCTCGTGCTGGCGACCCCGGCACAGGTCATGCCAGCATGCAGGCCTTCGCCGCCATTCATCCTGGGTGGTGGAATTAAGGGCCGATTCAATGCCCACGCCCGAAGCTGACTGCACACCCGTTCTGGGGGGACCCACATGAAAACGCGCCTGATGCTTGCCGGTGGCCTGTTGCTGGCCCTGACCGGCTGCACCACCTACGACTATGTCGGCGGTGGCCGCAGCGGCAGCTACTACCACGGTGCGCCGTCGGTGGAGTACCGCTACCCCGCCGGCTATCCCTACAACTACGGCCCGTACTACGGAGGCTATGGCGGCTACGGCGGCTATGGCTACCCGTATTACTCGCGTCCGATCTATCGTCCACCGCACAATCACCGCCCGCCACCGCGCCCGCCGGGCAATGGCGAGAACCGTCCGCCGCGTCCGCCGCGCGAGAACAATGGTGGCTCACCGTGGCGGAACATGGACTCGATGCGACGCCCGCCGCAGACGAGCGTGCAGCGCCCGGCACCGCCGGCCCGCCCGGTGCCGGCACCGAGTGCGCCCAGGATGAACGGTTCCCCCTGGCGCAACATGGATCGTGCGACGCAGCGCACACTTGAGCGCTGAACCGTCTTGCATTTCACACGGTCCAAGCGGCAATCTAAAGCGGTTGTGACGGCCCGCGTCACAAAGTGACAAGAAGCGGTATGGGCCGTCGCGGAAAGCTCTACGTCGATATCCGACAGGAACATCTGGATCCCCCCTGTTCCGGCCCTGTCGGATGTCGGCACCTCTGAAGGCAGACGGCCCCGCAATGCGGGGCCGTCTGTTTTTGCGGATGCCTTCCGCGAAGAAAAACAGGGCCGGACAGTCCCCCGACTGCCGGCCCTCTGCTCCCCCATCGTGCGCCTGTACCGGCCCCTGTTCCAATTCCGGTCACGGGCGCCTTCGGCGCCAGCCACGATGGGTGCTATTGGGTTATCTGCAAAAATCCTGCCAACTTTAGGGTCAATTTCGTCCGGCCCTGGCTTCTCCGGGCGTCGCCCTGCCGAATGGCGCTAAAATCGCCACCCCGGCACCGCCTCCGGCCGCGCCCGCCCCCATCGACTCCGCCCCCATGACCCACTCCTTCCATCGTTACGACGTCATCGTCATCGGCGGTGGCCACGCCGGCACCGAGGCCGCGCTGGCCGCGGCCCGCACCGGCGTGCGCACCCTCCTGCTGACCCACAACATCGAAACGGTGGGCGCGATGAGCTGCAATCCGGCCATCGGCGGTATCGGCAAGGGCCATCTGGTCAAGGAGATCGACGCGCTTGGCGGGGCGATGGCGCATGCCGCCGACCGCGCCGGCATCCAGTGGCGCACGCTCAATGCCTCCAAGGGTCCGGCGGTGCGCGCCACCCGCTGCCAGGCCGACCGCAACCTGTACCGCATGGCGATCCGCGCCCTCGTCGAGGGCCAGGCCAACCTGACCGTGTTCCAGGCGGCCGTCGATGATCTGGTCATCGAGGGCGACGCCGTGCGCGGCGTCATCACCCAGACCGGCCTGCGCTTCGATGCGGAGGCCGTGGTGCTGACCGCCGGCACCTTCCTGGCCGGCAAGATCCACGTCGGTCCGACCCAGTACGCCGCCGGCCGCATGGGCGATCCGCCGGCCACCACGCTGGCCGCACGCCTGCGCGAGCGCCCGTTCCAGGTCGACCGCCTGAAGACCGGCACGCCACCGCGCATCGACGGCCGCTCGCTGGATTACGGCGTGATGGACGAGCAGCCCGGTGACACGCCGCGGCCGGTGATGTCCTTCCTCGGCTCGGTGGACGAACATCCGCAGCAGGTCAGCTGCTGGATCACCCATACCACCGAGCAGACCCACCAGATCATCCGTGACGCCCTGCACCGCTCGCCGCTGTACAGCGGCCAGATCGAAGGCATCGGCCCGCGTTACTGCCCCTCCATCGAGGACAAGGTGGTGCGCTTCGCCGAAAAGGCCAGCCACCAGATCTTCGTCGAGCCTGAGGGGCTGGGCATCGTCGAGATCTATCCCAACGGCATCTCCACCTCGCTGCCGTTCGACGTGCAGCTGGAGATGGTGCGCAGCATCCGGGGCTTCCAGAACGCGCACATCACCCGCCCCGGCTACGCCATCGAGTACGACTTCTTCGATCCGCGCGGGTTGAAGGCTTCGCTGGAAACCAAGCTGGTCAACGGCCTGTTCTTCGCTGGCCAGATCAACGGCACCACCGGTTATGAAGAGGCGGCCGCGCAGGGCCTGCTGGCCGGCCTCAATGCGGCCCGCCAGGTGCGCGGCCTGGATGGCTGGTGCCCGCGCCGCGACGAAGCGTATCTGGGCGTGCTGGTGGATGATCTGATCACCCACGGCACCAACGAGCCGTACCGCATGTTCACCAGCCGCGCCGAGTACCGGCTGCAGCTGCGCGAGGACAACGCCGACCAGCGCCTGACTCCGGTTGGCCGCGACATGGGACTGGTCGATGATCGGCGCTGGATGGCGTTCGAGGCCAAGCAGGCTGCCGTAGCCGCCGAACGTGCGCGGCTGGGGGCGCTGTGGGCGACCCCGGCCAATGCCCTGGGCCGCGAAGTGCAGGACACGCTGGGGGTGACTGTCAGCCGCGAAACCAATGTGCTCGACCTGATCAAGCGCCCCGAGCTGGATTACGCGCAGCTGATGCAGGTGCCCTCGCTCGGCCCGGCAGTGGCCGATGGCAAGGTGGCCGAGCAGGTCGAGATCGGCGTGAAATACGCCGGCTACCTAGACCGCCAGCGCGACGAGATCGCGCGCCAGCAGCGGCACGAAGCCACGCCGATCGCTGAAGGCTTCGACTACGCCAGCGTGCGTGGCCTGTCGGCCGAAGTGCTGCAGAAGCTGGAACGTGTGCGTCCGCAGACCATTGGCCAGGCGCAGCGCATCCCCGGCATGACGCCGGCCGCGATCTCGCTGCTGCTGGTGCACCTGGAGCGCGCTCGCCGCGGACGCGTGGCGTAACGCAGCATCGACGGTGGCGCCGGGCCATGCCCGGCGAGCGCAGCGGCCCGCGTATCATCGTCGCGATCGCCCTGATTTCCGGAGACACCGATGACCCCGCTGCGCCCTTTCCGCGACAAGATGCCGGTGCTCGGCGCACGCGTATACGTCGACCCGGCGTGTACCCTCATTGGTGACGTGGAGCTTGCCGACGATGTTTCGATCTGGCCGGGTACCGTCATCCGTGGCGACGTCAATTTCGTCCGCATCGGCGCCCGCACCAACGTGCAGGACGGCACCATCATCCACGTCAGCCATCACAGCCCGTACAACAAGGCCGGCCATCCGACCCTGATCGGCGAAGGCGTGACAGTCGGCCACGGCTGCATCATCCATGCCTGCAGCATCGGCGATTACAGCCTGATCGGAATGGGCGCCTGCATCCTCGATGGCGCGCGCGTGGAGCGCCACGGCTTCGTCGGTGCTGGTGCAGTGGTGGGCCCGGGCAAGGTGGTCGGCGAAGGCGAACTCTGGCTGGGCAATCCCGCCCGGCCGGCGCGCATGCTGAGCGACAGGGAGATCGAGTCGCTGCATTACTCGGCCGACCACTACGTCCGGCTGAAGGACGAATACCTGGGCTGAGGCCCTCGACTGCCGGCGCGCTCTGCTAAAGTCTGGGCCCGACCAGGAACTGTCGAGACACCCATGCCTGTGGTTGCCAGCCGGAGAGGACTCCAGCGCCCACAACGAAGGCCGTCGCTCTGATGGCCGCACCGATGCTCGACACCTACCGCGAGGTGGTGACGCCGGAAGGCGTGCCGCTGCAGCTGCCGGCCGCCGGTCCGGTGCCACGTGCGCTGGCCTGGCTGGTCGATCTGGCCATTCGTTTCGCGATTCTTGCCGCGCTGTCGATCCCGCTGGCACTGTTGAAGGAATTCGGCACCGGCCTCTACCTGGCCCTGATGTTCCTGGTGTACTGGGCGTATCCGATCGTCTGCGAGGCGCTGTGGGGCCGCACCCCGGGCAAGCGCGCGCTGGGCCTGCGCGTGCTGGCCCGTGATGGCGCGCCGGTGGGCTGGATGGCGGCGATCACCCGCAACCTGCTGCGGACCGTCGACATGCTGCCGTTCGCCTACGCGCTAGGCCTGCTCAGCAGCCTGTTCGACGCGCATGGCCGCCGCCTGGGCGATCTGGTCGCCGGCACCGTGGTGGTGCACGCGCCGGCGCTGTACCTGCCGCCGCCGGCCACCATCGACAGCGTGCTGGCGCCACCGCAGCCGCTGCGGCCGGAGGAACAGGCGGCGCTGCTGGCCTTCGCCGAACGTGCCCCGCGGCTGGCACCGCTCCGCCAGCAGGAACTGGCCGCCATCGCCGAACCATTGACCGGCACCCATGGCCAGATCGGCGTGCTGCGCCTGTATGCGATGGCCAACTGGTTGCTGGGACGGCGATGAAGCAGGAACAGTTCGTCGCCCGCCATCAGCAGGAATGGCTGGACCTGGAGCAGTGGCTGCTGCTGCGTGCCGGCGCCTCCCGCCGTCGCCGCCGCCAGCCCGCGGCCACCACGCTGGACGACACTGCGTTTCCACAGCGTTACCGGCGGCTGTGCCAGCAGCTGGCACTGGCCCGTGAGCGGGGCTACAGCCCGCAGTTGGTGCAGCGCCTGCAACAGCTGATGCAGCAGGGCCACAGCGTGCTGTACCGGACGCCTCCCACGCGCTGGCGGCGCGCGCTTGAATTCCTGGTGGCCGATTTCCCGCTGCTGGTGCGCAGCCAGGCACGCAGCATGTGGGCCGCCCTGGCGATGTTCGCGCTGCCGGCGGTGGGCTGCTTCGTGCTGGTGCAGCTGTACCCGGACCTGATCCACCAGGTGATGGACAACCGCCAGATCGCCGAAATGGAACGCATGTACGACCCGGCTGCCGAACGCCTGGGCCGCGACAGCGGTACCGACTGGATGATGTTCGGCCACTACATCATGAACAACATCAGCATCGCCCTGCGCACTTTCGCCAGCGGCCTGCTGGCCGGGCTGGGCACGCTGCTGGTGCTGTTGTTCAATGGCGTCATCATCGGCGCGGTGGCCGGCCACCTGCAGCACATCGGCCATGGTGATCCCTTCTGGCGCTTCGTGGTCGGCCACGGTGCATTCGAGCTCACCGCCATCGTCATCGCAGGCGGCGCCGGTCTTCAGCTGGGCATGAAGCTGCTGGCGCCCGGACGCCGCAGCCGCCTGGACGCACTGGTCGAAGGTGGCCGCATCGGTGCCCGGCTGTGCCTGGGCGTGGCCTTCATGTTGCTGGTCGCGGCGTTCGTGGAGGCGTTCTGGTCGTCCATTGCCGAAGTGCCGGCGTGGGGCAAGTTCAGTGTGGCCGGGGTGCTGTGGGCCGGCGTGCTGCTGTGGTTGTGGCGTGGCGGACGCGGAGGCGGCGATGCGCATTGATCGCCTGGACGTCGTGCTGCGCGCACGCAGCGGCTGGGAAGCGATGGAGCTGGGCAGCGCGCTGACCCGCCGGCATGCGCGTGCGGTGTGGGGCAGCTGGCTGCTGGCCAGCGCACCACTGTTCGTGATCGCCAACGCACTGGGCTGGTGGCTGGACGCATTTGGCCTGGCCTGGCTGCTGATGTGGTGGTGCAAGCCCGTGTTCGAACGCGCGCCGCTGTATGTGCTGTCACGCGGTGTGTTCGGCGAGCCGGTCACCGCCCTGGCCGCCCTGCGGGCACTGCGGCAGTGGGGCAACCGTGGTTTCTGGGGCTACCTGGGCTGGCGTCGCTTCAGCGTGCTGCGCAGCCTGTGCCTGCCGGTCAACCTGCTGGAGGGCAACACCGCCGAACAGCGTGGCCCGCGCCGGCGCGCGGTCGCAGCCGGCGCGGCGGGTCCGGCGCTGGTGCTGACCGTAGCCTGCATGGTGTTCGAGGGCGTACTGGTCGCAGGCGCGATCGGCGCGGTGTTCATGTTCATCCCGTTCGAGCTGCTCTCCGATTCCTGGCGCGCGGCCTGGGACATGATCGGCAAGGACACGCCCGCCTGGGCGAAGCTGGGATTCAATCTGGCCTGCTGGCTGGCCTCCGTGCTGATCGGGCCGTTCTACGTCGGCGCCGGGTTCGGCCTGTACTTGAATCGACGTACGCAGATGGAAGCCTGGGACGTGGAGATCGCCCTGCGCCGGCTGCGCGAACGCCTGCTGCCGGTTGCCTCGTCGCTGGCGCTGCTGCTGTGCCTGGCACTGCCGCTCACCTCCATGCCGGTGCACGCGCAGGAGGGTGACGCATCGAGCAACCGCAAGAGCGACGCGCGCCGGGCACCGCAGATCAGCCCCGGCGATACACCCGCCATGATCTTCGGCGACACCCCGGTGGATACCGCGGGCTTCCGCCAGGCCGTGAGCCGCGCCTACGAGGATCCATTGCAGCGCCCGACCCGCCAGGTCACGCAGTGGAAAGCGATCGAAGAGGCGGAAGAGAAAAAGGACGCACGCAAGGAACTGGAACGCGACGGCAGCAGCCAGAGCCAACGCACGTCGCGCAGCAGCAGCATCGCCTGGCTGGCGCGATTGGCCGAATGGGGCCTGTGGGGCCTGCTCGGTGCCCTCCTTCTGGTGCTGGTGCTGACTGCACGGTTGTGGCTGCCGTGGCTGCGCGGCTCGGGCCGCCGCCGGGCCGCAGCGGCGCCGCACGTGGTCGAGGAACAGGTCGAGCTGCCGGTGGTGCTGCCGCCGGACGTGGCGACCCAGGCTGGTCTGCTGTGGGACCAGGGCCGGCCGCGCCAGGCGCTGGCCCTGTTGTACCGGGCCAGCGTGCGCACGGTCAGCGAGCGTGCCGGCATCGCACTGCCTCCGGGCGCCACCGAATCGCAGTGCCTGCGTGCCTCGCGACGCATGCCCGACAGCGTCGACCGTGAACTGTTCGCGCGCATCGTGCGGATGTGGCAATACGCCGCCTACGGTGGTCACCTGCCCAGCCGCGGCGATTTCGATGCGCTGGCCACGACCCTGCGCCAGCAGTACGGGTGGCAGGCATGAACCCGCGCCTGTTCTGGTCACTGTTGCTGGGGACGCTGCTGCTGCTCGGCGTGCCACTGGCGATCCTGTTCATGCGTACCCATGAGCGGGTCACCGAAACGGTCACGCTGCCACCGCAGGGCGAGGCCCGTTACAACCCGCTGTACGTGCTCGGGCAGGCGCTGCGCGCCGATGGCATCGAGGTGCATGCGCGGCCGCGGCTGGACCTGCAGCAGATGGCGCTGGGGCCGCAGGACACGGTGGTGCTGCTGCAGGACAGCAGCGAGCTGCCGGCGCCGGCCGCCAGGGCGCTGTTGGCGTGGGTCGACGGCGGTGGCCATCTGCTGCTGCGCACGCCGCCGCCGGCCGAGGACGATGCCGACAGCACGCAGGGGCCGCTGCTGGATGCACTCGGCGTGGACAGCCTTTACCAGCGCAGCGACTGCCAGCCCTTCCATGTCCAGGACGATCCCGGCCACGTGGAATTCTGCAAGGGCCGGCGCTTCACGCTTGGCTTCGCCGCTGAGGCGCGGACCGAACGCCGGTGGGGCAGCGGGCACGACCTGGTGTTCGCGCGCCTGCGTCACGGCCAGGGCCGGGTGAGCGTGCTGGCGGACATGGATTTCATGCGCAGCGAAGTGGAGTCGCAGGCCGCGCGGATGGCCGCAGCCAAGGGCCAGGCCAGCGACGGCCTGCACGACCGTTCCCACCGCGATCTGACCCGCTACCTGCTCGATCCCAATTACGGCAAGGGCGCCATGTGGCTGGTCTATGCCAGTCGTCCGCCGTCACTGTGGGTGCGCCTGTTCTACCAGGGCTGGCCGCTGTGGGTACCGCTGCTGATGGCACTGCTGGCCTGGCTGTGGGCGCGCTCGCAGCGGTTCGGCAGCCTGTTGCCATCACCCGTGATCGAGCGCCGCTCGCTGCTGGAACATGTGCGCGCCAGCGGCGAACTGCTGCTGCGCTTCGGCCAGGGCGTGCGCCTGTACCAGGCCGTGCATGCCCTGTTCGTGCATCGCCTGCGCCTGCGCGCGCCACTCGCTGCTGCGCTGGAAGGCGCGCCACGCGAACAGGCCATCGCCGAACTGCTGCAGTGGCCGCGCAGCCGCGTTGCCAGTGCCCTGACTCCGCCTCCGCCGCACGATTCCTCCGCCCTGCGCGAGCGCATCCGCTTGCTGCTCCAGATGAGATCCCTGCTATGACCGAAGTCCCCGAACGTCCGGCGGCCGCCAATGCCCGCCTGATCGAACGCGTCGACGCCATCCGCCAGGCCGTCGGCCACGCCTTCATCGGCCAGGCTGACGTGCTTGACCAGATCCTGGTTGCCCTTCTGGCTGGCGGCCATGTCCTGATCGAAGGCGTGCCCGGACTGGGCAAGACACTGCTGGTGCGCGCACTGGCGCAGGCACTGGAACTGGACTATGGCCGCGTGCAGTTCACGCCGGACCTGATGCCCAGCGATGTCAGCGGCCACGCCGTCTACGATCCGAAGAGCGAGAGCTTCAAGATCCGTCGCGGGCCGGTGTTCACCAACCTGCTGCTGGCCGACGAGATCAACCGGGCACCGGCCAAGACCCAGTCCGCACTGCTGGAAGTGATGCAGGAGGGCCAGGTGACCATCGAAGGCAAAGCCTTCACCCTGGCGCCGCCGTTCATGGCCCTGGCCACGCAGAACCCGCTGGAACAGGAAGGCACCTACCCGCTGCCGGAAGCGCAGCTGGATCGCTTCCTGTTGAAGGTGCTGATCGACTATCCGCAGCTGGAGGACGAGAAACGCATGGTCACGGCCATCACCCGTGGCCGCGCCGCCAGCGATTTCGACCTGAGCCGGGTGCCGCGCGTACTGGGCGCCGGAGAACTGCTGCAGCTGCAGCAGGCCACGGCCGCGATCACCGTCGATGACGAAGTGATCGACTACGCCGTGCGCATCGTCGCCGCCACCCGGCAATGGCCCGGCATCGCCGTGGGCGCTGGACCGCGCGGCAGCATCGCACTGGTGCGTGCTGCGCGCGCGCAGGCCGTGCTGGCCGGTCGTGACTTCGTCACCCCCGATGACGTGCGCGACATCGCGCGTCCGGCGCTGCGCCACCGCATCGCGCTGGCACCGGAACTGCAGATCGAAGGCCAGGACGCCGACGATGTGCTGGGTGCGCTGCTGGCCAAGGTGGAAGCACCGCGCCGATGAGGCCTGCGCCGCTGCTGCTGGTCCTGCTGCTGGCCTGGGCTGCGCTGGGAGGCGTGGTGCTGGCTGGCGCATTGCCGCGCTGGAGCTGGGCACTGGTCGCCACGGTGATCGGTACGCTGGCGTTGCTGGACCTGTGGCGGCAGGCCCGGCGACCGTCGCCACAGGTGCAGCGCGAGCTGCCCGAAGCGCTGGCCCTGGGCGTGCGCCGCGAGGTGGGCCTGCGCCTGCAGACCACAGAGCCGATGCGGGTGCAGGTATTCGATCTGGTGCCGGGTGGCTGGCCGCTGGAGTCGCTGCCCCAGCGCGTGCAGCTGCGTCCCGGGCATGCCTGCGCGCTGCACTACACCCTGCAGCCGCAGCAGCGCGGACGCTTCCGCTTCGAGGGCGTGCAGCTGCGCATCCGCTCGCCATGGCGCCTGTGGTGGCAGCAGCGCACCCTGCCCCCTCTGCTGGACGTCCGCGTCTATCCGAACTTCGTGCCGCTGACCCGCTTCGCGCTGTTCAGCGCCGATCAGGCCTCACGCCTGGTGGGCGCCCACGTGAAGCGCCGGCGTGGTGAGGGCACTGACTTCCACCAGATGCGCGAGTACCGCGTCGGCGACAGCCTGCGCCAGCTCGACTGGAAGGCCACCGCCCGCGCACGCAAGCTGATCTCCCGCGAGTACCAGGACGAGAAGAACCAGCAGTTGCTGCTGATGCTCGACAGTGGCCGCCGCATGCTGGCCAGCGAAGGCGGACTCTCGCACTTCGACCATGCCTTGAACGCCTCGCTGGTGGTCGCCTATCTGGCGTTGCGGCAGGGCGATGCGGCTGGCCTGTTCGCCGTCGGCGGCGAGCGTCGGTGGGTGCAGCCACAGCGCGGCATGGGCACCGTCGAGCATCTGCTGCGGGCCAGCTACGACCTGCAGCCGCAGCCGGTAGCCACCGATTACCTGGCCGCCGCCACCGAAGTATCCCTGCGCCAGCGACGCCGTGCGCTGGTGATGCTGGTCAGCAACGTGCGCGACGAAGACATCGAGGACCTCCTGGCCGCGGTGCGCCTGCTGCAGCGCCGCCACCTGGTGTGCGTGGCCAGCCTACGCGAGCACGAGCTGGACGGCGCGCTCGAAGGCGAGGTGCATACGCTGGAGGACGCCGCGCAGGCCGGCGCCGCGGCGCTGTACCTGCAGCAGCGCGCGAAGGCGCACGAGGCACTGCGCAGCGAGAAGGTGATGGTTCTGGACGTGACCGCCGATGCCCTGCCGGCCGCGCTGGTGGAACGCTACCTGGCCGTGAAGCGCGAAGGCCTGCTCTGACCGGTAGCGCCGGGCCATGCCCGGCGGATCACCGCACACGCCGGGCATGGCCCGGCGCTACCGTCCACTACGTGTGCGGGTGCGCACCGTGCTCAGACGTAGATCCGCGTCGGCGCCTCGTCAACGATCGCGTGCGGTACGAAGCGCGCGCTGTCGCGGGTGATCGCGCTGTCGTCCTCGCGGATGCCGATGCCGCAGGCGTGGTCACCGACCACCCAGCTGCCGATCAGCGGATAACCGCCTTCGAAGCGGGTCAGCGGATGCGCGCGCTGGATGATCGCCGGTCCATCGTAGGGGCCGTCGCTGCGCTGGGTGCTGCCATCGGCCAGGTGCATTTCGATGTTGGCGCCTTCGCGCGAGAACAGCGGCTTGCGCACCCATCCGGTGGCCAGCGCGCTGCCGTCGTCGAAGTGCGCCTCCAGCAGGTTCGGGTGGCCGACATTGCGCTGCCACAGCAATGGCAGGATGCCCTTGTTGCTCAGCACCGCCTTCCATGCCGGTTCCAGCAGCTGCACGCCCGAGCCGGGCAGCGCGCGGCCAAACTCCTCGGCCATCAGGTCTTCCAGCGGATACAGCTTGAACAGCGTGCCGATCACCGAATCGTCCAGCGCGGTGAAGCGGCCATCCGCGGACAGGCCGATGTCTTCGATGGCGATGCCCTGCCCGTGCAGGCCTGCCTGCGAAGCACAGTCGCGCAGGTATTCCACCGTGCCGCGGTCCTCTTCCGAACTGCCCACGGCGCTGAAGTACAGCGGTGGCGGCAGGCGGCCGGCGAGCTCGCCGAAACGTTCGACCAGTGCCTCATGGATGGCGTTGAACTGGTCGGCATGCTGCGGCAGGCGGCCGGCGTTGCGCTGGTCCTCCAGCCACTGCCACTGGAAGAAACTGGCCTCGAACAGCGAGGTCGGCGTGTCGTAGTTCAGCTCGTACAGCTTGGCCGGACCGGTACCGTCATAGGCCAGATCGAGCCGGCCGTACAGATGCGGCTGGCGCTGGCGCCAGCTGTCGGCGATCCAGTCGCGGTAATGCGCGGGAATCGCCAGCTGGTCCATCAGCCGCTCGCTGGCCACCACGTCGCCCACAAGGTCGAGCGCCATCTGGTGCAGCTCGGCGCTGGGATCTTCGATGTCCTGTTCGATCTGGCGCAGGGTGAAGGCGTAGTACGCGCTTTCATCCCAGTACGGCTGGCCGTCGATGGTGTGGAAGCGGAAACCGGCTTCCTCCGCGCGCGCCCGCCAGTGGGCGCGCTCGGCGATACGGATACGCTGCATGGGTCGATCAGCCGCCGTAGCTGCCGCTGGTGCTGCGACGCGCGCTGGTGTTGCCGAAGCCACCCCGGCTGGCGGTGACGGCACGGTTCGGCTCGCTGGTGACCGGTGCCAGGCCAGCCTTGCCGGCGCCGATGCCGCTGGCGGTGTTCAGGCCCCCCGTACCGCCCGGGGCCGAACGCGCCCAACCCGCATTCTTGTCCTGGTAGGCCGGTGCCGACGCCGGCGCCTGCGGGGCCAGGCCACCGCGGTTGCTCAGCATCTGGGACATGAAGAAGCCCATCATCATCGGGCCGATGAACGAGGTACCTGCCGACGTGTGCTGCTGCACGCACTGCTCGGGCTTGTAGTCCTGCTCGCAGGCCTCCTTGGTGGCGTACTTCGGCGCAGCGTCGGCGGCCTGCTTCTGCGCCTCGGCGAACGCGTTGCGGCACGACGACGGATCACCGGTGGCCTCGGTGCAGGCCTCGACCGAAGTGAACAGGCCTTCCTGCACCTTCACCTCCGGCTCCTTCTGGCAGGCGGTGAACAGCAGCGGTGCGGCGCTCATCAGCAGCAGCGCGGTGGTGCGGGAACGTTTCATGGCCTCATGCCTCAAGCAGCGGATCAATACCCCAATGATGCCCGATCCGGGCCAACAACCGGAATCGGCAAAGTCCGAAAGATGAACGGCGTTTCATTTTCGTCAGGCCCGATCCGCCATCGCCGCATCGCCCGGCGGCGCCGCGCAGACGAGCGGTGGTTGCAGCAGCAACCGAAAAAATTGGCGATGATCGTCCGACACCCCATGTCGTACGGCCCGCCCGTTCCGCCAGCCATGCCCGAATACCGCTCCCGCACCTCCACCGCCGGCCGCAACATGGCCGGCGCCCGCGCCCTGTGGCGTGCCACCGGCATGAAGGACGGCGATTTCCACAAGCCGATCATCGCCATCGCCAACTCGTTCACCCAGTTCGTACCGGGCCACGTGCACCTGAAGGACCTCGGCCAGCTGGTCGCGCGCGAGATCGAGAAGGTCGGCGGCGTCGCCAAGGAGTTCAACACGATCGCCGTGGACGACGGTATCGCGATGGGCCACGACGGCATGCTGTATTCACTGCCCAGCCGCGAGATCATCGCCGACTCGGTCGAGTACATGGTCAACGCGCACTGCGCCGATGCGCTGGTGTGCATTTCCAACTGCGACAAGATCACCCCTGGCATGCTGATGGCCGCACTGCGCCTGAACATCCCGGTGGTGTTCGTGTCCGGCGGGCCGATGGAAGCGGGCAAGACCCGGCTGTCCGAGCACAAGCTGGATCTGGTCGATGCGATGGTCATCGCCGCCGACGAGAGCGCCAGCGATGAAAAGGTGGCCGAGTTCGAGCGCAGCGCCTGCCCCACCTGCGGCTCCTGTTCGGGCATGTTCACCGCCAACTCGATGAACTGCCTGACCGAAGCGCTGGGCCTGTCGCTGCCCGGCAACGGCTCGACCCTGGCCACCCATGCCGACCGCGAACAGCTGTTCCTGCGCGCGGGCCGCCTGATCGTCGAACTGTGCCACCGCTGGTACGGCGGCGAGGAAGAAAGCGCGCTGCCGCGGGGCATCGCCACGCAGGCCGCGTTCGCCAATGCGATGACCCTGGACATCGCCATGGGCGGATCGACCAATACCATCCTGCACCTGCTGGCCGCCGCGCAGGAAGCCGAAGTGGACTTCGACCTGACCCACATCGATGCGCTGTCACGGCGCGTGCCGCAGCTGTGCAAGGTGGCGCCGAACACGCCCAGGTACCACATGGAAGACGTGCACCGCGCGGGTGGCGTGTACGGCATCCTGGGTGAACTGGCGCGCGGCGGCCTGTTGGATACCACCGTGCCGACCGTGCACAGCCGCACCCTGGCCGATGCTCTCGAGCGCTGGGATGTGGCGGTCAGCAGCGAATCAAGCGTGCACGACTTCTTCCGTGCCGGCCCGGCCGGCATCCCCACCCAGGTGGCTTTCAGCCAGGCCACGCGCTGGCCCACGCTGGACGTGGACCGCGCCGAAGGCTGCATCCGCAGCGTCGCGCATGCCTACTCGGCAGAAGGCGGACTGGCCGTGCTGCGCGGCAATCTGGCCGAAGACGGTTGCGTGGTGAAGACCGCAGGCGTGGATGAATCCATCCACGTGTTCGAGGGCAGTGCGCGCGTGTTCGAGAGCCAGGACGCGGCCGTGGCCGGCATCCTCGCCGACGAAGTGAAGGCGGGCGACGTGGTGGTCATCCGCTACGAAGGCCCGAAAGGCGGCCCCGGCATGCAGGAAATGCTCTACCCCACCAGCTACCTGAAATCGAAGGGACTGGGCAAGCAGTGCGCGCTGCTGACCGACGGGCGCTTCTCGGGCGGTACGTCCGGGTTGTCGATCGGGCATGCCTCGCCGGAAGCGGCGGCGGGCGGTGCGATCGGGCTGGTACGCGACGGCGACCGTATCCGCATTGATATTCCGGCGCGGCGGATTGATCTGCTGGTGGATGCGGCGACGTTGGATGCGCGCCGTGCCGAGCAGGATGCGTTGGGATGGAAGCCGCGTGAGGCGCGCCCGCGCAAGGTCACCAGCGCGTTGAAGGCCTACGCCCTGCTCGCCACCAGCGCCGACAAGGGCGCCGTGCGCAACACCGCGCTGCTCGGCGATTAGGCGCCGCCGGACCGTGCGCGGCGGCATTCCCACCTGATCGGTCATTGCACCTGACACAAGCCGCGCTTCGCGCTCGCCGGGCATGGCCCGGCGCTACCTTCCGATCGTCAGCCGATCACGCGCTTGAACGGCGGCAGTGCGTCGATGATGCGCTTGCCGTAACGGCGGGTCAGCAGCCGCGAATCGAGGATGACCACGCGCCCGGTATCGGTGGAGGTACGGATCAGGCGGCCGGCGAACTGGGTCAGCGTGCGCAGCGCGTGTGGAATGGCGATCAGGTTGAACGCGTTGAGTCCACGCGCCTCGAACCACTCGCTCAGGGTAGCGGTCTGCGGATCGGTCGGCACCGCGAACGGTACCTGGGTGATCACCACGGTGGTGCAGGCTTCACCGGGCAGGTCGAGGCCCTCGCCGAACGAGTTCAGCCCGAACAGCACCGAGCCCTCGCCCGCCGCCACGCGCCGCAGGTGTTCGTCGATCAGCCGGGTCTTGGACATCTCGCCCTGTACCAGCACCTGCTTGCGCCGCGCGGCAGGCATCAGTCCGGCGACTTTCTCCATCTTCCAGCGCGAGGTGAACAGCACCATCGAGCCCTTGGCCCAGTCCAGCTCCGTATCGAGGTAACGCGCCACCTCGCGGGGATGGCCTTCGCGGTCGTCGGGCGTGACCGGGAACTTCGGCACGATCAGCTCGGCCTGGTTCGGCAGGTCGAACGGCGAGGACAGCGAAACCATCTCGGCTTCCTCGGGAATGCCATTGTCGATCGCCAGCGACTGGAAATCGCCACCGCCGGTCAGCGTCGCCGAGGTCATCACCACCGAGTCCACCTCGTCCCACAGCAGCTTGCGCAGCACATGCGCGGCCGAGACCGGTGAGCCATGCAGGACCAGATCGCCGTCGCGGGTGGCGGTGACCCAGCGCGCCATCGGCGGCGCACCGTCCTTGTCCTCGCGGCGCCAGGCCTGCCAGAGGTTGTACTGCTGCTCGATCATCTCCAGCGCCATGCCGAGGTTGCGCTGCAGGCGCTCACGCGCCGGGTCGTCCGGCTTGCCCTTGGCCACCTGCGCGGTGGCGGCATGCGCCCAGTTGTAGAGGCTGCGGGTATCGTCGGCCAGCGCTTCGATCGGCTCGCGCCACGCTTCCGGCAGGCGACCGTTGGCCGCGCGCCACATCGGTTCCTCGTCGGCCGGCGCTGGCATCCACACCGCTTCGACATGGTCGCGGAATGCGCGCAGCTGCTTGGCCACGTTGCTGGCGACGTCGATGGCTTCGTTCGGCAGCAGGTTGCCGAGGCGGTCCTTGTCGACCGCGCGATACGCGCCGGCAATCAGGATCTGCAGGCGGCCGGTGCGTTTGGCCATCTCGTCCAGCGCCAGGCTGGCCGCGCCCTGGTCGATGGCGACGTTACCGATGTGATGGCCCTCGTCCAGCACCAGCAGCATCTCCGAGGGCGCGGCGATCAACGGCTGGCCATTGTCACTGTCGCCGATCGACAGGGCCGACAGCAGCAGCGCGTGATTGGTCACCACGATCTGCGCATCACGCACGGTGTTGCGCGAGCGCAGCACCGCGCACTGCGCCGAATACGCACAGCGCCGCCCGGCACAACCCGACGCCGGCGTGGTGATGCGGCCACGCAGGCCCGGGCTTATGGTCTCCGGCGCATTGTCGATGTCACCGTCCCACTGACCGCTGGTGAAGGCGTCGGTCAGGCGCTTAGCGATGTCCATTTCGATCGGCGCCAGCGGCCGGTCGAACAGGGGCGCGTCATCCTCGAACATGCCGCCCTGCGAGCCCTCGCCCTGGGCCTCGGCGGCATTGCGCGTGCACAGGTAGCGGGTGCGGCCCTTGGCCAGGGCCACGGTCGCTTCCAGTCCGGTGGCCTTGAGGAAGTTCGGGATGTCGCGCTCGACCAGCTGCGACTGCAGCGCCACGGTACCGGTACTGATCACCAGCTTCTTCTTGCTGGCCAGCGCGATCGGCACGCCGGCGGTCAGGTAGCCCAGGCTCTTGCCGACGCCGGTGGGTGCCTCGACCACGCCCACGCCACCGCTTTTCGACAACGCGCGCGACACCACGCCGATCATCTGGCTCTGCGAGCGGCGCGTGGAAAAGCCGGGAGTGTTGGCCTGCAGCGTCGTATAGGCCTTGCGGATCGCGTCCTTCAAGGGCTCATCGAGCGTGCGCGGAGCGGCGACGGTTTCGGTCACGCCGGGAACTACCGTGGCTGGATCAGGCCGGTCATTGTCGCATGGCCGGCGGCCGGGACCGAGGCGCGTGCGCTGAACAGGGTCAGCGGCGTCGGGCCTTGGCGGTCATGGGCTGGATGGCCGTACAGCGCCGGGGCAGATGCGGCGCTTCCGCCGGGCATGGCCCGGCGCTACCCGCCCATCGACGGTCGCGCCGGGACATGCCCGGCCCGACCTTACCGGCCTACCACAGGCGGCCGCTGGCGCAGCAGGCGCACCAGCGCCCAGACCAGCAGCACCATGCCGATCGCTTCCACCATCGCCAGAGCGAAATGCAGCACGCCCAGGATGGCGCTCATGCTCGAAACCGCGCTGAAGTCACCGCTGCTGACCATCCACATCGGCAGGATGCCCGCTGCCATGCTGCCGAGGCTGGCCAGCAGCAACAGCAGCAGCCCGGCCAGCGCGCCGCTGCGGGTGGCATCGCGCGGCGCGCCCACCACCCACACCAGGCCCACGCACAGCGCGATCAGCACCGGCAGGCGCACGCCCACCATGCTCAGCACCGTCACCAGCAGGGTCATGTTGTCCATCGGTCAGTCCTCGCCGGCCAGCGCCAGGGCGCCCTGCCGCAGCTGCTGGTAGACCTCGTCGGTCTGCGGGCGCACACCATGCCACTGCAGGAAGCTCTCGGCGGCCTGCTCGACCAGCATGCCCAGGCCATCGACGGTATTGCGGCACTGCGCCGCACGCGCCCAGGCCAGGAACGCGATGGCCGCCTCGCCGTAGTTCAGGTCGACCGCGGTGGTCATCGAATTGACCAGCGACAGCGGCAGCTTGAACTCCACGTCGCGGTCACGGCCGGCAGAGGTGGCGTTGACGATCAGCTCGAAGTCACCCAGCTCGCGCAGGTCTTCCCAGTAGCGGCTGATGGCGCGGCCCGGCTCGCCCATCGCGTCGATCAGTTCATCGGCGCGTTCCGGCGTACGGTTGACCACCACCAGCTCGGTGATGCCGGCATCGAGCAGCGCCGGGGCGACGCTGCGGGCCGAGCCGCCGGCGCCGATCATCAGCACCCGGCGGCCGCGCAGGTCCAGGCCATGGCGGTCGGTCAGGTCGCGCACTAGGCCGATGCCGTCGGTGGTGTCACCATGCCAGCGCTCGCCCTTGCGCAGCAGCGTGTTGACCGAACCGGCGCGGCGCGCACGGGCCGTCAGCGTAGTGCAGACCGCAAACGCGGCTTCCTTGTGCGGCAGGGTGACGTTGGCACCGACACCACCTTCGGCGGCGAATGCTTCCAGGCCGGCGAGGAAGGCGTCGGGGGCAAGGTCGATCGTGCGGTAGTCGATGGCGATGCCTTCCTGGCGACCGAACGTCGCGTGGATCTGCGGCGACTTCGAGTGGGCGACGGGGTGTCCGAAGACGGCGTAACGGTCGGTCATGGATTCCTCAAGCTGGCTAGACTGGTGCTCTTTCGTGCACGGACCCGGATGATGCGCATCACCCCGACCCTGCTGGTGCTTGCCGCCAGTCTACTCTCTGCCCCCGTGGCGATGGCGTTGAACGAGTACGGCATCGAAGGCATGGGCGTGGTCTCGACCCGTGCCGACGAGGCTCGCGGCACGATCAGTGCCGACGGCCAGCGCATCGTTTTCGCCCGCCGCGGCGAGGGCGGCTGGGGCCTGTGGCAGGCCCGCCTGATCGATGGCCGCTGGCAGCAGGCACAGGCCCTGGCGGTCGACGTCAGCGGTGAGGCCCGGGATCCCTACTTCAGCCGCGATGGCCGATGGCTGCTGTTCGCGGCGGGCACCGAAGGCCAGCTGGCGCTGTACCGTGCCGCCGTGACCCGCGATGGCAAGCTTGGCAACGCACAGGCCCTGCGCGGCGAGCGTGGGCGGTACGAAGAGCGCGGTCCGGCGCTGAGCATGGATGGCCGGCGGCTGCTGTTCGCGCGCCAGCAGGGCCGTGGCGCCGGTTGGGATCTGTTCGTGGCCACCCTGGATGCCGAGGGCGTGCGGGGCCCGGCCACCGCGCTGGCCGCATTGAACAGCGCCGATGACGAGACCGACGCTGACTGGCTGGGCAACGATGGCGCCGTGGTGTTCAGTCGTGACAGCGGCACGAGCGCGCAGGTATGGAGCAGCGGGTGCGCCTGGAGTGGCGTGGCGCTGCAGCCGCTGGGGCTGTCCTTCAACCAGGCAGGCGGCTGGACCGGCGCGCCGGTGATCGACAACGCCAAGCCGGGAGAAATGCTGGTCGCCAGCAGTGCGGCGAAAGCGCCGCGTGCCGGGGGCGTGGATCTCTACCGGTTGGCGGTACCGAAAGTGGCTGCCGTGGCCGGCTGCATGCGGTAGATGCCGGCCCTGGGCACCGCAATCAGCGCGACAGCACCTTGGCGCGCTGCTGTTCGTAGTCCGCCTCGCTCAGCTGGCCCCTGTCCTTGCGCTGGTTGAGCGCGGCCAGTTCGGCCTGCACGCTGTCCGGCAGGGACTGTTCGCGGGCGACCCGACGGGCGGCGGAGAGCTGCTCGGGAGGGCGTTTGCCGGCCCGCCAGGCTGCGATGAACACGCCGACGATGACGGCACCGAACACCAGCGTGCCGACGCCCCAGATCAGCCATTGCATCCATCCCAGTTCGGGTCCCATCAGCCGTTCCTCCCTCCATCGATGCCGCTATTGTCAGCGCTCGCGCAGCCAGCGCGCCACCTGTGGCGCGAAATAGGTCAGCACGCCATCGGCGCCGGCGCGCTTGAAACCAAGCAGCGACTCCATCACGCAGGCGCGCTCGTCCAGCCAGCCATTGGCGAACGCCGCTTTCATCATCGCGTACTCGCCACTGACCTGGTAGGCGAAGGTGGGCACGCCGAACTGTTCCTTCACGCGACGCACCAGATCCAGATACGGCATGCCCGGCTTGACCATCACCATGTCAGCGCCCTCTTCCAGATCCAGCGCGATCTCGCGCATCGCCTCGTCGCCGTTGGCCGGGTCCATCTGGTAGGTCTTCTTGTCCGCCTTGCCGAGGCTGGCCGCGCTGCCCACCGCGTCGCGGAACGGGCCGTAGAAGGCCGAGGCGTACTTGGCCGAGTAGGCCATGATGCGCACATTGAGGTGATGGTCGGCATCGAGCGCGCGCCGGATCGCACCGATGCGGCCATCCATCATGTCCGACGGCGAGACGATGTCCGCGCCGGCTTCGGCATGCGACAACGACTGCTTGACCAGCGCTTCGACCGTGATGTCGTTGAGCACGTAGCCCTTGTCATCGATGATGCCGTCCTGGCCGTGGGTGGTGTAGGGGTCCAGCGCCACATCGGTCATCACGCCCAGCTCCGGGAAGCGCGACTTCAGGGCGCGGATCGCACGCTGCGCCAGTCCGTCCTCCGCCCATGCCGCCGAGGCATCCAGCGACTTCTGCGAGGCGTCGATCACCGGGAACAGATCGATCACCGGGATGCCCAGCTCCAGCGCCTCTTCGGCCACTTTCAGCAGTTCCTCGATGGACAACCGCTCCACACCGGGCATCGACGGCACAGCGGTGCGGCCGGCCGGTTCGTGCACGAACACCGGATAGATCAGATCGTCGGTGGTCAGCGTGTTCTCGCGCATGAGGCGGCGTGAGAACTCGTCATGGCGCATGCGCCGCGGGCGGTAGTGGGGATGAGGCATGGCAGGCTCCGAGGAGTGGCTAGTGCAACAGGTAGCCCTGCGGCAGCAGGGGTTCGGGCAGGGGGCGTTCACCGAGCGCGTCAAGCTGGTCGATCTCGATCGTGCGCACCAGCGCGTCCAGCGGCAGATCGTTCGGCTCCAGGCCGAACGGGTCTTCCATTTCTTCGCCAAGCTGGTCCAGGCCGAAGAAAGCGTAGGCCAGCACCGCCGACAACACCGGCGTGCCCCAACCCAGCGAGCTGGCCAAGCCGAACGGCAGCAGCACACAGAACATCCACGCGCAGCGGTGCAGCAGCAGGGTGTAGGCGAACGGCAGCGGCGTGGTCAGGATCCGCTCGCAGCCTGCCTGGATCGAGGACATTGCATGCAGGCGGTCTTCCAGCTGGGCGTACAGGATCGGATCGAGATCGCCGCTGCGCAGCGCCTGCGCCAGTTCGGCGGCGATCATCGCCAGCACTGCATCGGGGAGGTTCTCGCGCTCGGCCAGCTGCGCACGCTGGCGCTTGTCCAGCCACGGCAGGGCCGCCAGCGCCACGATGCGGCCGCGCAGGCGGGCGGCCAGCGCATGGGCGAAGGCGGTGGCCAGATAGGCGATGCGACGGCGGCGGCCTGCGTCATCCACCAGCAGCAGGTTCACCTGCCGGGCCAGTGAGCGCGATTCGAACACCAGCTGCCCCCACAGCTTGCGGCCTTCCCACCAGCGCTCGTAGCAGGCGCTGTTGCGGAAGCTGAGGAAGATCGACAGGACCAGGCCCAGCAGGGTGAACGGCGTGACCGAGACGCGCTCGATGCCGATCGGCGGTGCCAGTTCCACCACCGCGGCGACGGCGATGGACAGGATCAGGATGGCCAGCACCTTCGGTGCGATCGCCGGAACGATCGATCCGCGCAGGATGTACAGCAGTTGCCAGCCGTGGGGACGAGGTCGGATGATCATGGGGCAGCCGCGCCGGGCGCGGATTCACAGGCACGCGCAGGCTCGCGCAGCCGTTCATTGTACGCCCCTGCCCGGCTGCGGGCCGCAGCCCTGCGACGCCCGGTCGCACCCGGCCACAGGTTCAGATCACGCCACCGCCCAGGCCCAGGCGCAGGATGCCCACCACCACCACGATGCCGTTCAGGACCAGGCCGGCCCAGGCCCGGCCGCGCTTGCTCGGGTGGGTGAACAGAATGCCCAGCGCGGCGATCACCGCGCCGACCGCAGCGAACGGAATGAGGAACCAGTTGCCCCAGCCCAGCAGCGGTATCAGCGCCAGGATCATCCACAGCAGCGCCAATACACCCCACAACAGACTGATCACACCCATCGCCGCTCTCCCGCAGTTGGTTCCCGGCCCCAACCATAGACGTTCCGGCCGCCGTCGCCTACTCCCGTTGGCGGGCCGCTCACCTCAGCCGTGCTAGCGTCTAGATGCCCAGCGCACAGGGCGTTGGCGCCGATTCAGAGTGGCCCACCGATGATCCCATCCAGTCCTGCAGGGGTATTGCCATGAACATCCGTTGGGCCGCACTGGCGGCCATGCTGCTGGTCGCCGCCGGTTGTGCCAGCACCTCCAAGGTCATGCTGGGCCGCGCGCGGGCGCCAATCGACCCGGCACAGGTGCAGATCTATTCAACGCCGCCGGCCGGCTCGCAGGAGATCGCCCAGCTGGAATCCGCCTCGGCGGTGGGCTTCGGCACCCAGGGCCAGACCGACGCCGCCGTGGCGCGGCTGAAGCGCGAAGCCGCAGCACTGGGCGCCAACGGCGTAGTGCTGATGGGCGTGGGCAGCAGCGGCTCGCCGGTGGGCATGTCCGTGGGCGCCGGCAGCTATGGTTCGCATGTGGGCGGCGGTCTCGGCATTGGCATTCCGACCACGCAGAAGCGCGCCGCAGGCGTGGCGATCTGGGTGCCGAACCCGGCGCCGCCGGCACGGTTGCCGACCCAGGTGATCACGCCGCAGCGGTGACGCAGCAGCGTCACCG